>MGQT01000100.1:18684-19221 GCA_001797935.1 Deltaproteobacteria bacterium RBG_16_54_18 | reverse complement strand
GTAATCCCATCAGGGAATGTTCCCCCCTTTCCCATGACGTGGTAGCCGCAGCCGACCATCGCGGAGACGAGAATGATAAGAGCAATTAAGAAGGTTATTGTTTTCATACGCATACGATATTGACCAGCTTCTTGGGTACGAAGATGGTCTTTGTTACCTCCTTTCCTTCAATATATCGTTTCACCTTGGGACTGGTTAAGGCCAGTTGTTTGACCTCCTCTTCTCGCGCTGCTGCAGGAATGAGGAGTCGCTCTCTCAGCTTGCCGTTGACTTGCACGACGATGACAATCGTCTCCTCGGCAATGGCCGCGGGGTCGTAGGCCGGCCACGCAGCCCGGATAATGCTTTCTCCATGCCCCGCGGCCTCCCAGAGCTCCTCGGCGATGTGCGGGCAAAAGGGGGCGAGGAGCACGATGAGCGCATCGATCACCTCCTGCGCCGTTGCCGTGGCCTGCGGCGTTGCCGGTATTGCGGCCTTGACCTGGTAGAGGTAGTTTACCAGTTCCATGATAGCAGCGATAGCGGTGTTAAAATGAA
>MGQT01000100.1:7253-18570 GCA_001797935.1 Deltaproteobacteria bacterium RBG_16_54_18 | reverse complement strand
CGTCGCGCAGGTCATAGATCAGCCGCCACACGCGATGGAGGAAGCGATAGCCTCCTTCCACCCCTTCTTCCTGCCATTCCAAATCCCGTTCCGGAGGAGCGGCAAAGAGGCTGAAGAGGCGCGTCGTGTCGGCGCCGTATCGCCGGATCATGTCTTCGGGGTCAACGATGTTTCCCTTTGATTTTGACATCTTTGCCCCATCCTTGATCACCATCCCCTGCGTGAGGAGGTTGGTAAAGGGCTCGTCGAAGGCAACCATGTCCATATCCCGCAAGACCTTGGTAAAGAAGCGGGCATACAACAGGTGCAGGATCGCGTGTTCTATCCCGCCGATGTATTGATCGACCGGCATCCAGTATGCCAGCCGTTCCTTGTCGAGAGGGCCTCGGTTGTAATCAGGGGAGCAGTAGCGCGCGAAATACCACGACGATTCCACGAAGGTATCCATGGTATCGGTCTCCCTGCGGCCAGACCCTGCGCACGTGGGGCACGTGGTCTCGACAAACGAGGAGAGGTCGGGCAGGGGCGAGGCGCCGTTCTCCTTTGGTCCCACCTCCAGGGGGAGGACCACGGGCAGGTCCTTTTCCGGCACGGTTGTGATGCCGCAGCGCTCGCAGTAGATGATAGGTATCGGCGCGCCCCAGTACCGCTGACGGGAGATCCCCCAGTCGCGCAGGCGATAGTTCACCGCCCTGGTGCCGATCCCCTGTTTCTCCAGATAATCGACAATGGCATCCATGGCTGCACGGTTCGGCATGCCGTCAAACGGGTTGGAATTGACCATGACTCCGTCTTCGACATAGGCCGCGGTCATCTGCGCCGGGTCGAGGGTTTGGCCCGGGGGCTGGATGACGACGATCAGCGGGATGCCGTACTTTTTGGCAAACTCGAAGTCCCGCTGGTCGTGCGTGGGCACCGCCATGATGGCGCCGGTGCCGTACTCCATGAGGACGAAATTAGCGGTGTAGATCGGTATCGGTTGTTTGGTCAGGGGGTTGATGCACAAAACGCCTACGAAGACCCCCTCCTTTTCCAAGTCCTCGGCCGTGCGGGAGATCACGTCCTGTTGCTTGACCCGCTCCACAAAGGCGCGTACGGCGGCCTCCTCTTTTTTCCCCTTGCAGAGCTCCAACACCAAGGGGTGCTCGGGTGCCAAGACCATAAAGGTCGCCCCGAAGAGGGTGTCCTGGCGCGTCGTGAAGATGGTGATGGCACCTGTGCCGTCTTCCAAGGGAAATACCACATTGGCCCCGATACTCTTGCCGATCCAGTTCTTCTGCATCGTGATAACGCGCTCGGGCCAGCCCGGGAGCTTGTCGCAGTACTCCAGGAGCTCATCGGCGTAGGCCGTGATCTTGAAGAACCATCCGGCGAGCTCCCGTTTTTCCACCTCGCCGTGGCAGCGCCAGCAGGTCCCCGCCTCCACCTGCTCGTTGGCCAGGACGGTTTGGCACTGCGGGCACCAGTTGACCAGGGCCTCTTTGCGGTAGACCAACCCCCGCTCATACATCTTGATAAAGATCAGCTGTTCCCAGCGATAGTATGCCGGGTCGCAGGTGGCCAATTCCCGTGCCCAATCATAACTGAACCCCATCCGCTTGAGCTGGGAGCGCATGTGCGCGATGTTGTCGTAGGTCCATGGGGCCGGGTGGATTTTGTGCTGGAGGGCGGCGTTTTCCGCCGGCAGGCCGAAGGCGTCCCACCCCATGGGGTGTAAGACGCTATACCCCTGCATCATCTTATAGCGGGCCACGACGTCGCCGATGGAGTAGTTGCGAATATGCCCCATGTGGAGTTTCCCGGACGGGTAGGGGAACATCTCGAGGAGATAATACTTCTCTTTCTGCGGGTCCTCCACGGCCTGGAAGAGCTTTTCCTGCTCCCAATACTGCTGCCAGCGCTCTTCTATCGGGTGGGGATCGTACCGCTCCTTCATCTGCCGAGCAGCCTCCTGATCCTGAGCCGCAGGGCGTTGAGCCTGATAAAGCCTTCCGCATCTTGCTGACGATAGACCTCGTCCTCCTCAAACGTCGCAAAACCGCCGTGGTACAGGGACTTTTCCGATTTGCGGCCGATTACCATACAGTTTCCCTTATAGAGTTTGAGCCTAACGGTCCCGGTGACGTCCGGCTGGGTCTCATCCACCAGCTTGCGCATCAGCTCCATTTCCGGCGCATACCAGTAGCCGTAGTAGATGAGCTCCGCGATCTTGGGGACGAGCGTGTCGCGCAGGCGCATCACCTCGCGGTCCAGGGTGATGGATTCCAAGGCGCGATGGGCACAGTGCAGGATCGTCCCTCCGGGGGTCTCATAGACGCCGCGGGACTTCATCCCCACGTACCTATTTTCCACCAGATCAACCCTGCCGATGCCGTGTTTGCCTCCCAGTTCATTGAGTTGCGCCAGGAGCTGAGCGGGGGAGTACTCCTTGCCGTCAACCGTAACCGGCACGCCGGCTTTGAAGTCGATCTCGCAGTATTGGGGTTTATCCGGCGCTTTCTCCGGGGCCGTGGTCAGGACAAACATGGATTCATCTGGTTCGTGCCACGGGTCTTCCAAGACCCCCCCCTCAAAGCTGATGTGCAGGAGGTTGCGGTCGCTGCTATAGGGCTTGGCAGGGGTGACGGGAACGGGAATACCCCTGGTTTTGGCATAGTTAATCAAGTCCTCGCGGGAGCGGAAATCCCACTCGCGCCAGGGGGCGATGACCCGTATCATGGGATCGAAGTGGTAGTAGGTGAGCTCAAAGCGCACCTGGTCGTTTCCCTTGCCGGTGGCGCCGTGGGCCACGGCGCCGGCCTTCTCCTTGCGCGCCACCTCCATCTGCGCCTTGGCGATCAAGGGGCGGGCAATGGCGGTGCCGAGCAGGTAGCTGCCCTCATAGACGGCATTGGCCTTGATCAGGGGGAAGACAAATGCACGTACGAACTCCTCGGTGAGGTCCTCGATATAGACCTTGCTCGCACCGGTGGCAATGGCCTTCTGACGCACGTCGTCGATTTCCTTGCCCTGGCCGACGTCGGCGCAAAAGGCGATCACCTCGCACTCGTACCGTTCTCTGAGCCACTGGAGGATGACCGACGTGTCCAAGCCCCCTGAATAGGCCAAGACGATCTTGTTCATGTCCTTATGCATCATAGGTTCCTTTTCCCAGCAAGAGGATCAAGATGGCCTTTTGTACATGCAGGCGGTTCTCCGCCTGGTCGAAGACGACTGACTGAGGCCCCTCCAATACCTCATTCGTGATCTCCTCCCCCCGATGGGCAGGGAGGCAGTGCATGACCAGGCAATCCGGGCGCGCGCGGCTGAGGAGGTCGGCATTGACCTGATATCCCTGGAAGGCCTTGCGCCTCTTCGCCTGTTCCTTTTCTTGTCCCATGCTTGCCCAGACATCGGTGTTGATCACGTGAGCTTGCTCGACCGCCTCCTGCGGGTCATGGGTGAGGATGATCCGAGAGCCCCCCTCTGCCTGCGCCCGTGCCAGGATTTGCGCATCGGGGCCATACCCCGGGGGGCAAGCGAGGGAGAGCGCAAAGCCGAGGCGCACCGCGCCGTTGATCCAGGAATTGGCCACATTGTTGCCGTCCCCGACATAGGCGACCTTGAGCTTGCGGTAGTTGTCCCCCCGCTTTTCCGTGATCGTGAAGATATCGCTCAAGATCTGGCAGGGGTGCAAGAGGTCGCTCAGACCGTTGATCACCGGTATGGAGGCAAAGCGGGCCATCTCTTCTACCCGAGTGTGGGCAAAGGTTCTGATCATAATGCCGTCCACATAGCGGGAGAGGACCCGGGCCGTATCTGCGATCGGTTCCCCCCTGCCAAGCTGGCTCTCCTGGGGATTTAACGAGAGGGCGTGGCCCCCGAGCTGATACATCCCCACCTCAAAGGATACCCTGGTCCTCGTCGAGGGCTTTTCAAAGACCATGGCGAGAGCCTTGCCTTCAAGGGGGCGATATGTCCCGCCCGCGGCGGGATGCATCCCCTTTATTTCTGCTGCCTTGTGCAGGATGGTCTCGATCTCCGCCGGCGTGAGATCGTATATGCTGATGAAATCCTTTTTCATTGTTCTGCGAATATTCCGTCCAACGTCGCAAGCAAGCGGTCGATCTCCCCCTGCGTCACGATGAGGGGGGGGAGAAAACGCAGGACCGTGTCGGCGGTGCAGTTGATGAGGACGCCCTTGTCCATACAGCGCTCGACTATCTTCTTGCCCGAAAAGGCCAATTCACAGGCGCTGATGAGCCCCTGGCCGCGCACGGCGGTGATAAAGGGGTAGCGATCCTTGAGCAGCACAAGCCCTTCGTGGAGATAGGAGCCTATTTCCCGGCAGTGTTCCAGGATCCCGTCCTCCAGCAGGGTGTCGACGACGCAGCAGCCGACGGCCGTGGCCAGGGGGTTGCCGCCGAAAGTGGAGGCATGGGTACCGGGGGTAAAGGCCTGCGCCACGGCATCCGTCGCCACGAGCGCACCGATGGGGATCCCGTTGGCCAGAGACTTGGCAAGGGTCATGATGTCGGGAGGGGCATCAAACTGCTCATAGGCGAAGAGGGTGCCGGTCCTCCCCATGCCGACCTGTACTTCATCATAGATCAATAGGGTCTCTGTCTGATCGCACAGCGCCCGCAATTTTTTCAAATAGTCAGGTGCCGGGACCTTTACCCCCCCCTCTCCCTGAATCGGCTCTACCAAGACAGCACAGGTTTTTTTGTTAATGGCATCTGCCACGGCCTCGACGTCGTCAAAGGGCACATGGCGGAAACCGGGGAGCAGGGGGTGAAACCCCTGGTGAAACCGCTCCTGGCCGGTGGCGCTCAAGGCCCCCATGGTCCTGCCGTGAAAGGAGTTTTCCATGGCAATAATCTCATAGCGCTCTTTCCCAAAGCGCTCGGTGGCGTACTTGCGCGCCAGCTTGATGGCGGCCTCTGTGGCCTCCGCGCCGCTGTTGCAGAAAAAGACCCGGTCACCGAAGGAATGCGCGCACAGGCGACGGGCCAGCTCTATCTGCGGGGCTATATAATAAAAGTTGGAGCAGTGGATGAGCTCCCGCGCCTGCTGTTCGATAACCGCCACGACCTTGGGGTGACAGTGGCCGAGATTGCACACCGCCAAGCCCGCGACACAGTCGAGGTATTCCCTGCCGGCGCTGTCCCATACCGTTGCCCCCTTGCCCCGCACGAGCACGAGGGGATAGCGGGCGTACGTATTTGCCAGCACCTGTTGCCCCTCGCGGATTAAGGCGTCCCCTGCTACGACCATAGCTCCGTTCCCACCCCCTGATCGGTGAAGATCTCCAAGATGAGGGCATGCTTGATCCTGCCGTCGATGATGTGTGCCTTGCCCACACCCCCTGCCAGGGCCTCCAGACAGCAGGTGAGCTTGGGGATCATCCCCGCGGAGGCAACCCCCTGGCGTATGAGCCCTGCGGCCTCTTTTGCCTTGAGGGTGGTGATGAGCGCCCCTTGTTTGTCCAAGACGCCTTGGACGTCAGTCAGGAGAATAAGCTTCTCCGCCTTGAGGGCAGCCGCCACCTTCCCGGCCACGAGGTCGGCGTTGATGTTATACGTCTTGCCGTCGGCACCGATTCCCACCGGCGCGATGACGGGAATGAAGTCACCGTCATCCAGGGTCTTGATGACGGCGGCGTTGATCTCCTCGACCTCGCCCACCATCCCGAGATCGACGATCTCGGAGGGGGCATCTTTTTCCCCCTCGGGGGAGAGATGCAACTTTTTCGCCTGGATGAGGCTGCCGTCCTTGCCGCTCAACCCCACGGCCTTTCCCCCACAGCGGTTGATGAGCTCGACGATCTCCTTGTTCACCTTGCCCACGAGGACCATTTCTACCACATCCATCGTCGCCTGGTCGGTGACCCGCATCCCCTGTACGAAGGTGGAGGACTTACCCATTTGTTGCAGGACCTCGCCGATTTGCGGTCCTCCCCCGTGGACCACCACCGGGTTCAAGCCGACGTATTTCATGAGGACGATATCCATGGCAAAGCCTTCCTTGAGGTCGTCGTCTGCCATGGCTGCGCCTCCATACTTGATCACGATGGTCTTATGATAAAACCGCCTAATGTAGGGGAGGGCCTCCATCAGGAGTTCGACCTTTTCAATTGATTTTTGCATCAGTTTTGCATTACAAGATGTACCTGCTTAAATCTTCATCCTTGATTAATTCTTCCAGTTTCTTCCGTACGTAGTCGGCATCGATGCTGATCTCTTTGCCCTTGAGCTCCGGGGCGTCAAAGGATACCTCATCGAGCAGCCGCTCCATGATGGTATAGAGCCGACGTGCCCCGATATCTTCCATCCGGTCGTTGATTTTCGCAGCGGTCTCGGCGATTTCCTCAATGGCTTCCTTTTTAAACGAGAGCCGGACACTCTCGGTCTTCATCAATTCCACATACTGCGTGATCAGGGCGTTTTGCGGTTCCGTGAGTATCCTGATAAACTCCTCCTTGCCCAGGGGCTCCAGCTCCACCCTGATCGGGAAACGCCCCTGCAGCTCGGGGATCAGGTCCGAGGGTTTGGAGACGTAGAAGGCGCCGGCCGCGATGAAGAGGACGTGGTCGGTGCGCACCATGCCGTACTTGGTCATGACCGTGGTGCCCTCCACGATGGGCAGGATATCCCGTTGCACCCCCTCGCGCGAGACATCGGGGCCATAGCTCTGCTCACGGCTCGCGATCTTATCGAGCTCGTCAAGGAAGACGATCCCCGATTGCTCGACGCGCTGGATCGCCTGCTTGATCACCCTGTCCATATCTATGAGCTTCTGGGCCTCCTCCTCGGCGATGATCTCCAGTGCCTCGGGGACCTTCACCTTGCGCTTTTTCGTCTTCCGCGGGAAGATGCCGGAGAGCATATCCTTGATGTTGACGTCCATCTCCTCCATCCCCGCGCTGGAAAAGATCTCCACCACGGGCATGCTCCTATCGCTCACCTCGACCTCGACCAGCCGCTCGTCGATTTTTCCCTCGTGCAGCAAATTCCTCAGCCGCTCCCTGGTCCTGGCCGCCGTCGCGTCCTCGGGTTGCGCCGTTGTGACCTCGACGGTCTCGGCCGGCGGGAGATCGTCTATTGTTTTTGACGGGGAGGGAGGTAAGAGGAGATCGAGGATCCGCTCTTCGGCCAGGTCGCGGGCCTTCCCCTTGACCTTTTCTTCCTCCTCTTTGCGCTCCATGTTGACGGCCAGTTCCGTCAAGTCCCTGATCATCGATTCCACATCCCTGCCGACATACCCCACCTCGGTAAACTTCGAGGCCTCGATCTTCAAAAAGGGGGCCTGGGAGAGTTTGGCCAGGCGGCGCGAGATCTCCGTCTTGCCGACGCCGGTGGGCCCGATCATGATGATGTTCTTCGGGGCGATTTCGTCCCGCAGGTCTTTCGGCACCTGCTGGCGCCGCCAGCGGTTCCTCAAAGCAATGGCGACGCACCGCTTTGCCTCTGCCTGGCCGATGATATACTTATCCAGCTCGGCCACGATCTCTTTGGGGGTCAGAGGGCGCGCCGGCTCTGTTTTCACAGCTCTTCGATCGCTATCTGGTCGTTCGTGTAGATGCATATCTCCGCGGTTATCCGCATCGCCTCCTGGGCAATAGTCTTGGCGTCAAGGCTTGAATGCGCGACCAGGGCCCTGGCAGCCGCCTGGGCGTAGGGGCCGCCGGAGCCGATGGCGACGATGCCATCGTCGGGCTCCACCACATCGCCGTTGCCGGAGATGATGAGGGAGTGCTCCTTATCGGCCACGACGAGCAGGGCCTCAAGCCTCCGCAACAGCTTGTCGGTTCGCCACTCCTTGGCAAGTTCGACGGCCGCGCGCAGGATGTTTCCGTTATATTGCTCCAGCTTGACCTCAAAACGCTCAAAGAGCGTAAAGGCATCGGCCGTGGCACCGGCAAAGCCCGCGAGCACCGTATCGTTATAGAGCTTGCGCACCTTGCGCGCCCGGTGTTTCATGACCGTCGCATCCAGCGTTACCTGTCCGTCTCCGGCGATCACGATCTTCCCCTGGTGGCGCACGGAAAGAATAGTCGTTGCTTTAAGCATCATGCGTCCTTTTTTTTGCTCGTGGGTGCGTGCGGTCGTACACCTCCATTAATTTCGCCGAGCTCACGTGGGTGTATTTTTGGGTCGTGGACAGGCTCGCATGACCCAACAATTCCTGTATGCCACGGAGATCGGCCCCGGCGTCGAGCAGATGGGTGGCAAACGAATGCCTGAAGGTGTGCGGGGAGACCCGCGTTATCATTCCCCGCTGCAGCAGGTATGTCTTGATCATGCGTGCCACGCTGCGGGCCGTCAGCCTTCCTCCCCGGTGATTGAGGAAGAGGTATGGTGGGGTACTTGCCACTTTGCCCATCAGTTCTTTCCGGTGTTGCAGGTATGCCTGTAAGGCCGCAATGGCCTTGGAGCCGATGGGTACCAGTCGTTCCTTCCCCCCCTTTCCCAGCACGCGCACCATGCCGTTGGCCAGGTCCAGATCGTGCAGCTTGAGCGTGGTGAGCTCGCCTACCCTGAGGCCGCTTGAATAGAGGAATTCAAGGATGGCGTGATCCCTGCTTCCCAAGGGGGTAGTATGATCGGGGATTTCCATGATGCCGAAGGCCTCATCGACGGTGAGGACATGGGGGAGGTGCTTCTCCCCCTTGGGCAGGGCGACCATTTTAGCGGGATTTTTTTCAATCATACCCTCGCGCTTCTGATACCGGAAGAACGTCCGCAACGCAGCCAGCTTGCGTACTATTGACACACGCTTGATGTGTCCCTGCCGATAGAGCTCGCCCAGGTACAGGCGGATCGTCAGGTGGTCTATCTTCGTCACCTCTTCGGGGATACCCTTTTCTTCCAAAAAGGCCGCAAAGAGTTCGAGGTCTTTACGGTAGGCCCGGCACGTGTGAGGAGACGCCCCCCGTTCCAACGCCAGGTAGTTGATGAATTGATCCAGCTCCTTGCGCACCGCTTCCCTCGTCACATGACATAACCGGCAACTCTTCACTTACTGTATAAGATATTCAAGGCGAAAAGTCAATGAATGCCCCATTTTTGCCTTTAATTTCGCTAAAATAGTTTGACAATATGGAGAAATAGTGGAAAATAATGTAAGAAAGAGGGGAAACAGCAAAATTACTGATTACGTATGACAAAAGGGGTTACACCAAAATAATGGGGAAAAAGAGTAGCGCAATGCATAAGGAGATACCAATGAGTACTGCGAAGGAAGAGGTACGTAAACTGCTCGAACAACTCCCGGATGATGCATCATTTGAGGACATTCAGTACCACATCTACGTGCAGGAGAAGATTGAACATGGACTGAGAGACGTCAAAGAAGGACGTGTGCTGAGTCAAGATGAAGTGGAGCAGAGGATGACCAAGTGGCTCGGAAGGTAGCGTGGACTGAGACAGCGTGGCAAGATATCGAAGATGCGGCGAACTATATTGCCAAGGATTCTCCTCATTATGCAGCGTCATTTATTCGTGAAGCGCGGGATGCAGCTCGGTCGTTAAGCCAGTTGGCAGAAAGAGGCCGCGTAGTGCCCGAATTCAACAACATAAACGTCCGTGAACTTTTTGTAGGCAGCTATCGTTTACTGTACCAGCTAACGGCACAAAACGTATATATCATCGGCTTTATCCATGGGGCACGGGACTTATTGGCGCTTTGGGAACGAGAGAACCGTCCTTGAAGGGACGGTCAAAAGAATCGGTTCTGCGCTATAAGGGGAATAAACCAGAGCAGGATGTAGAGCCCAACCAATTATGAGGAGAAAGATCTTATGAATGCCATAATGACCAAGGGTGTTTGCGCAATAGTCCTTATCATAATACTTTTCTTGTGTGTTGCCTGCGGGGGGCAGCGGGATACGGGGGCATCACGTCTTATCACCGTCATTGGTGACGCCGAGGTGCGCGTTGCCCCGGATGAGGCGATCCTAACCTTGGGGGTGGAGACCTGGGACAAGGACCTTACCATAGCAAAAAAACAGAACGACGAGCGGGTAAAAAGGCTTTTGGCCCTGGTCAAGAAATACAAGATAGATCCCAAATATGTCCAGACCGACCAGATCAAGATTGAGCCGCGCTATAAAGAAGGATACCGGCGCGAAGACTTTATCGGTTTTTTTGTGAGCAAGAACATCGTTTTTACCTTAAAAGACATCTCGAAATTTGAAGAGGTGCTCAGCAACGCCCTCCAGCTCGGCGCCAACTACGTCCGCGATGTACAGTTTCGCACCACCAAGCTCAGCGATTACCGCGAGCAGGCGCGTACCCTGGCGCTCAAGGCTGCCAAGGAAAAGGCAAAGAATATGGCCAAGGAACTCGGTCAAAAGGTGGGGAAACCTTACGCCATTGTTGAAGAAGAGTACGACACTAGAGAGAGGTACCAAAACGTGACGCGGGCCATCGGCAGCAGTCCCTGGGGTGCGGACACGAGCATCGCCCTCGGCCAGATCAGTGTCACGGCGAGGGTAAAGGTGAGCTTCGAACTCAGATAGGCATGCATAACCGGGAGAAGTAGGTTGCACGCTTAAGGGAGCGAATACGTGTGGCTCAGGGCCATCTCACGCAGCGAAAGGAGGTATTCTTATGGCAGCAATGACGGAACCGGATGCGAGGACCTGGGCAATGTTTTGCCATCTCGGCGCCTTTGCCGGGTATATTATCCCTTTTCGCTATTATCGCGGCGATTCTTATCATCGTCCTCATCGGTTTTTTTCTCCTCTTCGCCCTGATGGTCTTTGACGTCATCATGGTGATCGTGGCGACGGTGGGGGTCAACGCCGGTGAAAAATACCGCTATCCGCTGAATATTCGCTTTATCACGTAAGGGGATCACGGAGCCTTCATGACCGCGTTCATTGAAAAACGCGGGCGAATGATTATATAAGGGCCATAGGTGCACTTCGGCCCTCATATTGAAAGCAGAACGTTTGCATAGGAAGACAGGAGGTCGTTATGAGAAGACAGGTGATCTGTGGATTGGTGTTTGCGGTTGTCTTCGCCGTTGCGACGATTAATTTCGCGCTGGCCAAGGAAGAGAATATGGCCATGAATAAGGCAGCAACTACCAAGATCAGGGCCTTTGATCGAGGGTTCTTCAAGGGCTTTGACGTCTACTCAGCAGGGACCCAGGAGAAACCCTCGGCATTGCTCTTTGATAGGAAAGACAATTATACCCTCGCTTCTCAACTCTGGGGAAGGCCTCTTAAGGAGGATGAGATTATCTATGCCATTCACCGTCTGGATGATCAATATGTCAGCGGCAATATTCCCTTTGAGCCTTCGGCTCTCAATATCGTCAACGTAAAGGG
>MGQT01000100.1:6895-7083 GCA_001797935.1 Deltaproteobacteria bacterium RBG_16_54_18 | reverse complement strand
TCCCTTCGTTACCCTTCTCGTAGAGGGGATATCAAGGTCTATATGTATAGTCGGGGCTCCGCCCCGTGTTGAAAGCAGAACATTGTCATAAGAAGCGAGGAGGTCGTTATGAGAAGACAGGTAATCTGTTGGTTGGTGTTTGTCGTTGTCTTCGCAGTGGCGGCGACTAATTTTGCGCTGGGCGCGCT
>MGQT01000100.1:1730-6857 GCA_001797935.1 Deltaproteobacteria bacterium RBG_16_54_18 | reverse complement strand
CAGTAACTACCAAGATCAGGGCCTTTGATCAGGAATTCTTCAAGGAATTTGACGTCTACTCCGCCGGGACGCAGGAAAACCCGACAGCGCTGCTCTTTGATCGCAAAGATTCGTATACCCTCGGTTCTCAACTCTGGGGAAGGCCTCTGAAGACAACGGAGATTATTTATGCCATCCATCGTCTGGATGATCAATACGTCAACCGCCAATATAATATCCCCTTCGAACCACGGGCACTCAACATCGTCAACGTGACGGGGGAGGTGCTGGGTTATGTCTATACGGGCATGACCTATGTCATGATGAATCGCAAAAAGGATGGCCAGGTATTCGTGTACTTCATTGTCGCGGATCAGTTTGGCGGGGATAGGGGCGGCGCAGATGGGCCGGACAAATAGAGGATATCGGTTTTCATGCGGGTCTTAGTCACCGGCGGGATTGGCTTTATCGGTTCGCACCTCTGCCAGCGCCTCCGCGCAGAGGGGCATGCGATCGTCTGCCTGGACAACTTCGACCCCTTCTATGATCCGGCAATCAAGCGGAGAAATTTGCAGGAGATTCAGGCGAGCGGGGGGGATGGGTTATTCCAGTTCGTAGAGGGTGATATCAGGGACAAGGGGCTTCTGGAGGATTTATTCAGAAGATCATCGTTTGATTTAATAATCCACCTGGCGGCCAGGGCCGGGGTACGCCCCTCCATCCAGCAACCCTTGCTCTACGAGGAGGTGAACGTGACGGGGACGTTGAACCTCCTGGAGGCCTGCCGTGAGTTCGACGTTACGGGCTTCATCTTCGGGTCTTCCTCGTCCGTCTACGGAAACAATACGAAGGTGCCGTTTGCCGAGGAGGACCGGCTGGATGCCATGATCTCCCCGTATGCCGTGACCAAGCGGGTGGGGGAGCTTTACTGCTATGCCTACCACCACCTCTACGGTCTGAACATCTTTTGTTTGCGGTTTTTCACCGTCTACGGTCCCCGGCAGCGTCCTGAGATGGCCATCCATAAATTCGCCCGCCTGCTCCACGAAGGGAAGAAGATCCCCCTGTACGGTGACGGCACGTCGCGCCGGGACTATACCTATATCGACGACATCGTCGGAGGGATCATGGGGGCAATACAGAACCTCAAGGGGTATAATATTTTTAACCTGGGGGAATCACAAACCACTCCCCTGCGCGATCTCATTTCGCTCATCGAGCGGGCCCTCGGGAAGAAGGCGGAGGTGGAAGAATTGCCTGAGCAGCCCGGTGATGTCCCCATCACCTATGCCGATATTGCCAAGGCCCGCCGTCTCCTCGGCTATGACCCTCGGGTAAATATCGAGGAGGGGGTTATGCGCTTCGTACAGTGGTTTCGGGACAAGGGGTAAAAGGGTATAGTGTAAGGGATCGGTGCGGCACGCTGCTAAAAGTTCCGGTACCGGTTGGTGATGGGGAGGCGCCGGTCTTTGCCCAGGGCCCGGGGGGTGATCTTGATCCCCGGAGGCCCTTGGCGCCTCTTATATTCGTTACGGTCCACCCGCTCGATGATTTCCTTGACCGTCTCCGGGGCAAACCCCAGGGCGACGATCTCATCGGCCCCCTTATCCTCTTCCACATAGGCCTGGAGGATAGGGTCTAAGAGGGCATAGGGGGGGAGGGTGTCGCTGTCCTTTTGATTCGGGCGCAGTTCTGCCGTGGGCTCTTTCTGGATAACGCGCGCGGGAATTATTTCCTTCCGCTCTTTTTTATTTTTATATTCCGCCAGGTGATAGACCAGGGTCTTGGGGCAATCCCTGATGACGGCAAATCCCCCGGCCATATCGCCATACAGGGTACAGTAACCCGTGCTGAGCTCGCTTTTATTGCCGGTCGCGAGGACCAAGGCATTGAATTTGTTGGCCAGGGCCATGAGGATATTTCCCCTGATCCTCGCCTGGATGTTTTCTTCGGTGATATCCGCCGGCCTTCCCTGAAACAGGGGGTTCAGGGTGTCGAGATAGGAACGCAAGACGGCAGCAATAGGGATCTCCAGGAGTTTTATCCCGAGGGCCACGGCCAGCTGCCGGGCATCTTCCAGGCTTTCTGCGCTGGAAAAGGGGGAGGGCATGGCCACGACGGTGACGTTCTCTTTCCCCAGGGCGTCGACGGCGATCGCCGCCACGACGGCGGAATCGATCCCTCCGCTTAAGCCGAGGTAGAACTTTTGAAAGCCGTTTTTACGGCAATAATCGTGGGTGCCGACGATCAGGGCCTGATAGATTTCGGCTATGGTATCGTAGAGGATCGGCTCGTGCCGCGCCAGGGGGGGCTTGGGGGCCGCTATCTTTTTCGCCACTGGTAGGCTCACGCTCTGCAAGGGGAGGTGATCTGCGGGATAGTTCTGTTTTTCCTTTCTCCGGCGAGGATCGTGGAGCCTGGCCCTGAAGGCCATGTCCGCGTCGAGGTCGACGACGAGAAGGTCCTCGGCAAACGAGTGGGCCTGGGCGATTATCCCCCCGTCAGGCGCGATAAGCATACTGTTGCCGTCGAACACCAGTTCATCCTGCCCCCCCACCATGTTGACGTACGCGATACAGGCCGCGTTATCACGCGCCTGGCCGGCGAGCATCTGTTGGCGGGCCTCCCGTTTGCCGGCATGGAAGGGTGAGGCGGAGATGTTGAGCACGACCTCGGCATCGCCGAGCACGGTCTCGGTCTTGATCGGATCGCCGGCATGCCAGATGTCCTCGCAGATGCTCATCCCGACCTTGACGCCCTGCAGCTCAAAGACCATGGCCGCCTTGCCTCCCTGAAAATAGCGGTCCTCGTCAAAGACACTGTAGTTGGGGAGAAAGACCTTATGGTAGCGGTCTATCAGCGTGCCGTCGTGGATCAGGGCAGCTGCATTGTAGCTGTCGTCTTGTTTGTCGACAAAGCCCACCACGGCGGTCAGGCCATGCGCGGCCTTCACGATCTCGTCCAGGGCCTTGAGGTTTTGCTGGATAAAGCGGGGCATGAGGAGGAGGTCTTCCGGGGGGTACCCGGTGATCGCCAATTCGGGGAAGACGACGAGATCGACCCTGAGCGCGCGGGCCTGTTCAATGTGTGCCTGTATCAGACGGGTGTTCCCCGTCACGTCACCTACGGTGGCGTTGATCTGGGCCAACGCAATCCTGATGGGCCTCATCTGCTCGTTCCCTCGGGTGTCTCCTCACATTATACATCAGGGATCATCATGTCAACAGGCGTATATCATCGTGGGGCGCTTTACCCCGGCGGCCATTTTAGTTGCCGCGTTTCCGCAATTATGTTATAAAAAAATTATGCCGCAGATACGCAAGAAGGTGAGGTGCGAAAGGCCCAATGCATAGAAACTTGATTTTTTGGCTGATGATCGGTTTGACGGCGATTTTTATTTGGCAGTCGTGGTCGGCCCAAAAGCCCAAGGCACAGGAGACCATTTTCAGCGAATTCATCGGCGCCGTGAATTCGGGCACGGTGGCCAGCGTCACGATCCAGGGGAACGAAATAACGGGGCAATATCGGAACGGGTCCTCTTTTAAGACGTATGCCCCTCACGATCCCGATCTGGTCAAGATGCTGCGCGAGAAGGGTGTCCAGATAGCTGCCAAGCCGGAGAAGGACTCGGGCTTTTGGCAGTCTCTTCTGTTCAACGGCCTGTTCGTGCTCCTCCTGATCGGAGTATACATCTTTTTTATGCGGCAGATGCAGATCGGCGGGGGCAAGGCCATGTCGTTCGGCAAAAGCCGGGCTCGCGTCTTTCTCAAAGATCAAGGCAAGAAGGTCACGTTTAAGGACGTGGCCGGCATCGAGGAGTCTAAGGATGAGGTCACGGAGGTCATCGAGTTTTTGAGGGATCCGCAGAAGTTCACCAAGCTAGGGGGGAGGATACCCAAGGGGGTCCTGCTGGTCGGCCCTCCGGGGACGGGTAAGACCCTGCTCGCGCGTGCCATCGCCGGCGAGGCGGATGTCCCCTTCTTCAGCATCAGCGGCTCCGACTTTGTGGAGATGTTTGTAGGGGTCGGGGCGTCGCGGGTACGCGATCTCTTTATGCAGGCCAAGCGGAGCAACCCCTGTATCATTTTCATCGACGAGCTCGATGCCGTGGGGAGGTACCGAGGGGCAGGGCTCGGCGGCGGGCATGACGAACGGGAGCAGACCTTGAACCAACTCCTCGTGGAGATGGACGGCTTTGAGGTCAACGAAGGGGTCATTCTGATTGCGGCCACCAACCGGCCCGACATCCTGGATCCCGCCCTCCTGCGCCCGGGCCGGTTCGACCGGCAGGTCATCGTTCCGATCCCCGATATCAAGGGGCGGGAAGAGATCCTGCGCGTGCATTCCCAGAACTCGCCGCTTGCCGATGATGTGAAGCTTGCCATTTTGGCCCGGGGGACGCCGGGTTTTACCGGTGCCGATTTGGAGAATCTGGTGAACGAGGCGGCCTTACTGGCTGCGAAACACAACAAAAAACACATCGGCATGAAAGACTTGGAGCAGGCCAAGGACAAGGTGCTCATGGGGACGGAGCGGCGCAGTCTCATCATCAGCGATGAAGAGAAGAAGGATACCGCCTATCACGAGGCGGGACACGCCCTGGTGGCGAAGTTAATCCCTGGCTCCGATCCCATCCATAAAGTCACCATTATCCCGCGCGGCCACGCCCTTGGGCTGACCCAGCAGCTCCCGCTCGATGAGCGGCACCTCTACTCCCACGAGTACCTCCTGACGAATATCACGACGCTGATGGGGGGGCGGGCGGCAGAGGAGCTGGTCCTCAAACGCTTTACCACCGGCGCGGGCAACGACATCGAAAAGGCCACTGAGGTGGCCCGCAAGATGGTGTGTGAATGGGGGATGAGTGAGGCGATGGGGCCCCTTGCCTTCGGGCAGAAGGAAGAAGAGATTTTCCTCGGTAGGGAAATCGCCCAGCACCGGGACTACAGCGAGCAGACCGCCCAGGAGATCGACCGCGAGATAAAGCGGATTGTGATGGAGTGCTATACGCGGGCCAAGCAGGTCATCAAGAAAAACATCAAGACGTTGCACCGCGTGGCTACCTCGTTGTTGGAGCGTGAGTCCCTCTCCGGTGAAGAAATAGAGCAGATCATTCAGGAAGGTTCCGTCGCATGAGTTCTTCCGCCC
>MGQT01000100.1:1569-1654 GCA_001797935.1 Deltaproteobacteria bacterium RBG_16_54_18 | reverse complement strand
ATGGGCATTCTCAACTGCACGCCGGACTCATTCTCCGATGGAGGTCTCTTTCGCGATTCCGCGGAGGCGATCGAGCACGGGCTGC
>MGQT01000100.1:0-1501 GCA_001797935.1 Deltaproteobacteria bacterium RBG_16_54_18 | reverse complement strand
GTCCCCCTCGAGGAGGAGCTGAAGCGGACTATCCCCGTCATTGTAGGACTTGCCTCCCGCCTCGACATCCCCATTTCGGTGGACACCTATAAGGCTGAGGTGGCAGAGCAGGCCATCGAGGCCGGTGCCCAGATGATCAACGACATCAGCGGGCTCTCGTTCGATTCGCTGATGCCTGCCGTGGCGGCCCGGCATGATACACCGGTGATCATCATGCATATGCAAGGGACCCCTAAAACAATGCAACAGGCGCCGGCGTATACCGACGTGATGCAAGAGATCATCACCGATTTGCGCGCGGGGATAAAACGGGCCACGCAGGCCGGCGTAGATCCCCAGCAGGTGATCGTCGATCCGGGCATCGGTTTCGGCAAACGGGTAGCGGACAATCTGACCATCCTCAACCGCCTCGATGAACTGACGGTCTTGGAACGACCGATCTTGATCGGTACCTCGCGCAAGACTTTTATCGGTACGATCTTGAAACGGGAGGTGGGCGACCGGATGATCGGGACCTTGGCCACCGTGGCGGTCTCCGCCTTAAAGGGGGCGCACATCGTGCGCGTTCATGAGGTGGCCTCGGCCAAGGAAACGGTTGTCATGGTGGATGCCATTCTCAACGCTGAGGGATGGGGAAGGTGACGGGTTTAAGAGAGGTCTTCTCCCATTTTGGGGTGCCGGATGCCGTGGACATCCTCATTGTTGCGGCGGTGATCTATTGGATCATCCTGTTGATCCGCGGCACCCGATCCTTCCAGATGCTCATCGGATTGGTCTTGCTCATCCTCGTGCTGCTCATCTCACAGATGGGTGGATTGATGACGGTGCACTGGATATTGCATAACTTTCTCAGCTCAATCATCCTCATTATCGTGGTCGTATTTCAATCCGACATCCGCCGGGCCCTGTCTACGGTCGGGAAGAACCCCTTCCCTTTTGTGGCGGCTTCCCCGCATGGCGCCCCCATTGTGGAAGAGATCATCGATGCCGCGCTCAGTATGTCCCGCAGACAGATCGGGGCCCTCATCGTCTTGGAGCGCGAGGCCGCGGTGGAAAACCACGTCGAGGTGGGGGTCATCCTCGACGCGGCGGTGACCAAGGAACTGATCGCGTGTCTCTTCTTTCCCCCTTCTCCGCTGCACGACGGGGCCGTCCTGATCCAAGGGGAAAGGTTAAAGGCCGCCCGCTGTTTCCTTCCGCTCACGGCCAATCCCCGCGTGCTCAATACCTTAGGGACGCGCCACCGGGCCGCACTCGGGCTTACGGAAGAGACCGATGCCGTGGTCATCGTGGTGTCGGCATCAGAGGAAAAAGGGACCATATCGCTGGCCATCGGCGGCAAGCTCACGAGAAACTTGGATGCCAATAGACTCAGGCGGGTCTTATATAATATTTTCGTCACCAAGAGGAAAAGGCGCCGTTTCTTCAGATTTTAATTATGGCTCATCGTGGACGTGAGTGGGTAAAATTTTCATGTAGATATGGTCATCGTCCTTATTTT
>MGQT01000099.1:2563-15153 GCA_001797935.1 Deltaproteobacteria bacterium RBG_16_54_18 | reverse complement strand
GAACTACATAAAATCCACGCGTAACCCTAACCTCAAGGTGGGGAAGGTAACGGCCAAAGACGGTTTCTTTGAGGCCGAAATTGTGACTAAAAAGAACGATGTCTTGGTGGATACAATCCTTGTCGACAAAAACACCGGGTGGATGAGTTCCAGCTATTAACCATAGAACAGAGGCATCCAGATGGCTGTCGCCACTGGATGCCTCGATCAGGAAAGGAGTATGACCATGAAAAAAGCATGGCAATTTACGGTGGGTTCCTCGTTGGGGCTATTCATTTCCACTGCGACCAATGCTTTTGCCCAATGGGGCGGCGGATATGGTGGATGGGGACATGGTCCTGGAATGATGGGGGGATATGGTGGGTTCGGTTTTATCATCATGATTGCCTTTTGGGTTGCGGTAATCGTAGGGATCGTTTTCCTGGTCCGGTGGTTGGCGACCTCAACACGCGGCGGCGGTTCAACGGAATCTGCCCTGGAGATACTCAAAAAACGGTATGCCCAGGGTGAAATTGATAAGAAGGAATTCGAGCAGAAAAAAAAAGACCTGCTCTAAAATTCCGGCGTCAATGATTATTGAGCCGTGTAACTTCCGGCATAAAAGGGGTATGCATGGAGGAGACGAAAAGATATGCCTTCAGCACGCTTTTGGATAGCTCGTATGAAGATGCCATCGCAAAGGTACGGGACGCTTTAAAGGAAGAGGGCTTTGGTGTCCTGACGGAAATTGACGTGAAGGAAACCTTGAAGAAGAAATTGGATCAGGAGTTTAGAAGATATGTCATCTTGGGGGCGTGCAACCCGCCGTATGCCTATCAAGCGCTGGAGGCCGATCTCGATGTGGGGCTCTTGCTACCGTGCAACGTCATCATCTATGAGACCGACGACAAAAAGGCATATGTGGCGGCCATCAACCCCGTTTCCGCTCTCGAGATAATCAAAAGCCCGGAGTTGGAGAAGATCGCCCGGAAGGTCGAGGAGAAGATGCGGCGGGTCGTGGCGAAGGTGGCTCAAGGCTGAGGTATAGTTTCTTCCCCGTATTGCTCCAGGTAGTGCTTAATATAGGCAGCCACGCGACCTTTGGGTTGAAAGACCCCGAAGTGCCCTTCGCAGAGGATATCGGCTTCAAGAGAAAGAAGCCGCTCCATTGAGCGGCGCCAGGCTGCGAGGTCGGCGCCAAACTCCTCCAAGAAGGGGCCGTGGATGTCCTGCCCGAAGAGTATCCTTTTCCCTCCTCGGTCCAAATACACCGACAGCGAACCCGGGGTGTGCCCAGGGGTGTGGAGGCAGACTACCTCCTGGTCTCCGAAGTAAAGGCGTTCCTCGTCTTTTGTCAGCTTGACGTCCACCGGAACGGGAGTGAGCGGGAGACCATACCAAGCGGCCCCGGTCATCCTTTTATCTCCCTGCTCCACGGCGCGGGCGTCGAGCTCGTGCATGATGAGCCGGCTTTCCAAGGCATCGCGAAATCTGGATGCCCCGCCGATATGGTCGATGTGGCAGTGGGTGAGGATCACGGTCTTGAGCTTTGCGGGATCAAGGCCAAGCTTTTCAATGTTGCGGACGATATCATCATAGCTCGGCCCTGCGCCGGTGTCGATCAAGACCAGCTCTCCCACATTGAGGAGGTATATAGAGCAGTCTTTGGGGTCGGTGATTTCGGAACCCCCTATCAGGTAAACATCTTTAGTAATCTTGCCCGGTTTCATGGTACACCCTCTTCAGGATAGATCTTAACAGCTTTGTCTTACCTTGACAATTAGGCCAAACTGTTACAATAAATTGGTACAGATAGGGTGAGATATTTTTCTGACAGATATATTGACAAAAAAATTGAGTAATGCTATCTAACTATTAGTAATTAAATAATTATTGATTGACAAAGCTATGGTCAATAATATAGTCAAAAAGGTTCTCACTTTCAAATCCGGCAATTTTGTATTGAGCCGAAAATATGATGAGGGGAAATTATTGCCTTCTCTGCTGGAGGCAAAGATTCTCTATGAAACCGTCAGAGATCTGCCTATACTGCCGGAGCTGTCAGCCCAGATTGAAGCAGAACTCATCCGCCGGTCCATCTTTGGCACGGCGGCCTTAGAAGGTAACCCCTTAACGGAAGAAAGGGTCGGCCAGATTATCTCTGAACCTGCAAAGGAACAAAAAATGGAGCGGGCTGAAAAGGAGATACGGAATCTTAAGGTTGCATACGATTCTTTTATTCGCAAATGGGACGTTTCTGATTCTGTATTTAAGCTTGAAAAAGATCATATAACAAAAATCCATTCCATTGTTACCCACGACATAGAATATGAAAACAACGTACCAGGGCAGTACCGAAATCATCTGGTTAAGGTTGGTGATGCTGAACATGGCGGTGTGTATGCCCCTCCCAAAATGTTGGCTGACATAGAAAAACTTATGAGAGAATTTATTCAATGGATAAATAATGAAGAAATTTTGAATTTAGATCCAGTAATACGCGCGGCGTTGGCACATTATCATTTTGGGCTTATTCACCCCTTCGGTGATGGTAACGGTAGGACGGCGAGACTCATTGAGGCACTCTTGATGCGATTGGCAGGGATGAAATATGTCCCCATAATGCTTTCAAATTTTTACTACAAAAACATGGACGAATATTTTTTGGCATTTTCCAATGCCAGAAAGAGCGAGGAACATGATGTAACGCCTTTCGTAGGGTTTGTCTTGAAGGGAGTAGTAGGGTCGTTAAATGAAATCAAAGAACGAATCATATTTTTTATTCGTAAATTTGCTTTGCGTGACTATTATGCTTTCCTAAGAACCGGAAAGCGAATAACACAACGGCAGCATGATCTTTTGAGTATTGCATTGGATGGGTTGACGCCGTTCACTCTCGGAGATCTGTTTATTGTTTCACCTTTTAACGTTTTATACCGGAACATAAGCGAAAGGACTGTAAGGCGGGATTTGAAGAAGTTGTCCGACGCGCAGCTCTTATATGTTGCAGAAGGTAAATATCACCTCAATGTGCGGGTATTAGAATAGATCAGAGTTGTTTTTTCTATTTGCCTTAGCGCGACCCTTGATCTAATATTAAACCAAGTCGCAAAAAAGGGGAAGGATGACTGCTAAAAAAAAGGTCAAGCTTACGGCCACGGTCAAGGGAGGCGGTTGAGCCTCTAAATTAGGTCCAGGGGACCTGGACCAAGCGCTCTGTGGACTGCCCTTGTCGACGCATCCGAACCTCCTGGTGGGGATCGAGCAAAGCGACGATGCCGGGGTGTATAAAATTCGGGATGACCTGGCATTGGTCCAGACCGTAGACTTTTTTACCCCCATTGTTGATGACCCCTATACCTTCGGCCAGATAGCGGCGGCCAATGCCGTCAGTGATATCTACGCCATGGGGGGAACACCCATTACGGCCATGAACTTGGTTGCCTTCCCCATTAAGAATATGGCGATAGAGATTCTCAGGGAGATACTGCGCGGCGGCCTGGATAAGATGCGGGAGGCGGAGGTAGTCCTGGTCGGGGGGCATTCCATTGAGGATCAGGAGCTCAAGTACGGCCTCGCGGTGACCGGCCTGGTGCACCCCGATGCCGTCGTCACCAACACGGGCGCCCAGCCGGGTGATCGCATTATTCTCACCAAGCCCCTGGGGACCGGCATCGTCACGACGGCCCAGAAGGGTGGACAGGCCTCTTCTCACGCGATGCGGCAGGCGATTGAGGTCATGATGGGCCTCAACCAAGCGGCGGCGGAGGTGATGCGGGGGTTCCCTGTCCATGCCTGTACGGACATTACCGGATTTGGGCTCTTGGGGCACCTGTGCGAGATGCTGGGGAGAGGGGACATCGGGATCAAGATCATCGTGGATGCCGTTCCCCGGTTGCCCAAGGCCGAGGAGTACGCCCGTCTGGGGTTTGTCCCGGGCGGGGCCTATCGCAACAAGGCATTCTATGCGCCGAAGATAAAAAAAGAAAACGATCTGCCCGACTGGATGCTCGACATCCTCTTCGACCCACAGACCTCGGGCGGCTTGGCTATGGCGGTGGCCGAGAAGGATGCAGCAGGAATCATACGCTTCTTACATGAGGCAGGGGTCAAGGATGCCCTCGTCATTGCCGAGGTGGTGGCCAAGCCCAAAGGCCACTTGATACTCGTTTAATGTTCGCCGTCAATTGTTCGTGGCACAATTAAAAAAGGCGCTCAGGCTCAAGAAGATCTGCTCAGAGACAAGGACGGGGTGGGAGAAGGCTTACTGCCCTCTCCCACCGAGGTGGTTTAATGGCACCCGCGACCTTGATCAAACCGGGGGCCTCTTCGGTGTTCGCCTCGATCACCGTCACCCCAGCGACCTTCACAGTTGCGAAGTTCCGGGGCGATACGATGCATCTCCTGACGGAAGGCAAAGTTTTTTTCCTGGAGTTTTTGCCGTAGGGAGAAGATCTCCTTTTCCAGCTTGTCAATGGCCTTTTGGTCAGGGTTCGATCGGAGCGAGAGGCCCCTGAGCTCCTGCTGTTTGGCGAAAAGGTCGGCACGGAGCCCCTTGGTCTCTTCCCAGTTTTTCAGGCGAAGCTGCTCGATCTGTTTGTTCTGTTCAGGGGTCAACTGGCTCGCCGCGCTTCCACCCCAACAGCCTCCACGGTCGAGGCCCATCATCTGGCCTCTCGGCCCGGGACCCATCATATTTTCCCCGCCACCGGGACCAGCCTGCTGTGCCCAGACGAGAGTCCCGAGTGCTATCCCGAGTGCTACCATCAATCCAATCACTACTGCTTTTTTCATGCGTGACCTCCTTAAAAATTTTTTGCCCTGTCTAATGAATAGCAACAGCCATGCCAAAGCAGGCGGTTTGCGAAAATATTCTAATCTGTTGAATTTATTGGTTATTTACGCTTGGGTAAATTTCGATCGATACCGAGAAGGGTTGCTACTGCATATTTTTTTTGCGGTACGTCTACTTTCGGAGGAGAAAGAAGGAAAATTTTTATACAGGTGGCCATCACCTATCTATCCCATATTCTTTTATCTTATTTTGCAGGGTCTTTCTCGTGATGCCGAGCAGCACGGCTGCCTTGGTTCGATTCCCCTCAGTCTGTTGCAGGGCCTTGATAATAGTCTCGCGCTCCACGTCCTTGAGTGAGATGGCCGGCGACGTCTGTATCGCCGTCCCTTGCGCACCGGCAATAGCCGGCGGGAGGTCTGCAAAGGTGATGGTATCCCCGCGTGACATGATGACCGTCCGCTCAACGATATTTTCCAATTCCCGCACGTTGCCGGGCCAGTCATAACGCATTAACGCGTCCATGACACCATCTGCAAATCCCTTGAGCATCCGTTTATTTTTTTCACCATAGAGCCTGAGAAAATGTGCTGCGAGCAGGGGGACGTCTTCCGCGCGCTCCCGGAGAGGGGGGATGGTGATGGGGACGACATTAATTCGATAGTAAAGATCTTCTCTAAACTTTCCCCTCTTAACTTCGTCTTCCAGATTTTTGTTTGTGGCCGCGATGATCCGCACGTCTACCTTAATCGTTTTTGTTCCTCCCACGGGCTCAAACTCCCGTTCTTGCAGGACCCGCAGTATCTTCGTCTGCGTGGTAAGGGACATTTCGCCTATTTCGTCGAGAAAGATCGTGCCGCCATCGGCGCGCTCAAACCTCCCTTTCTTTTTTTCAATAGCACCGGTAAAGGCACCCTTTTCATGGCCGAAGAGTTCGCTTTCCAATAGTGTCTCGGGGAGGGCCGCACAGTTGACCTTGATATATGGACGCTCCCGACGCGGGCTGTTTTGGTGTATCGCGTTTGCTATAATCTCTTTACCGGTGCCGCTCTCTCCGAGCAGCAGCACGGTAGCCTCCGTCGGCGCGACCGTCGCGAGCATATCAAAAAGCTCGCGCATCCTGGCGCTCTTGCCGATGATGCGGGAAAAATCGAATCTGATCCCGAGCTGCTCGCGATACAAGACGTTTTCTTCCTCCAATTGATGATACCGGAGGGCCTTATGGACCTTCACGATGAGTTCATTGCTGTCGAGCGGTTTCGTAAGATAGTCCGTGGCGCCGGCCTGGAGGGCCTTAACCGCCGAATCGATGGAGCCATAGGCCGTCATCATGATGACGGGAATTGCCGGGTTTGCCCGCTTTATCCGGAGCAGGGCCTCCATTCCATCGAGGCGCGGCATGCGAATATCCATGAGAATGAGATCGACGTTACGTTCGGCCACCTTTGCTATGGCCTCCTCCCCGTCAATCGCCTCCACGGTAGAAAAACCTTCTTGTTCCAGGTGCGCCCGGAGCATCAGGCGGTGGCTTTCTTCGTCATCAACAATCAGGATGGTTTGTACCGTCATATGTCCCTCTCTCGGCCCGCGGTAAGACAATGCGAAATGTCGTGCCTGTTGGGCCGGTTGCCTTAACCGAGAGCGTTCCCGCGTGATTTTCTATGATTCTATGCGCAAGGGCGAGCCCGAGGCCGGTACCGGTTTGTTTGGTAGTATAAAAGGGATTGAAGATGCGCGGGAGTTCGTCCGCGGGAATCCCGTGACCGGTGTCTTCGATCTCCACGATGATCGATTTTCTTTCTTGAAAACAGCGGAAAACGAGTCTTCCGCCCTTTTGCATGGCATCCAACCCGTTCAACGCCATGTTCAGCACTACTTGTGTAATCTGATCTTTGTCCACCAGCAGGGGGGGGAGGGCATCGGCTATTTCTGCGATCACCTGGACTTTTTTCGCCTGGGCGTCATCCTGAATTAATTCGATGCTGCGTCGGATGATGGCGGCGAGGGAGGTCCTTGCCTTAATAGGGTCCTTGGGTTTGGCGTAATCGAGCAGGCTCGAGATCACCCGGTCGAGCCGCTCCACCTCCTGGAGCATGACCTCGCTGTATTTATGATCCGTGCTCTCGCGTGGATTCTTTTTCAGGAAGAATTGGGCGAACCCCTTGATGGAGCTCAGGGGGTTCCTGATCTCATGGGCGACCCCGGCGGCCAGCTCCCCGAGGGCGGCCAGGCGTTCGCTCCTCGTGACGCGCTCCTGCAACTCTTTGATCTCCCTCATATCCCTGAGGATGAAGACGGCCCCCAACTCTTCTCCATCGTCGGCGATCAGTTTCGTCGCGCTGACGGAAAGCGGTACCGGCTCCCCCTTCTCGGGGGCGTAGGTGACCTCCTGTTCGATGATCGTCTTTTCCGTGTTGAGGGCATCCAGGAGTGGTTTCGCGAAACCCTGGAACTTTTTTGCTAATTCCCGACGCTCATCAGACGGCGTCTTTGCCTTCAATGCGAATATCTCTGCGGCACGATGATTGACCGTGACGATGCCGCCGCGCGCGTCGAGGGCAACGAGGCCATCGGGCATGTGTTCTACCACGTTGGTCGTGTAGGTGGTCATGGTATCAAGGGTACGGTTGACCAGGGTGTAGTTCTGGACAAGCACGATAACGTAGAGGCTTACCGATCCCAGGATCAAGAGGACGAGTCCCAGCATGAGGGCGTACTGTAGGTCCTTTTTTTGTTCCTGTTTAAAGAGCGTCGTATCCAGACCGACAATGGCGTAGGTCTTATCAGGGAGATCCAAAGGCGGTACGGCACGTCCGAATTCCCTCATATGACGCACAGGGCCGTGCTCACCCATCATCACAGGACGAGGACGAAATGGTTGAAAGCGTTTGGCGACGACAAAGGACCCATCTGCGGCAAACCACCTCTGGGGTTCTCCCCCCGTAATGAGGTTCGCAAGCTTGTCTTGCGCAGGATACGTCGTTCCGACCAGGGCGTCGTCGCTGTGGGCGAGGACTCTGCCGTTTTCATCGACGAGGGCAATAAAATGGATCTCCGTCAGATCGGAGACCTGCGAGATAAGCCGCTGCATGCTATCGCGCCGTTCTGTCATGGCCCGCATACTGAAGCGAAAGGACGCCTCAAGCCCTCGCAGTACAATGATCCCATTGCGGAAGAGCGATTCCTCCATCCGCACCCTATCCCGGTGGAGATTTCTCACCGTGGAGATACCCAGTAAGCATAACAGGGTCAGGATGCTCGCAAGGATTGCGATGATGGGTATATAGAGTCTCTTTTGGCGCACTGACGTCTCTCTTTGAGTCGTTCTTCATAAAAATATATTCTTTTTTTGGGAAAATGGCAAAGGGGCTACCATTTATGAAGTGCCCTGGTATCCGGGGGGATGAGGATACGGCTAGCCGTTGGGGGGTATATGATAGGGGCTTCCGCTCTTTCGGACAGAACCGAGAGGGTCATAATTTAAGCCATACGAAGGCCTATCGTTAAACTTTGCTAAAAAAATCACATTTTTTTATTGACTTTTTCTGGAAGGGGATGTTAAAAGATGAATCATGCAATTAACGGCTGAACTCTCAAGCGGTTCTCAACCATGCGCTGTATGCACTACCTATTGTCGATAGCTGATTCGTCGCTTTATCGGTATTCTTACCGGGATGCTCTCCGACGTAAATCTGGGGCGTTCGTATTAAACATTAAGGAGGTGCAAAGAGATGGATAATTGGACATTTGGTATAACCATGATTGTCGTAGGGATGGGGGGTACCCTGCTGACGCTGTGGATCCTGAGCCTTATCATGAGTCTATTGAAAATGCTCTTCCCGTATCAGGAAGGGGAGGAATAACCAGATATCACCCTAAGGAGGAATAAATCATGTTACAGGCAATTGGCGGCGGATTGAATGGACTTATTGACGGATTTGCCCACCTGCACTGGTCTAATCCGATTATGATCGTCGTAGGTTGTGTGCTTTTATATTTGGGTATAAAAAAGAATTTTGAGCCCCTCCTCCTCGTCCCCATCGGGTTTGGTTGTATCTTGGTGAATATCCCCTTGGCAGGGCTGATGGAGCGCGGGGGGTTTCTCAAGGTGATCTACGATGCAGGGATTATGACGGAGTTGTTCCCCCTCCTCATCTTTGTGGGTATCGGTGCCATGACCGATTTTGGTCCCCTGCTGGAGGACCCCAAGATATTTCTTCTCGGCGCGGCTGGACAGTTTGGTATTTTTCTCACCCTCGTCCTGGCCTTAGCCCTCGGGTTTAAACAGCTGGATGCCGTCGCCATCGGGATCATCGGCGCCTGTGACGGGCCGACGGCGATCTATGTCACCTCAAAATATGCCCCACACCTCTTGGCTGCGGTCTCGGTGGCAGCCTATTCATATATGTCGCTGGTGCCGGTGATCCAACCGCCGATCATGCGGCTCCTCACAACCGAAGAAGAGCGGCGGATCAACATGGGAACGGTGAAAAGGTCGGTTTCCAAGACGACCAAGATCATGTTTCCGCTGGTTGTCACGGTGATCGGCGGCCTCATTGCACCCAAGGGGTTACCCCTGTTGGGGACGATCATGCTCGGTAATCTGATGAAGGAATCGGGGGCGGTGAGCCGGTTGACCAAGGCCTCTGAGAACGAGATTGCCAACATCGTTACCCTCTTGTTGGGAATCGCCATTGGGGCCACCATGGATGGCCGGGTCTTTTTAAGAGGCGAGACCCTAATTATCCTTGCCCTCGGCTTTCTGGCCATTTGTCTTGACACGGTCTGCGGCGTCTTGTTTGGTAAGGTGATGAAGGTGGTTACACGGGGAAAGGTCAACCCGCTGATCGGTGCGGCGGGTATCTCCGCCTACCCGATGTCGGCGCGGGTCGTACAAAGGGAAGGTCAGAAGTACGATCCCAAGAATTTCCTCCTCATGCATGCGATGGGTGCCAATACCGGCGGCCAGGTCGGCTCGGTCATGGCGGCGGCGGTCATGCTCTCAGTGCTCAGGGGTATGGGGATTATTTAATTTAGTCGCACCACCTCATTACCTCATTGCAACGAAGGAGCGTGGACGTCTGGTCGGAAATACAGGGGATAAGAAATACTTGCTTCGAGCAATGCCGAACCGGACTTTTGTCCGGTTCGGCATTTTAGTTCGTTTTCAGACTAATAACTCCTCCGCTTTCATCACCACCTTGCCGCCGACGATCGTGGCATAGGCCTTGCCGCGCAAACGCCAACCCTTGAAGGGGGTGTTGCGTCCTTGGGAGGCGAATAGCGAGGGATCCACGACCCATTTTTTTTCTAAATCGATGATGGTGATATCGGCAGGTTTACCTATCGATAGGGAACCGCCGGAAAGCCCCAGGATACGGGCAGGGTTTATGGACATCAGCTCTATGGCCTGGGTCAGCGTGATGATACCGGGGTGCACCAAGGAGGTCAGAATTACTCCTAAGCTCGTTTCCAGGCCGATGGCGCCCATCGGGGCCGCCTCCCACCCCCGGGCCTTCTCATGAGGTGCATGGGGGGCATGATCCGAGGCGATGCAATCGATTGTGCCGTCCTTGAGCCCCTGTTGCAAGGCCTTGACATCATCCCTTTGCCGCAGCGGCGGATTGGTCTTGGCATCTGGCCCGCATTTCTCGGCATCCTTCTCCGTGAGGGTGAGGTGGTGGGGGGTAGCCTCGCACGTCACCGGTACCCAGCGAGCCCTGGCCTGTTTGATCAGGCCGAGGGATTGCGCCATGCTCACGTGGGAGATATGGACCCGCCAGTTCGTCCGCTCCGCCAATTGCAGATCCCTGGCCACATAGTAAGGCTCCCTTTTATAGTGCGCGATTTCCTCGGCAAGGGGGATCAAGGGGTTTTGCTGTTGGAAGTCCTGAATCGTAGTTGGTGACTCCTCACAGTGGGGGGTAAGAAGGAGTTCACTTTCCCGCGCCTTCACAAAGGCCCGCTCCATGACGTTATCGCTCACCACGGGGTTGCCGTCATCCGTGGCAGCAACCACCCACGGCCGGTGTACGAGGGCCCTGAGGTTGACGAGTTGTTTCCCTTTTCTTCCCTTGGTGAGGCACACTTTCGTGTAGAGGTTCACACAGGCATCCTGCTCGGCACGGTTGATCCATTGTTCCACGGCCTGGGGTGTGTCCAGGGGAGGGTCGGTATTGGGCTCGCAGACGACGGTAGTAAAACCGCCGAGGGCGGCCGCCTTGGTGCCGGTGGCGATGGTCTCTTTGTAGGACTCGTTAAAATCTCGAAGGTGGCAGTGCATGTCGATCAGGCCGGGGACGACGACCTTTCCCGCGGCCTCGATGACTGGTACCCCCTCCTGCTCGATATGCGGGTCAATACGGCTGATCAATCCTTCTTCGATGAGGATATCAAGGTAATCGTCGACATCTCGGGAAGGGTCTATCACCCTCCCCCCCCTGATGAGCAAGTTCATTGCGGTATGGTCGTTGTTGTTACCGTTGTTTCTTGGGGAATTTATTTTCCCACACGAGCACCGAGGCGCTGGCTATGTAGACGGAGGAGTAGGTGCCGAAGACGATGCCGACCAGGAGGGTAAGCGTAAAGTCATGGATCACCCCGCCTCCCATGAAGAAGAGGACGACGAGTACCATGAGGGTGCTCATGCCGGTCAAGATCGTCCTGCTCAAGGTCTCATTGACCGTGATATTTAACATATTTTCAAAGGGCACTCTGCGCATCTTTGGGAGGTTCTCCCTGATGCGGTCGTAGACGACGATCGTATCATTGATCGAGTAACCGACGATGGTCAGTAATGCCGCTAAGATGAGAATGGAAAACTCGATGCCGAGGATGGAGAGGACGCCGATGGTGACGGTAACATCGTGGAATACGGCGATCACGGCCCCCACGGCGAAGCGGAAATCAAAGCGGAAACTGATGTAGATCAACATCCCGATCATGGCGAAGATGGTGGCCAGGATTCCCTTGCTGCGCAGGTCTTTCCCCACCTTCGGGCCGACCATTTCCACACGCCGTATCTCGAATCCCTTTTCGTCAAACCGCTTGGTGAGCGCGTTCTTGATGGCCGTGGATAATCCGGTGACATCCGATGAGCTCGTCTGCAAACGGATCAGGTATTCGCCTTTTCCCTCTGCTTCAAACCCTTGCACCGAAGCTCCCTCCAACCCTCCTTCTTGCAAGGCGTTTCTGATCGCATCGATTGTTACCTGCTGCGAGAACCGTACCTGGACGAGCGTGCCGCCGCCAAAATCAATGCCGTATTTGGGGCCACCCTGTACGATCAGGCTGGCGATACCGACCACGGTGACGATGCCTGAGACCAAAAAGGCGATCCACTTCCTCCGCATGAAATCGAACTTCGTCCCCGGTTTTATAATCTCGAACATATCCGTGTGCCCTCAGATACTCCACCGCTTAACGCGGAAATTATGCGATACGAAGTCGAAGATAAACCTGGTTACCACGATCGCGGTAAACATGCTGGCAGCGATGCCGATGGTCAGGGTAATGGCAAACCCCTTGATCGGTCCCGTGCCGAATTGAAGTAATACCAAAGCCGCGATCACCGTAGTAACGTTGGAGTCCATGATGGTCAAAAAGGCCCGCGTATATCCCGCCTCGAGGGCCGCACCCGGCGGCTTGCCGAGGCGCATCTCTTCCCTCATCCGCTCGAATATGAGCACGTTGGCATCCACCGCCATGCCCAAGGTCAAGGCGATGCCGGCGATCCCCGGCAAGGTCAAGGTACCGCGCAGGACGGCGAGGGCCGCCAAGAGCAGGAGCATGTTCAAGGCCAGGGCGATATTGGCAACGA
>MGQT01000099.1:2257-2512 GCA_001797935.1 Deltaproteobacteria bacterium RBG_16_54_18 | reverse complement strand
CGATAATCGTGGCCTTGATCCCGTTGTTGATGGAGTCCTGCCCCAGGGAAGGACCGACGGTTCGCTCTTCTAAAATCACCACCGGTGCCGGGAGTGAGCCGGCGCGCAACACAATGGCGAGATCGCGAGCCTCTTCAAGAGAGAACCTCCCCTCGATAATCGCTTCCCCCCCGCTGATAGGCTGTTTGATGACCGGCGCCGAATAGACATTGTTGTCGAGGATGATTGCCAGGCGCCTGCCGACGTTTTCGGTGG
>MGQT01000099.1:1907-2250 GCA_001797935.1 Deltaproteobacteria bacterium RBG_16_54_18 | reverse complement strand
TTCGAAGTCCCGGGCGCCGGCGGGGTGAAAACTGATGCCGATATAGGGCATATTATTCTGTCCGAGGCGAACCTGCGCATCCTTTAAGACGTCTCCCGTCATCAGGGTTTTGTCTTTTATCACATAGGGGATCTTGCGTACGGCGCCGGTCTTAGGGTCTTCGACCCTTTGATAGAGCAGCACGTCGCCGAACGGCACATTGCCGGCAAACACCCTCCCCAGATCAGCGTCCTCGTCTACGAGTTTAAACTCCAGCAGGGCCGTCTTGCCGATCAAGTCTTTGGCCCGCTCAGGATCCTTGATGCCGGGGAGCTGGATCAGGATCTGGTTTTCGCCCTGCCGG
>MGQT01000099.1:0-1894 GCA_001797935.1 Deltaproteobacteria bacterium RBG_16_54_18 | reverse complement strand
CGGCCACGCCAAACTGATCCACCCTGTTACGGATGGTCTCCAAGGCCTGCTCAACGGCGGATTTTTTAATCTCCTCAATCTGCCGGGGGTCCATCTCTAAGAGGACCCGGACCCGATCCCCCTGTTTTTGTGCGGAAACTTCTTTTAAGTTGGGGTACTGTTCTTTCAGGTAGTCATCAAATTTTCCCTTTACATCGGGGTTTAAAAGGACCACTTCTATCTTATTCCCCTGCACACGCTCAAGGGAGGTTGAGAATATCTCTTTTTTTCTGAGTTCGGCCTTGAGATCGTTCTTGATGCGTTCTACGGTACTCTCCACGGCCTTATCCGACTCGACCTCAAAGGTCAGGTGCATCCCCCCCTGCAAGTCCAGACCAAGATGGATTTTTTCCTTGGGGAAAAACGACGGCCACCATGAGGGGCTCTCCTTGACGAAGGTCGGGTAGGCAAAGATAACTGCCCCGACCACGACCGCGAGGATAAGCAAAAAACGCCATTGCAGACTCCGTGTCATCTCTGTCGCCCTCTCCTAACAACGTCGTGCCACCCGTTTCATACACTATCATTGAAACAAATGCAAGGGTAAAAAATGCGGTAACCCTTGATTTTTTTCCCTATTTGCCTTAGAGTCAGGCATCTCTTCAGAAGAATATGCTATGCAGAGCATAAAATACCTTGCATCTTTTTTTTATTGTGTATTGATTTAAAATCCCCTGGCCAAAGGGCCACCTCCGGCTTTGCAAGGCCGGAGCGAAGATGACCCTTTGGCCAGGGGATTAAGGGGGATTTACCCAACCTTCAAATCCCCCCTTACCCCCCTTTTCTAAAGGGGGGAAGTAAACTATGATATGTTCTGGGTAGTATGAGGAGGGAGACTATGCGATTGAAGGATAAGGTGGCCTTGATAACCGGGGGAGGCAGCGGCATCGGGGCGGCCGTGGCAAGACGGTTTGCGCGCGAGGGCGCGCTCGTGGCCGTTGCGGATGTCGTACCGCAGGGGGCCGAGGGGGTTATCAAGGAGATTGCCGCGGGAGGGGGAAAGGCGATATTCACGCAGGCGGACGTGCGCAAGGCGGGCGACGTGAGCGGCATGATCGATTACGTGGTCAAGGAATACGGGCACCTCGACATCCTCATCAACAACGCCGGCGTCACAAAGGACAACCTCTGCGCCAGGATGTCCGAGGAGGAGTGGGACTTTGTCGTGGCGGTAAACCTCAAGGGGTCCTTCCTGTGCGCCCAGGCGGCCTATCGCCCGATGCGGAAGCAAAAATACGGGAGGATCGTCAACACCTCCTCGGTGGTTTCGCGGGGGAACATGGGGCAGGTCAACTACTCCGCCAGCAAGGCAGGGGTTATCGGGCTTACCCGCACCCTGGCCCTGGAGTATGCGCGTTCCAATATTACGGTGAACTGTATTGCGCCGGGATTTATTGATACCCCCATGGCCGCGGCCATGGACGACAAGGTCAAGGCCCTTGCCCTGGAGAGGATCCCCTTGAGCAGGATGGGGACGCCGGAGGAGGTGGCCAACCTGCACCTGTTCTTGGCGAGCGAGGAGGCGGCCTACATCACCGGCCAGGTGATATTCCTCGATGGGGGGGCAAGCATCGGGATCTGAGAGATCCACTACTCAAACTCGTTGTTCAGAGTTCTTCAGGGATTCCAATGCTTCTGCGTCCGCCAAATCCCTGGTTCTTCCCGACGCTCTCTTGTTGCGAATGAGGTCGTCGAGGGATGGAATATGCACTTCAATCCCCTCAAGGTTCACGGACAACGACCGCCCATACGTCTCCTCGAACTCAAGTCCTGATGCCGCAGTAATGATGTCGATGCGCCGTGGGGCAACTCCGATCTGAAAAATGGTCCCATCCTTCTGAAGGTCTTCTTTGGT
>MGQT01000098.1:11097-11384 GCA_001797935.1 Deltaproteobacteria bacterium RBG_16_54_18 | reverse complement strand
TGCTGGCATCGATCGACCCCCACCCCAATTCCACGAGAGGCGTATCCGCCACCGAGGTGGGGTACTTGAAGCAGGAGATCTGGGCCACATCAGCCGCCTCCATCACCACATGGTCGAGCATGGAGATGTGCATGGCCTTGGACTCATAGTCCATCGCATCCCCCTCCTCCCCCGTGTGCACCGAAGAAAGGACGTGCACGAGCTGATCGGCCGCGTACTGGACGGCCTTTTTTAGATCTCCCAGGTTCTTCGGCTTCAACCCCATTACCGTCCGTATATTGGGACAC
>MGQT01000098.1:0-11003 GCA_001797935.1 Deltaproteobacteria bacterium RBG_16_54_18 | reverse complement strand
AACAGGCCATGGTCACAAGGCGGCCCTGTTGGCCGGCGATATCGATGCCGCAGGCCCCGCGGTTGCCCGCCGTGAGGTCGCACTTGCCATAAGTGCACATACAACACAAATCACAAAAGGGCGCATAAAAGGGTGGATACGTCTCCATCAGGCGCCTATCCCAGTTTCTGAGGTCTGTTACATCGGGCATGGGGGTATGCCCGATGGGCTCCCACTGATCCTCTGCCTTGATGATTTTCTCTTTCTCTTCTTTCTTTTTCTTCCCCTTCATCGTCTCCTTGCCTCCTTAAAAAAGACGTATCTGAGTCGTGATCGAAGACTCGGGCATCACGGATGCCCAACGGGATCTTACCTCGTAAACGGTATCTCTATTCTAGGTTAATTGTAGCTATCCCCCTTGTCAAGACATTGGGTGCTAACGCTTACCATTCGCTCCGCAAGACCTCCCGCCTACGTGATCATTCCTTTCACGAGCTTAAATACCTCGGGGTGCCTCATCACCACACAGTCTGCCCCGGCCAAGAGGTAGGTGATCGCCGTCACCTCTTCCCAGGCGATCCCCAGCTCCTCCCGCTCCTTGGGCTCTTTGTTCTTCCAGACCTCGCCGGCGCAATTGGCTATAACCGGCATCTGCATCATCGCATCCTGGAACTGGATGCCGACGTGCTTGGTCCTCTCCATCACGGAGAAGCAATACTCGATGCCGTACCCCAGGGCAGAGGCCAGGGGGTCGAGGACGATCCGTTCCGGGGGCAAGATCCTGCTCACCTTGACGTTGAGCTCCTTTTGCAGGTTGATATCCACCGGCGCCTGCGTCACGACGCAATGGCCGTGCTCCTTGGCGGCATTGGCGATGGGCTCAAAGTCCTCCTTGGTGACCGGACCGAGGAGCAGATTTTCCCCGCTCAGGGCCTTTGCCACCGCGGCAAGCACGGCAGGGTCTTTCTTCTCATCCCCCGTTGTGTAGACAATCAGGGGGAGCGAGATGGCATCATAGACCCGTTTTACCAGCGCCGCCGCCTGCTCAGGCGGGGTGTCTTTTTCGTTCGGATCGCAGCTGATGAGCGAAAGGAAGATGAGATCAGCCCCCAGTCCCTCGCAGCGCTTGGCCCAGGCAACGGGATCGGCAGCCACATCTTTATAGGGCCCTAAGACCCAGGGAGACCAATTCTGCGGCTCCATATCCCAGACTTCCAGGGCAAGCTTGGGCGGATTGGGGAATTGCCCCTCATCAAAGGTCTGGTTGAAGGCGAGGACATTCTCCCCTCCTAGCTTGATTGCCCGTTTCCCCTTGCCGATCGTAACCTCGGCCGCTTTTCCTTTGTAGCTCTCAACCGGTGCTGTAAAGGCCATTGACATACCTCCTGTTTGTCTTGTCTATTGCTCCAGCCACGTATGGGAGTAGAGGACCTCCCCCATGAGGACCTTGGCCGTCTTTGCGTAATCCTTCTCTTTGGGAGGGAGGGAGGCCGGATCTACCTCTTGTTTGTCCATGACCCGGTGGATCACCTCCACGATATTCGGAAGCTTGCCGCGCACCAGATCCCGCAACTCGGCATCAAAGGCGTCGACGATGGCCGAGTGCATGCCGTAGCGCTGCAGCATCACCGCATACGTTCTATTGAGGATTCCTCTCAGCTCTTCGGGTGCCCCATTAGAAATATTGGAGAGCCCGATGGTCGACTTTACCCCCGGCAGGAGATCCGGCAACATCTGGGTGAACTCCAGACATGCCACCACTCCTTGTTGGGCAACGCTGACCGGCAACAGGATAGGGTCGATCCAGAGCCGCTCATTCTCGATCCCCAGTTCATTGGCATAGGCCGCCGTCTCCATGATGCGTTCGGCCCTGGCCTCGGCATCGGAGGGGATACCCTGATCGCTCAGCACGGAGAGTATGACCTCACACTTGTACTGGGCAGCCAAGGGGAGCATCCGTTCCTTACTCTCCCCTTTGCCCGAGGCGGAGTTTATCAGGGGAGGCCACTTGGCTACCTTGAGGCCGGCCTCCACCGCCAGGGGATTCGTGCTGTCCAAGGCAAGGGGTACATCCAATACCTCTTGGACGGCCTCTACCAGCCACCCCATGACCTCCGGGTTCTTGCGCGCCGGCCCAACATTAAGATCGATATAATCCATACCTGCCTCGGCCTGCTCCTTGGCCATCTGTTGCAAAATCTTTTTGTCCTTTTGATTGACGGCCTCGGAGACCGCTTTGGCAATGATGTGTATATTTTCCCCGATAAATAACATCTGCTCCACCCTCCTTCAATTGACTAAGATCTTTTCTACCATCTCCCTGACTGCTACGGTCACCTTATTATCTTCGGGCAGTTCCAGCAAAGACCTCCCCTCCAAATCAAACCTCTTGATCTGATCGTCCTCGGGTATGGAGCCCAAGATCGCTAAACCTTTCTCTTCTATCTTCTTGCGGATCACAGGGTCCATGGTACCAGGCACCCGATTGATCACAAAACCCATCTCTTTGACGTCGAGCTTCAGCTCCTTGGCCAGCTCGGCGATCCGTGCACCGCTCTCCACACCCCTCACGGAATGATCGGAGACAAGAAAAAGAATATCCGCCGCCCTGGTGGTGCGTCTGCTCAGGTGCTCCATGCCTGCGGCGTTGTCCATCACTGAATAGGGGTAATTGTTTTCGAGGTTGTCCATGAGCCTGCGCAAGACACTGTTCACATAACAGTAACACCCGGGCCCCTCGCCCCTGCCCATGCTCAGAAAGTCGAACCCCTTTTCCTCAACCAGCAGCTCCGCCAACCGCCCCTCCAGCCATTTATCCTTGGATATACCCGGCGGCAACTGGGAGACCTTTCGCTCCATCTCATCTAAGACGGCACCAACGGTCTGAACTCCTTTGAGGCCGAGGGCTTGGGCCAGGTTCCCGTCGGCATCGGCATCGATGACAAGGACGGGGCCCTTTCCGGAACTGATCAAGAGGCGCAGGATCACGGCGCTCAAGGTCGTCTTGCCCGTCCCCCCCTTGCCGCAGATCGCAATATGAAAAGGCACGCTGTCTTTCTACCTCCTGGACCTAGACCATACCGGCCGCGAGCTTTGCCGCCTTGACGGTATTGAGCATCAGCATAGTGATGGTCATGGGTCCGACGCCCCCCGGGACAGGGGTGATGGCGCTGGCCTTCTTCTGTACCGCTTCAAAATCCACATCCCCGGCCAAGATGGCCTTCCCCTCCGGGGTCATACCGATGCGGTTCACCCCCACATCAATGACCACGGCGCCCTCTTTGACCATGTCCGCCGTTACGGCCTTGGGACGACCGGCAGCCACGATGAGGATATCAGCGCGCTTGGTATGGAAGGCCATATCCCTTGTTTTCGTATGGCAGACGGTCACCGTGGCGTTGGCATGGGGCAATTTCTGCATGAGGATGGCGGCTATGGGCTTGCCCACGATGTTGCTGCGTCCCACCACCACGACCTCCGCGCCTTCGATCTGGGTCCCTGATCGGATCAACAGCTGCCAGATCCCGTGCGGGGTGCAGGGGAGAAAATCAGGCTCGCCAATTAAGAGTTTACCCACATTCACGGGGTGAAAGGCGTCTACATCCTTCTTCGGATCGATGGCATAGAGGACCTTGGTCTCGTCGATGTGCTTAGGCAGGGGCAATTGTACCAGGATGCCGTGGATCTTGGGGTCTTTGTTGTATGTGGCGATGAGGGCAAGGAGGGTGTCATCAGAGATATCGGGGGATTGGTTGTCTTGGATGGAGTAGAATCCCAGCTCCTTGGAGGTCCGTTGCTTCGCCGTGACATAGCTCACCGAGGCCGGATCCTCTCCTACTAAAATGGTGACCAGCCCCGGTGTTACCTGATGTTTTGCCTTGAGTTCCGCGATCTCTTTTTTAAGCTCTTCTCTGATCGCCTGCGCTACCTCTGTCCCCTTGATGAGCTTCGCCGCCATATTCGCGCCCTCCTTCAACGGATTATATAATCAACTAAATTAGTAATTATTGTCTAAAAAATAATATATAAGTTAATCCTTTCACAAGCATTAATTAAAACAGAAATTACGTTATCTACTTGTCGTACCCTTGTCAAGGACTTCTTTTAAAGGAAGTATGTTAATTATTTCACAATCTAGGTTTACAGCGTTGGAAGGGATGAATGGTCGTCGAGGATGATACAACAAAAAAGGCCAGGCAACAGCCTGGCCAGAGGTTTAAGACCGTGTGTGTGCCACTGGGTCTAGAAAAGCCCTTTTACCAACCCCGTCTTCACGTCCACATCCACCTTGCGGAAGGCAGGGCTTGATGACGTGCCCGGCATCAGGCTGATGGTACCGGCACACGGGCAGAGGAACTTTGCCCCGGAATAGATCAAGACGTCACGGATAGGCAGGGTCCAACCCTTGGGGACCCCTTTGAGTGTTGGATCCTGCGTCAGGCTCAGATGGGTCTTCACCATCATGGTGGCGTATTCGTCATACTTGGCGTCTTTCTCGAATACCTTGGCCTTGGCCTCAGCATCAGGGGTCCACGATACACCGTCGGCCCCATAGACCACCGTGGCAATCCTATTGACTCGTTCTCTTAGCTTCATCTCCATGGGATAGAGGAACTTGAAGTCGCTCTTCTCCTCACAGGCCTCCATCACCGCATCGGCCAGCTCGAGGGCGCCATCTCCTCCCTTGAGCCAGTGCTCGCTGACTGCACAGCGGGCGCCAGCCTTCTCCGCTGCCTTGCGCACCAGGGCGATCTCCTCCTTCGTATCGGTGTGGAAGGCATTGATGCATACCACGGGGTTCATGCCGGAGGCCCTGATGGTGTTGATGTGGTGCAGCATGTTGGGGATGCCCTTCTCCAGGAGCCCGAGATCCGCTTTGGTGTAGGAATCGGGCAGGGGCAGACCAGCCACGACTTTGGGGCCGCCGCCGTGCATCTTGAGGGCCCTGATAGTGGTGGTGAGCACCGACACATGCGGCTTGAGGCCGCTGAAGCGGCACTTGACGTTCCAGAACTTCTCAAAGCCGATGTCTGCGGCAAAGCCGCTCTCCGTCACATGGTAATCAAACATCTTGAGGGCGATGCGATCGCCGATGATGGATGACTGGCCCACGGCGATATTGGCAAAGGGGCCGGCATGCACCAGGCAGGGCTGGTACTCCACCGTGCTGCAGAGGGTCGGGTTGATCGTGTTGCGCATCCACGCAGTCATGGCCCCTCCCACCTCCAAGTCGCCTGTGGTAACGGGGTTGCCCTTTTTATCGAAGGCAACGGTGATCTGATCCATCCTGGCGCGCAGGTCAGCCAGGTCCGTGACGATGGAGAGCATGGCCATGAGCTCCGAGCTCACGGCGATGCCGAACTTGGACTGCATCAGAAAGCCGTCCATGCGTCCGCCGATTCCTATAATGATGTTTCTCAGGCTCTGGGCGCAGAAGTCCAAGATCCATCCCATCTCCACCCTGGTAGGGTCGACATCCAGACGACGAATCCCTGTGCGCTTTTTCAGTTCTTCATCGTCGTAGTTGCGTTCGTGTTGCATCCTGGCGGTCAGGGCTACCATCGCCAGGTTGTGGGCATTCATGATGTCATTGATGTCGCCGGTCAACCCCATGGAGAACTCGGTCATCGGGATGAGCAGGGCATTGCCTCCGCCGGCAGCGGTCCCCTTGATATTCATGGTAGGGCCGCCCGAGGGTTGGCGCAGGCAGCCGCCGACATTCTTGCCCCGTTTGCCCAGGCCTTCCATGAGACCACACGAGGTGGTGCTCTTTCCCTCACCTAAAGGCGTCGGGGTAATAGCGGTTACCTCAATATACTTGCCATCGGGCTTCTTCTTGAGACGCTCAATGATCTTCATAAAGTCGAGCTTACACAGTCTTCCGTAGGGGATGATTTCGTCTTTTTCCAGATTCAGTCTTTCCCGCCACTCCTCTGGAGTCGGCATTTTCTTTTCGGCATCTTCCGCAATCTGCCAGTCAGACATCTTGGTGGCATCATATGACATTGTTCACCCTCCCTTTCTCTACATGTAGTTATTTGTGCTGCTTTTGATCACGAAAGGCTTCTTGCTGGAACCTTCCCGATTCTCAGTGGGGGAATTAGTCCCAGACCAACCAAGTGAAGGGTATAAATAATATGAACCTCTTCCCCTTGTCAAGAAGCAATTTTATTGTTTATTCCTAGGTTTTTGCCATTCGCTACGGGGAATATACTGTGGACAAATCTAATGATTTTTTGAGTAAGTAGATCCCCTCGGGGGCTCATTTTTTTCTAATAACTTTGATGATTGATCCTCATACTATTTCCCAATACAGAATTGGGAAAAGATCGTATCCAGGACCTCCTCGGGGGTCGTCTCTCCAACGATCTCCCCCAGGATGGCAAGGGCTCGACGTATCTCGATGGCCGTCAGGTCCCAGGGAAGCTCTTCTTGCTGGCGATTGACAAGGATCTTATCGAGCACGTCTCGTGCCCGCTCTAAAACCAATTTGTGTCGCAGATTGACCGGAATCAACTCCCCCTCACCTTGTTTAAGTCGCCCCGCTATGATGGCCTGCACCATCCCCCTCTTCATCTCTTCGATCCCCTCGCCGGTGAGGGCGGATATGGGATAGGGGTGCGACCATCCGGTTTCCCGAATAAGCGCTGTCTCAGCAAGATAAGGGGGAATATCTACTTTATTCAAGACCGGTACGACCGGTTTCCCCCGCGCCGCGACAGCGCGGAAGATAGCGCGATCTTCTTCATCCAGGGGACGGCTCCGGTCCATGACGAGAATGATTAGGTGGGACTCGGCTAACCGTTCCCGAGCCAAACGCACCCCTTCCTGCTCCACTTCATTGCGCGGTTCCCGCAATCCCGCCATATCCATGAGCCTGATGAGGACGCCGGAGAGGTTGAGGGCCTCTTCGATGACGTCGGTGGTTGTCCCGGGGATGGCGGTCACGATGGCCCGCTCCCGCTCGAGGAGCCGGTTCAAGAGGGATGACTTGCCCGCGTTGGCCTTCCCCACAATGGCGGCCCGTACGCCGTCACGATAGGGCTCCCCTTCCTCATGGGCCGCTATTAATCTCTCTATCGTGGCTAGGGCGCCGCGCAGCCCCGCGGTGACTGCACCAAGGGGGGGTTTATCTTCCTCTTCTTCGGAGAAATCTATAAATGCTTCGATAGGGACGAGGAGACCGACGAGCCTCTCGCGCAACCCCGCAATCTCTTTGGTGAGCCCCCCCCGCAGCTGTTCTTCGGCCAGCCGGAGCCCTTCATCGGTCCTCGCTTGAATAATGTCCAGCACGGCTTCGGCCTGTGTCAGGTCTATCCTGCCGGAAAGAAAGGCGCGCTTGGTAAACTCGCCGGGCAGGGCCTCTCGCGCCCCCTGGCGCAAGACCAACTCCAATATCCGTTTGAGCGGCCAAAACCCCCCGTGGCAGCTGATCTCCACGATGTCCTGCCTTGTATAGGTCCGAGGCGCGGCCATAAAGGTGAGGAGGACTTCATCAATTGTTTCTCCTCCCTTCGGATCAATGACCTCTCCATAGCGGATCTGGTGACTACACAGCTGAGGTGCCCCGCGACGCGGCCGGAAGATATTCTCAGCGATGGGAGCGGCCTCCGGACCGCTAATCCGCACGATACCGATCCCGCTTTCGCCATAGGGCGTGGCTATTGCGGCAATGGTGTCCTGTGGGTCTACTCGAAGCACCATAGCTGCTATCCTTTTCTACGGTAAAAATTTGATGAGAAGTTTAAAAGGGGCCGCCGCGCCGCGGATCGACACGGGACACTAGTCATCATACCCTGACGAATCCTGAAGAAAAGCCTCCTCTGCAGCGGGGCGTTCCACGTGGAACACTCCGCTATGATCCCCTTTTGCGAGGGAATATCCTGATACTCTTCATACCCCCCTCCCCCTCGCTCCTGGTCTCTATGCCCCTGTCTTGTTTGAGGGTGAGATGTATAATCCGTCTGTCACTCGCGTTCATCGGCTGCAGGTTGACGGCCTTTCCCGTGGCCGTGGCCCTGTCGGCCATGTGTCGTGCCAGCCGCTCCAGGCTCTCCCGCCTCCGCTCACGATATTGCTCGGTATCTACCACGACCATGCGCTTGTCACCCAACTGTTTCCCCACGATCCTGCCCACGAGATACTGCAGTGCGTCCAATGTCTGCCCATGACGCCCGATCAATAACCCACTCCCGTCCCCCTTGATGGTCAGATAGATCGTCTCTGCATCCACGCGTCCTTCTATTTGGGCCGATGCGGCGATGCCCGCGACGATTTTTTCAAGCGCCGCCTTGGCAAAGGCGAGTACCTCCGTATCTGAACGTTCTTCCTTCTGCCCCCTCGGCACCTCCTGTTTTTCCCTAACCTTTTCCGTATCCTTTGCTGCTTTATCCCGCGTTTCTTTCGGCGCCCTCGGTGTCTCTTTCAATTTCTCCAACGACTCTTTCGGTGTGGCCCGTACCTTTACCCTTTTATTCCCCATCAAACCGAAGATGCCGCGCCCCTTCTCCTCGATGACCTCAAAATCCAGTTCCTCTCTCTCTTTTCCGAGTTCCCTGCATATTTTTTCGATGGCCTCTTCAACGCTCTTCGCCTCTTTCTCTATCGGCATCTTCCCGCCTCCTTATTGCTTTTTATTGATATACATTTGATGCGCGATGCCCAGGACATTGGTGACCAACCAGTACAGGACCAGGCCGGAGGGAAATCCCAAAAAGAAAAGGGTAAACATAATAGGCATAAAGGACATCATCTTTGCCTGGGCGGGGTCCGCCGACACCGTGGTCATCTTCTGCTGAAAGTACATGGTAGCCCCCATCAGCAGGGGGGTAATATAGGTGGGATCTTTGTCGGCAAGGTCGGTGATCCAAAAAACAAAAGGAGAGTGCCTCAGTTCGATGGCATCATAGAAGGCCCGATACAAGGCAAAAAAGACCGGTAACTGTAAGAGCATCGGCAGGCACCCCCCGAAGGGGTTTACCTTGCGCCTCTTATAGAGCTCCATGATCTCGCGATTGAGCGTTTGCTTGTCTTCCTTGTATTTCTGCTGCAGGCGTTTGACCTCGGGCTGCAATTGTTGCATCTCCTTCATCGATTGCTGGCTCTTGTGGGTCAGGGGAATGAAGATCACCTTGAGGAAGATGGCCAGGATGATGATATCGAGACCGTAGTTGCCCGTAAGGCCGTTGGTGAAGGTGAGGATCTTGAGGATCGGGACCGCGATAAAGGTGAGCCAGCCATATCCGGCGGCCTTTGTAGCCGTCGGCGTAATCGGGGCAAGGAGCTTGGCTATCTTAGGCCCCAAGAAAAGCTTGTATGCCAGCCGCGCGTTCCCTCCGGGCTTCATTTCCAACGGGGTAAGCTGGGCGCTACGGACAACCTGCTCAGGCGCGCGCCGCATGATCAGCGTTGTATCTTTTGGCGAGGGGACGATGAGGATGATAAAATAATTTTGCTTAAAACCAAACCACTCCGTCCCCGCAACCGTTGTTGCTTCTCCTTTAATTTTACTCGGTTTGACCTCCTCCAGGCCGCCGCTCGTATAGTAGATAGGGCCAAAGAACCCGGTCCCCTTCTGCCCGGTATCAACCGCTGCCGTCCATTCTAGCGCAAGCGTATCCTTCCCCGCCTTGCGAAGGGCAGGGGCGGCGATGAGCACCTCCATATCTACCTGATAACTATCGGCGTAAAAGGTGAGGCGCCTATCAATCTGCTCCCCCTTGGGGGATCGCCAGCGAAGGCTAAGGGTTTGGCTCTCCCCCTGGCGCGTCAGGGTAACCCCTGCTGCGGAGGGGATGCAGGGGATGGCCTCGTCGTAGCCGATCTCCCCCCTGGTAAATGAGATCCCGAGGGGAGCATCTTCTGCGGCCGTGGTATTGACGAGATCAACAAGTTGCGCAGGGCCTTCGTCGACCTTCGTGCCTTTAAAACCCAAGGTCCCCATTACACCAGCCACAAGGTTTTGTACAAACTTGCCCAGGGGGTGCATGGGGGCTCTATCCTGGTATTGCTTGAGCCGCCAGCTCTTGAGCCTCCCCCCATAGGTAGTGAAGGTCGCGGTGTAAAGAGGGGTCGTGACGACGACGTCCTGGTACACAACCCCCGCCCGCGGTGGACGCTTTTCTGCTACGGCCTGTTTTGGCACGTCCGGCAGCTGCGGCTTCTGCTCTGCCGGCGCCGGCGTTACCACTGCCTCCTTGCCCTTCTCCGGCGGCACTGGCGGCCGTTTGAAAAATAAATTTTGATACACCATTATTAGAACAATTGAAATAACGAAGGCGATGATCAATCGCGTGTTCATTATGCCGACCTCCTAGTGCTTTTCGTCTGCCAAAAAGTTATCGTACGGGATCGTATCCGCCGGGGTGGAAGGGATGACATTTGAGGAGTCTTTTGATGGCAAGAAGGCCCCCGTGCCCTAATCCATAAATCCTAATGGCTTCACTCGTATACGTGGAACACGACGGGTAGAAACGGCACGTAGGACCAAAGAGCGGGGAAACTAAAATTTTATACGCCTTGATGATCCCTATGACCGTATCTCTCCAGATTGGCTTTCTCAGAGGAGACCTGCTCAATGCCTCTGACCTTCCTCCTTCCGGAGTTCCAACAGGGTGCTCAATTCTGTCACCGCGTGGGCATACGGCAATTCCTGCGCCCCCTTTTTCCCGACGATCACGTAGTCGATTGAAGGGTGCACTCGATCCTTATTCCTTCTGAAAAATTCCCGCACTAAGCGTTTCACCCTATTTCTCTCAACGGCCGTTCCCACTTTTCTGCCGGCCACAACTCCCACGCGTGCAAATCCCTGATCATTCTTTCTCGCGATCAGCAGGAAATTTCGCGTGTGTTTCCTCGTTCCCTCCCTGGCAATGATCTCAAAATCCGCTTTTCTCCGTAACCGTTCCGCCTTCCGTAAAGACTCATCTCTCTTTGCTCCCGGCATGGCTAAACCGTCAGCCGCTTCCTCCCCTTGGCGCGTCTTCGCTTCAATACCAGGCGGCCACCCTTGGTGCTCATCCGCT
>MGQT01000097.1 GCA_001797935.1 Deltaproteobacteria bacterium RBG_16_54_18 | reverse complement strand
TTGGGTGACAAAATGCACATCGCACAGTCATTGGTGGGAAAGGTCTTGTCCAGCTGGGACATGGCACCGCCGATGTTGGGGGAGCGCTCCAGCAGGTAGACCTTGAAGCCGCCCTCGACGAGGTCAAGGGAGGCCTGCATCCCGCCGATGCCGCCTCCTACCACCAGGACGGCCCCTATCTTCTCTCCGGCCTTCATCCCGTATCCCCTGGAGAGAGGGCGATGTAGGTGGGCGTGCGCTCCTCAATATGATGGAGGGCCACGCGGTTGCGCCTGCGCAACTCCACGATGTGTACCAGGACCTCCATGGGGGCAAGCTTGAGCGCCTTGGCGAGTTTCTTGACGGACAGGGGGCCCTTGCGCAGGGCCTTGAGGATACGGGCACGCTGGGCCTCCGTCTGCACGATCTTCCCGAAGGAGAGCTCTATCTGACGTGCAGAGTAACGTTCACCATAGACGTTCCCCTCACCCTGCAAGAGCGCTTCTTTTTCCAAAAGCCGGGTGAGCTTGGCGGCCAGCTCCGGATCCTGAGACCGGATGACCTTCATCTCATTGCTCCAGTGTTTCTGTGCCATTGCTTCCTTCACGACAACAGGGCGTGTCTCTTTAAGACCCCCGAGGGGTCGATAAACTTCTTGCGCCAATGACTGCCCTTCAGATGACACCCGAGGGCAATCCCGAGAAGATCCGTCAGATACATGATGGGCACGGAGATATCCTCGTCTTTATGTTTATAGGCAAAGATATCCACATTGGCCTGGCACAAGGGGCAGGTGGTGACCATCGCCTCGGCCCCCACATCCCTGGCTGCCCGGAGGATGTTCCGGCAGAGCCCCTGCGTCAGCCCCTCTTCCATCAGCCCCAAACTCCCCCCGCAGCAGTCCATCTTGGCTGACCAGGGCAGCGGCTCTGCCCCCACTGCCGCGAGGATCCGGTCCATAGAGCGGGGGTCTTCGCAATCATCGAAGGAAGGGACCCTCATGGTCCTCGTGAGCCAACACCCATAGTAGGCCACGACCCGTATCCCATCGAGCCCTCGGACGAGGTGGTCACTGATCTCGGAGATCCCTATCTCGTTGACGAGCACATCCAGTATATTCTTTACCTCCACGGTCCCCCGGTAGTGCAGGGGATCTATGACGCCGTTGACTCGGCGCGAGAGGTCTTCATCCCCCTTCATCCGCTCGGAGGCCAGCAACAGCCGGGAGAAACAGGCGGAGCACGGTGCGAGGAGTGCGCTCAACCCTGCCTGTTCGGTCAGCGCGAGGGTCCGCGCAGGCAACGCCAGCGCAAGGAGGTCATCGGTGGCATGGGCCGAGCTGGCCCCGCAGCAGATCCAATCCTCTACCTCCTCCAGAACAACTCCCAGTCTCTCAAAGACCGCGTGAATAGATACATTATAGTCCTTGGCCGAGGAGAGCAGGGCGCAGCCGGGATAATATCCTATCCGCTTCACCCCTCGTCCCCCTCCTTCAGGCGCGCAAAGGTCTCCCGCACCCCTTTGATGTCCGCAACCTTGTGGGGAAGCAGGGCGATCTTCCCCTTGCGGAACATGGCCAGCCCCAGGCGGGCATTCTTCATCAGCTCCCCTGATTTGGCCTCATACTTCGCCAGGAGCTTCGCCTCATAGACGCGGCCATACTCCCGTATGGAGGCCAAAAAAAGCTGATGGAAAAGGATAACCCGTCCCCGCTTTGGTGGAATCCCTTGCTTCAGGGCCAGCTCCCGCAGGGTATCCATGACATGGGCGATGTGGATATCGTTGGGGCACCGTATGCTGCAGGTATAGCAACTGACGCATACCCAGATGGTCTCGGAGCGCAACAGCTCCTCCCCCCTTCCCAGCTGGGCCATACGGATAACCTGGCTCGGAAGGATATCCATGGCCTCGGCCATAGGACACCCCGTGCTGCACTTCAGACATTGATAGCAGCGGAAAACATCCTCGCCGCTTTTCTCCTTGATCCTGTGGGCGAACCCCGCCCCCTGGATCACTTTATCCGTGCGTATGGTTCTAGCCTTTCCCATCCTCCTCCATGGATCATCTCCGGGGGAACCTTCTATCCAGCTCCGATTAGAGACCTGCTGCATCCAGGAGGCGGGGGACCTTGTCCTCCCACCCCATTGATACGATGTTCACCCCCTGGCATAGTGCGCGCTCCCCTGTGATGAGCTCTGCTGCTATGTCGATGGAGGCCGCGATTTTGTCCGGGGCCTTCATCAACTGTTCGATGATTCCCTCGGGGATCATGACCCCTTCAATATGTTTGTTGATGTACCGGGCCATCCCGGCCGATTTCAGCACCATCAGCCCCGCGATGATGGGGACACCGAAACTCCGCGCCTTCTGCATGAATGCCTCGAATTGTGCGAGATCGTACACCGAGGTCGTGATGAAGAATTCCACCCCGAGACGGATCTTCTGCTCCATCTCCTTCATCTCCAGATCGAGGACATGGCCTTGCGCGCTGGCATCAAGCCGCGCACCAACGCAAAAACGGGGGGCTCCTTCCAGATCTCCACCGCTCATATCATATCCCCGGTGGAGCTTCTTTATTGCCTCCAAAAGCTCGAGGAGGTCTATGTCGAAGACCGCCTTGGTCTCGGGGTGATCTCCCAACTTCGGATCATCTCCCACGGCTGCCATCACATTCTCGAGACCTAAGAGGTGGGCACCGAGCAGCTCCGCCTGTATCGCCACCCGATTCTGATGGGCACACGATATCTCACAGATCGTCTCGTACCCCTTATCGAGGAGATACCGACATGCCGCCCAGGAACTCATGCGCATGATCCCACCTTGCAGGGAGGGTACCGAGATGGCCTCCACCCTCCCCTTCACGGGTATCAACTGTTCCTCAAACCTCTTGACATCTACCCCCTTGGGAGGTAAGGCCTCTACGATCGTTAGAAAGCTTCCGCTCTTCAGCCGCTCACGCCACCCCATGGAAACCTCCTTCTCGGGAGTCAAAATGAGCCTCCAGTGTATGCAATTTTGAGATAAGACTCAAGAAATTTTTATGGGTTCCCTGCACCCTCTTGCGCAGGCGCCTCCTCATATCCCACCGGCAGCAGGACACGGAAGGTCGTCCCGCTGCCCACCACGGTGTCAACCTCGATATTCCCCCTGTGCTCTCTCACGATGCCGTACGACATCGAGAGTCCCAGGCCTGTCCCCTCACCAACCCTTTTGGTGGTGAAAAAGGGGTCGAAGATCCTCGGCAGGATGTCCTCGGGTATGCCGCCACCGGTGTCTGAGAACTCTATGGCAACCTTATCGCCGTCTCGTGCAAAGAAGGTCTTTATCGTCAGGACGCCTCGTCCGTGCATGGCATCAGCTGCATTGACCATAATGTTCAGAAAGACCTGCTTCAATTGACCGGCACTACCCCATAGGGGAGGAATGGAAGGGTCAAGCTCCTTGATGATCTCGATGTTGTGAAAGGTAGCTTGATTTTCTAAGAAGTGGAGCCCATCGGTTATTGCCCTATTAACATCGGTGAGTTCAAGCTTTGGGCCGCTCTGACGGGCAAATTCGAGGAGGCTCCTTACTATCTCCTTACACCGTGTCGCCTCCTGGATAATCCGCCCGAGGTCTTCCCGCTTGGCGTCATCTGACACGAGACCTTCCATCAAGAGACTGGCATAAATGAGGATGCCCCCGAGGGGGTTGTTGATCTCATGGGCGACGCCTGCCGCCATCTCTCCCAGAGACCTCAGCTTCTCGAGTTGGATAAGTTGCAGGTGGGTCTCCTGGAGCTCCTGTTCCATGACAAGCCGGGGGCGCAGGTCGGTAAAAATTCCTATGGAAGCCACCTCTTGCCCATCTTGATAGACGATGGCAGTTGAAAGGTGTATGGGAATCTCTTTGCCCCGTCTGTCTACTACCTTGAACTCCGAGCCCGTAAATTTGCCTTCCCCCCCATAGTCAGGGCTGCGCAGTTTCTTCATCACCTCTTTGGCCACGCCGGGTGGATAGAGTTGGGTAATATGTATCTTCTCCAGTACATCTTCCGCCTTATAGCGGAGAAGCTCCTCAGCAGCCCTGTTAAAGACGATGATATTCCCCTTGATATCGGTGGCAATGATCGCATAGGGAGAGCTCTCGATAAGCAGCTTCATAAAGTCATTGGTCTCATGGAGCTCCCGTTCCAGCTGCTTGCGGTGGGTGATATCGATGATGATCCCCTCATATCCGACGGCCTGCCCATCGCCTGCGCGGATGGCATGGGCGGAGAGTAGTACCGTTATTTTCCCGCCGTCCTTTCTCTTAAATTCCACCTCCCATTCTCTGACAGAGCCGTCCCTTTCCATCATCTCCTGGAATGCGCCGCGTTGCTCGGGGACCACGTAGGGGCCCGTGGCGATATCTATCTGTAAGAGCTCCTCCTTGGTCGCATATCCGAGCATATCCAAGAAGACCTGGTTACAATCTATGAATCTGCCTTCAGGGGAGCTGATGAAGAGCCCCTCTCCAACCCGCTCGAAGAGCTCCCGATACCTCCTCTCCGAGACCCTGAGCCGCTCTTCAAACCGCTTGCGCTCGGTGATATCGGTGAGGTAGGCGCACCCCTTGACCTCTCCGTTTCCTCCTTCGGCCAGGGCCAAGCAGAGATAGATATCCCGCCGCTCACCTCCGGCGGTCTGGATCTGCACCTCCTGACACAGCTTATCCCCGGGGCCCTTGAGCTGTTCAAGGACCGCCTTCACCTCGTTGCCCAAGATCGAGATGACGTCTTTTTCTAAAAGCTCTTCTGGAGGATAGCCGGTGAGGACCGTGGCCATCTGGTTGACGAAGGCTATCGAGCGATCCTCGCCGAAGACGAGGATCCCGTCATTGCTCATCTGCACGAGGGCCCGGGTGTACCGGTCTTGTTCTTTTTCTAAAGGGGGTGAGATTGACTTGCGGGTGCGGGGTTTCATCTCACATTCATTGTAAAACAATACGTATCGCTTCGCAATCAAGCCTTCAGCAGATGCGGGAGAATTGCTCACCCCCGGCCCCAGGGGCTTTCTCTATCCCATCTTCTGGGACAGGAGGACGGTAACGCTGGTCCCCTTGCCTTCCTCGCTCTCCACCGAGATGGAACCGAGATGGGCCTCCACTATGCCCTTGGCAATGAAAAGACCTAAGCCCGTTCCCACGATCCACCGGGTCTTCTCCGACTTCACGCGGGCAAACTTGTCGAAGATCCTGGGCAGATCCTCTTTAGAGATGCCGATGCCGGTATCCTGCACTACCGTCTTGACATAATCGCCGTCAGGACACACCGCTATCACTACCTTACCTCTCAGCCACGGTGCCCCTCGGCTCTGCGGCAAACACTACCTCTGTTTCCTTGTTCCCCTCAGTGGAGGAGAAAAATTCCCGCTTGGAGACAAAGATTTTCTCCCACGATCTCCCTTAGCAGGACTATAGTTACTTCGAGATCAGGGCCTCTATCCTCTTGACCAGTTCGTCAGGTTCCACCGGTTTGTCCATGTAGTCATCAGCCTCCATATCCATCCCCATCTGATGCGTGTACTTGGTGGTAGGTATATGCGAGACAACGGCGGTGAGCAAGAGGATGGGGATAGAACGATACTTCTTGTCGGCCTTCAGCTCCTTACAAACTGTATAGCCATCTTTGTCCGGCATCATCACATCGAGGACGATAAGATCGGGGTTCTCGGTCTTGACCTTTTTCAGTCCCTCAACCCCGCCATAGGCTGCAGCAACCGCGTAACCCTTGCTCTCCAGGATGGTGGAGACGGCCTCCACCAGATCAGGGTCGTCATCAACCAATAAGATCTTTTTTGCCATTGCTCCTCCCCCGTCTTTATTTATACCTTCGGCCTCGGCAACAGACCGGCTCCCTCCGCTATCTCACGGACCTTCTCCTCCCACTCAATGGCCATGAGGTGAATGCCATGCACCCCCTCGATCTCGCGCAACTGGTGGATCTGTTCCACACAGATCTTTATCCCTTCTTGGGCCGGTTCTTTCGCCTTGACCATCCTCTCGATAATGGCATCCGGGATGATGATCCCCGCTACGTTCTTGGCCATATACCGGGCCATACCTCCGGATTTAAGGGGTGTTACCCCCGCCAGGATATGTACTTTTTCATGGAGCCCCCGATCCCTCACCATTCGCATCCATTCTTTAAACCGATCCATGTCGTATATGCACTGGGTCTGGATGAAATCGACCCCCGCCCTGGCCTTTTTCGCCAGCCTGACCACCCGGAACTCAAACGGGTCGGCGAAAGGATTGGCCGCTGCCCCGATAAAGAGTTTAATTTCACCCTCGACCTTCTCCTCCCCCCCGAGCAGCGTCCCTTCATCCCTCATGGTCTTCACACACTGGATCAGCTGTATGGAGTCGATATCAAAGACATTGGCCGCATCCTTCTGATTGCCGAAATTTTGGTGATCGCCGGAGAGACAGAGCATGTTCTTGATCCCCAGGGCCGTGGCCCCAAAGATATCGCTCTGGATGGCGATACGATTCCTGTCACGGGTGACCATCTGCATCACGGGCTCCAGTCCCATCTGAATCAAGATGGCGCTGGTGGCGATGCTCGACATCCGGACGATAGAGGTCTGATTATCGGTGACGTTGACGGCGTCTACCTTACCTCGTAGATGCTCAGCCTTCTTTTTAATAACCTCTGCGGCATTCCCCTTGGGAGGGCCAAGCTCACCGGTGACGGCAAACTCTCCCTTTCCCAGTATCTTCTCTAAATTGCTCCCAGACTTCATAGCAGTAGGTCCTCCCTGACCACCTTTCGTGGGCCGCCGCTGAGACTCGGCTTCCAGCTTTTGGCTGGTATGATCTCCTCTAATACCTCTAACTGTCCCCGCGCCTTAAGTCTGTCATAGATCAACTGCCAGGCGCAGTCCGTCTCTGGATTGACCTCGCACGTTCCCCGCTGCGAACCCCCGCACGGGCCGTTGAAGAGCCGTTTGGCACATCGGGCAACGGGACAGATCCCTCCCGTGAGGTGTAAAATGCACCTTCCGCAGCCAGCACACCGTTCGGCCCAGATACCCGCTCCAAGATTAGCCCCATAAAACTCGGTGTTGAGGGCTGGCAGTACGATAGCGTTTTCTCCGGCCACCTCTGCCACAAATTGCACGCCTACCCCACACGCCATAGAGAGGACGGCATCGGCCTTATGGATTTTCTCAAGGCAGGGCTCAATGTACTCCCTATCGCACTGTCGCTGAATGGTGGCTTCTTCTATCTCTTGTTTTTTCTCCTCTTTCTCGTGCAGCATTCGCAACTGGGAGGCAAGTACCTCCACCTCTTTCTCTCCGCCCGCCATGCAGACGCTCACACACGTGCCGCATCCCAAAATCAGCAGCCGTTTATAGGACTCCACCATGGCCTTGATCTCCTCCAACGGCTTCCTCTCACCGACAATCATGCTACAGCCTCCTTTTGCCCGGGCTCCCTCTTCCTCAGGGGGCTGGGACCCAGCTCTTTTGCTCGTTTGGTCATCTCTTCCACGGCGGCGGTGAACTTCGTGGCATCGGAAGCCCCCATGTTGAACATCTCCAACCGCTCAGGTTCTAAGCCGACCTCTGCCAATAATCGCTTCGCGTAACCAACCCTCTTTTTAGCCCTTAGATTTCCTTCCAGGAAATGGCATTCTCCCTCTTCTCACCCCGCCACAAAGATGGCATCGGCCCCTGCCTCAAAAGTCCGCAACAGGTGGATGATGTCCACCTTGCCGGTACACTGCATCTTTATGATTCGCACGTTAGGCGGGTACTCCAACCGCATCGAACCGGCCAGGTCAGCTGCAGAATATGCGCAGTACTCACAACAAAACGCGGCGATTTTCGGCTCAAAGGTCTCCATATCCTAACCTCCTCTAACAAGTGCCTCAAAAAAGGTGTCACATTTAGCCAGTATCTGCTCATTCCGGTAATGCTGGACCTCAATGGCCTTTCGGGGACAGGCCGAGGCACAGATCCCGCACCCCTGACACGCAGCCGCCTCTATTTCGGCTACTCCCTCCTCATTGATACACGGTACATGGTAAGGGCAGAGCCGCACGCAGGTAAGGCAGGCCACACAGCGCTCCCGATCCACCACTGAGACAACGCCGCTGATAGCGAGCTGCCTTTGTGAAAGGATCGTCGCCGCCCGCGCAGCAGCCCCCTGTGCCTGAGAGACGGTCTCAGGGATTAGCTTGGGGGCATGGGACAATCCACACAGGAAGACCCCCGCATTGAAGAAATCGAGGGGACGCAACTTCATATGGGCCTCCAAGAAGAACCCATCGGCCGTCAGGGGGAGCTTCATGCGAGATGCCAGTTCCTCCATATCCTGCCGCGGCCTGATCCCCGCACTTAAAACAAGGTAATCCGGCTTGAGCAGCACCTCTCGTTTCAGGGCTTCATCGTACACCCTGACTTCCACACCCTGTTTGTTGGTGGAAACCTGGGGGCGTCGTTCCGGCGTCCACCGAATAAACCGCACCCCTTGCTCACGCGCCGTTTTGTAATAGAGTTCATAGTGACCGTAGGT
>MGQT01000096.1 GCA_001797935.1 Deltaproteobacteria bacterium RBG_16_54_18 | reverse complement strand
GCAAACTCCACGTCGTATGCGGAGCCGTATAATTTATGTTGAGCACTAAACAAATATGAACCGCTATATTAAGCATATCGCATGGCCCGCCGTGGCACCGGCCCTCATTGTCGGTCTGTATTTCACGCCGGTGATGGTTTTCGGGTGTGTAACTCGTGGATTAATCGCCGTATCTATCGCGCTTATTTCGGCAGTTTTCGCGTTCATCACGATTGGATTAGCATTCTCTGCCTTGAGAAGACACGATCCAGTATCACGCTGGTGGATCCTTTCGGCAATAATCTTTACATCGCCCTTGGCCTTGCTGCTCGGGCCACTGGGGTGACGTTGCTAAAAAGTCACTCTCGCGGACGGACGCTGCCCAGCCGCATACCGGCCGGCCAGCGCCGCTGAACCGCTCCGTTAGACCTTAACTCTCAGGCGTTTGGTTGATGAGGTACTTGGCGACGATGGTCTCGAGCGAATCCGCCGCCTTCTTGCCCTTGGAGATCAATTCCAAGGCCGTTAAGTCGGACTCCCACATGATGTCGCCCGGGGCGAGCACACAGGTGCTGCCCGGCGCGTGCGTCTCGTAGATCTTGCCGTCTTTATAATAGAAATGTATCTCGTCATTTTGCTGCACGGGAAAGGGGCGCATATACGGCGGGATGTCAATCGGCTTAAACCAGAGCTTGATTTCATGTTCCGCCTCTTCCGGCGTTGCCGAGGCGTGGATCAAGTTGTCCATGCGCTCGCCGATGGTCTTCCCCTTCTCGTCCATCAGGGGGACGACGGTGCCCAGGGAGCGGATACAGCCCGGGCGTTCGTCGCGCGCATTATGGGGATTGGTCGGGCCCGCGATCTCCCGGACCTTGGCAACGGCGCGCGGCCCTTGATAGACGATGGCGATCACGCGTTGCTTCTGCGGCTCATCGGGATAATGCAGGCGCCCCCTGATATATTCGATGAGGGAAGGATAAAAGATCTTTCCCCGATGCTCGGCATAATGCTCCTCTGCCAGCATCTTGCTGACACAGACCACCTTGGTGCCGGCGAAACGCAGGCCGCTGTGGAATTCGGCGAGCTGCGACAGCACGTAGCCGGTTAACGAATTCTTCAGGGCGTCCGGTTTGATGAGGACGAGCGTCTGTTCAAGTTCCTTTGTATTCATACGATTCCCTTCAGCTCGGTAAAATTAACACCATGTTTATAACCGCCGATGCACTATTCAAGCGGTGATTTTAATATATTCCTTTGCCGCGAAATTTGTCTCGAACGTCCAGAGACACGCAGAACAGTCTATCACCCGAAAGACGACTATGCTCTCGATGCCTGACTTCTCCGCCCACGGCTTCAAAAAAGGGCGCGCCTCGATGATCTCTTTTTTTAGGGCGGCGTCATCGACGGCAACCGCCTTACCCTGTACTCTGATTTGCCGATTATTTTTTTGATCAAAAAAACAAAGCTCGAGCTTTGGATTGGCGACAATTTGCTTGTACAAATCCTTGGTCCTGCCGGTGTGGAAGACAATGCCCTTCTCATCGGCGCGATATGCCATCATTCCCCTGACGTGCGGCTGATCGCTTTCCGCTGTTGCGAGATGACAGGAAAGGTTTGCATTGATCGCCTCAACGATCTCTTCTTTGGTCATCGTTTTCTCCTCTGCATGAAAAGCTTTATTAACGTTCCGCCAATCAGCCGCTGCCTGCTCTATTGGCTCATGAGAAACGCCTCGATAAAACCGTCGATATCACCATCCAACACGGCATCCGCATCTCCCCGCTCCACGCTCGTGCGGTGGTCCTTTACCAACCGATAGGGATGGAGGACATACGAGCGTATCTGACTTCCCCACGCGATGACCTTTTTCCCCTTGTGCATCTCCTCCATGCGCTCGGCCCGTTTGCTCATCTCCAATTCATAAAGCCGCGCCTTGAGGATCTTCATCGCCGTCGCCTTGTTTTTGTGCTGGGACCGCTCATTTTGACACTGCACGACTATTCCCGAAGGGAGGTGGGTGATGCGCACGGCGGAATCGGTCTTGTTCACGTGCTGACCGCCTGCTCCCCCGGAACGATAGGTATCGATCCGCAAGTCCGCCTCATCAATCGAGATGGCCACGTCGTCGGGCGTCTCGGGATAGACAAAGACCGAGGCAAAAGAGGTGTGGCGCCTTTTGCCCGCGTCAAACGGCGAGATCCTGACGAGGCGATGAATTCCTATCTCGGCCTTCAGGTTGCCATAGGCGTAGTCTCCCTTGACGAGAAACGTCACATTTTTTATCCCTGCTTCTTCACCGGCGAGGATGTCGACGATCTCGGCAGAAAAACCGCGGCGCTCAGCCCAGCGCAGATACATGCGCAATAATATCTCGGTCCAATCCTGGGCCTCGGTCCCTCCGGCGCCGGCGTTGATGCTGACAAAGACGTTGCGCGGATCGTCCTTTTCGGTAAACATCCGCGCCAGCTCCAGGGCCTTGAGCCGCCCTTCGGTCTCACCCAGCCGCTGCTCGGCCTCTTTGGCCTCTCCGCCATCGTCCACTGCGGCGATCTCCAGGAGGATCTCGATCTCCTCCATCTCCCGGACAAGACCCTCGTAGGAACTGATCACCCGCTGGGCACCAGCCTTTTCCCGCAGCAACTCCTGGGCCGTGAGCGGCTCGTCCCAAAAACCTGGTGCGCCCTCCTTTTTCTCGATCTCGGTTATTCGTTCTTGTTTATAAGCGAGGTCAAAGATACCCCCGGAGATTTTCCAGACGTCCTTTTTGATCACGAAATCCTTTTTTTAATTCTTCCAGCATCATCCCTCACTCGTCTGTCCTACTGCTTCTCGCAGCGAGTTACTATACAGCCCTTGATGATTTTTTGCAACATTACTGTTTCTCTTTCTTTTTCCCTGCGGGGAGGACAAAGAAACAGAAAAATTTGACAAGGAGGGCAGAGAGCTTTAAGATACAGGCTTACAGCACACGAAAGGATACCCATGCGTAAGGTAAAGTCCGACCAGGCCATCGGCATGGTCTTGGGTCATGACGTTACGAGAATCGTCCCCGGCCAATTCAAGGGGGCGGTATTTAAAAAGGGACACGTCATTCAGGAGGAAGATATCCCCCCGCTGTTAGATGCCGGGAACGAATACATCTACGTGTTTGAGCTTGCCCCGGGGGAGGTGCATGAGGATGAGGCGGGCCTGCGTCTGGCCCAGGCCGTGGCCGGCCTCGGCATTGGCTGGGAGCCACCGGAAGAAGGGAAGGTCCCTTTGCAGGCTCGACACCGGGGAGTGGTGCGCATAGACGTCCCCCGCGTAACCCAGATCAACTCCCTGGGTGATATCATCATTGCGACCCTCCACGACCACACGTCGTGCCGGCAGGGGGAAACGGTGGCTGCCACGCGGGTTATCCCCCTGACCATCGCGGAAGAACGGCTACAGGCGGTTGAGGATATCGGCAGAGGGGGTTCCGTGATCGATGTCCTGCCCTACTGCCTGCATCAGGTCGGCGTGGTGGTGACCGGCAGCGAGGTCTATTCCGGGCGCATCCAAGACGCCTTTGACGAGATGCTGGGGGGAAAGATAGCGACATACGGATGTACCGTCGTGGGAAAACTTCTTGCCCCGGACGATCCTGCCGAGATCGCGGCGGCTCTGCGACAGGTCAAGGGACAAGGGGCGGAGGTCATCATTACCACGGGGGGGCTCTCCATTGATCCGGGGGATGTGACCAGGATGGGGATCGCGGAGGCGGGTGCCGAGATCATCTCCTACGGCGCGCCGGTGCTGCCCGGCTCGATGTTCCTCTATGCCCTGCTCGACGGGGTGCCCGTGCTGGGGCTTCCCGCCTGCGTCTACCACGACGCCGTCACGATCTTTGACCTCATCTTTCCCCGCGTCTTGGCCGGCGAGGCCATAACACGTGAGGCAATCATCCACCTGGGTCACGGCGGGCTCTGCCTGCGGTGCGAGGTCTGCCGCTTCCCCGTCTGCCCGTTTGGGAAAGGATAGCCACATGGGTAAACCGATCTCTCTCAAGACGGTGCGCGTCCTGATCAGGGGTGCGGGCGAACAGGCAAGCGGCGTGGCCTACCGCCTCGTGCGTGCCCGTCTCCAGGTGGTGATGACGGAGATCCCGCACCCCCTTTGTGTGCGGCGGGGGGTCTCCTTCTGCGAGGCCATCGTCGAGGGGCAAAAAGAAGTCGAGGGCGTTACGGCACGCTGTGTCGCCTCGGCCGAGGAGGTCCCCGCTGCCTGGTCGGAGGGGGTGATACCGTTGTTCATCGATCCCCCAGGGAACTCGCGCACGATTATTAAACCGCACGTTATTGTCGACGCGATCCTGGCCAAGCGGAATCTCGGCACGCATACCGGCGATGCCCCCCTGGTCATCGCTCTCGGTCCGGGTTTTTCCGCCGGTGAGGACGTGGACGTGGTCATCGAGACGAACCGGGGGCACGATCTGGGGCGCGTGATCTATGACGGACCGGCGGAACCGGACACCGGCCTGCCGGGAGAGATTGCCGGTGCGGGCGCCGAACGGGTATTGCGGGCACCGCGTGCGGGCCTCTTTCGCCCAATCAAAGAGATCGGCGCGACAGTCGAACAGGGGGAGACAGTTGCGTGGGTCGAAGATCAACCGGTAACAGCCGCCATCCCGGGGGTGCTGCGCGGACTGCTGAGGGACGGGATTGTTGTACAGAAAGGATTGAAGGCCGGGGATGTGGACCCGCGGGGGCGCAGGGAAAACTGCTTTACCATCTCGGACAAGGCCCGCGCCATCGGCGGCGGCGTCCTGGAGGCCATCCTCGCGCACTTCAATTGCTGATCGATGGACCTGCACGTCATAGAAAGGATCAACAGGATCTGGGCACGGATCTATCCTCCGCTCGCCCGTTTTATCTCGGATATCTACGGCCGCAGGGAAGGAGATTGCCTGGAGCTCGGCCCTTTTTCCGGCGGCATCGCCCGAGAGGTCCTTTCCCTCCTCCCCGGCCTCAGGGGAGTGGTCGCGATCGAATCACCCGAGCTTCGCCAAGCCCTGTGCCAAGAGATAGAAGACACATCCCTTGCCCGCAGGGTGATCATTGACCCCTCCCCCCTTCTCCCGTTGACGTTTATAGACCACAGCTACGACCTCGTGGTCTGCCGGGGGGCCTTCTTTTTTTTATCCCCTCCCCTGCTCAAGGAGATCTACCGGGTGTTGAGGACGGGCGGCGTAGCAATCGTGGGAGGGGGGTATGGTCCTGCCACGCCCTTGGAGCTTATCAACGAGATCGCCGAGGAGTCCAGGCAGCTCAACCTGCAGTTGGGCAAGCAATGGCTTTCAGAGGCGGACCTGAACCACATGCTCGCGGAGGCATCTCTCTCCGAGAAGGCGGAGATCATCCGTGAAGGAGGGCTGTGGGTAATCCTGAGGAGCCCCGAGGGGAAGAAAGAAGAACAGCCCTCGCTCGTTGATGCGTTCGCCTTACGGGAGCGGGAGGTCATTTCACTTGTCGGAGCCGGGGGGAAGACCACCCTGATGTTTGCCCTGGCGCGAGAACTTCTGGGGAAAGGGCATACGGTCATCACGACGACGACGACGCGGATTGCCGAGCCCGACCCGGAAGATACCCCCTGCCTAGTGATAGAGGCAGACGAGGGGAAGGCCATGACTCTGCTTAAAGACGGGCTCGTGGGACACGGGCATTGTACCTTTGCCCCTCAACGATTCGTCGGCAGGAAGATCGGAGGGACAGCCCCCGCGTTTATCGAGCGCCTGGCCAGCATGCAAACGGCAGATTATATTATCGTGGAGGCAGATGGGGCACGGAGGCTTCCGCTGAAAGCGCCGGCTGAGCATGAACCCGTGATATCGTCTGCTACCACCCTGCTGATTCCTATCGTTGGAATCGATGCCCTGGGGAAACCGCTGAACGAGGAAACGGCCTTTCGCCCGGAACTGATTGCAAAGCTGACCAAGACACGGCTTGGCGATCCTGTTACGACGGCGATGATGGCATTGCTCATCGTGCACCCACAGGGGCTGGGCAAGGGGACACCGGCAGGAGCGCGGATTATACCTTTTATTAATAAAGTAGAAACGATAGAGAGACTTAAAGGGGCGCGCGAGATAGGGAATGAGGTCCTGCGCAAGGGGGCACCGCAGATCAAGCGAGTAGCGCTGGGCCGACTATTTTTTCATCGGCCCATGGTCGAGATCATCGAGAGGAGGAGCGGGAGTGAAGAGGCTTTATAAAGAGATCGTGGGGCTTTTAACCAAGGGCGATACGCCAATTCTGGCGACGGTCATCGAGCAGGCGGGCTCTGCCCCGCGCAAGAGCGGCGCCCAGATGGTGATGCGGGGAGACGGCTCATTGCTGGGGAGCGTGGGGGGCGGTCGCCTCGAGGCAGAGTGCCTGAGGGAGGCGCAAACAATCAAGGCTGAAGGGCGTGCCAAGGTCATGGTGTTCCGCCTGAAAGGCACGGAGGTGGCGGAGACGGCCATGATCTGCGGTGGGGACGTCGAGGTGTACATCGAACTCCTCTCGGTCAAGCTTTTAGATCTCTACACGAAGCTCCTGGAGATGCAAGAGCAGGGGGCGGAGGTGGTCCTCGTCACGAGGATCAGCACCGAGGCAATCAAGGGGGGAGACGGAGGAAAGGGTTTAGTCACGGCAGACGGCCAGTGCATGGCCCCCCTTGCCTTAGACGCGGAGGCCTTGGCAGCTGCGCGCGCGGTCTTTACGGAGCGCATACCGCGCCTCATCCCTTATCACGGGGAACGGCTCTACCTCGAACCGATCTTTCCTGCCCCCACGCTCTATCTCTTCGGCGCGGGGCACATCTCGCGCTCTGTTGCGTCCATCGCCACGCTCGTGGGGTTTGACGTCATCGTCATCGACGACCGCGCCGACTTTGCCAACCGCGATTACTTCCCCCTTGTCCAGGAGATCTGGGTGGAAGAATTCACCGGCAGCGGGAAAAAGGTCGAAGGGGGCACGCTATCCTACATAGTGATCGTCACCAGGGGGCACATGCATGACTATACCGTGCTGCGGCAGGCCTTGCCCTTGGGGTGCCGCTACATCGGCATGATCGGGAGCCACCGGAAACGGGATATTATTTATAAAGAGCTCACCAAGGAGGGGTACACCAAGGCGGACCTTGCGCGCGTCCACGCCCCTATCGGACTGGCGATCGGCGCGGAGACGCCGGAGGAGATCGCGGTGAGCATCGTCGCCGAGCTGATCAAGGTGCGGGCAGAGGATACGTCGGCGCGCACGAAGACGTGGGAAGTATAGGATACCAGGCAATATACGCGCGTACGCGCAACGCTCAGGAGGTGCCGCGGTGAAGGCCTATGATATCAAGGTTCGCACGGTCAGGGGACGGCGGTATGCCGATCCCTATCCGGTGGAACGGTTGAAACGGGTTGATCGGCCGACAACGATCATCCGTGACGATGACGTTCCGAGGATCGACGAGCGGGAACAGGGGTTCAACCGGGCAGGCAGGGGTGATTTTGGGCCGCATCTCAAAGAGCAACGGCCCCGCTTCGTCAAAAAACAACCGCTCTCCGGCGCCGCGATGCAGATGTCGCTGCTTCTCAAGGGGGTGGTGGACGGGCTCGTCGCCGCGAGGAAGGCGCCGCTCCCTGATGACCCCGAATTCATGGCATTCCATATCAAGGAGACGGCGTACTTTCTGCGGGCCGACCTCGTGGGCATCTGCGAACTCCCCCCTTATGCGGTCTACACCCACAGCGCCGATGCGCGAGACCCGGAACTTGACGGGAAGCCCGTGGAGCTGAATCACCGGTATGCCATTGCCATCCTCATCGATCAGGACTGGCATACCGCCCGCGCCACCACGGGGAGCGACTGGATCAGCAATGCCATGAGCTTTATGTCCTACTCGACGAGCGGGTTTATCGCCTGTATCGTCGCCGACTACATCAGGCGGCTCGGCTACCCCGCCCGGGCGCACCATGCCATGAACTACCAGGTGGTGGTCCCCCCCATCCTCTTATGGGCGGGGCTGGGGGAGATGTGCCGTATCGGCGACATCGTGCTCAACCCCTTTTTGGGCCCCCGGTTCAAGGCGGCGGTGGTTACCACCGATCTTCCCCTTGCCGTGGACAAGCCGATCGATTTCGGGCTGCAGGATTTCTGCTCGCGCTGTAAGAAATGCGCCCGTGCCTGTCCCGGCGGTGCCCTCAGTGCGGAGGACAAGGTCATCTACAACGGCTACGAGAAATGGCCGGCAAGTGTTGCCAAATGTGTCGGGATGCGTGCCGGCAATATGAAAGGTTCCGGCTGCGGGACGTGCATAAAGGTCTGCCCCTGGAACAAGCCGGATACGCTCCTGCACCGCGCCGTGGGGTGGACGATGCGGCACGTGCCGTTGGCGCGACCGATCGCGATATGGGCGGACGACCGGATGGGATACGGCAGACCTCACCCCGAGGAGCAGTGGTGGCTTGACCTGGAGGACGTGAAGGGGAATGGGGTGCTCACGGTACCTGCACGGAAAAGCAGGACACGGCACGAAAGACGTTGACGCGGCGCAGGAGTTTCGGTAAACTAAGCGATATTTTGGGGGATCGTTCAATGGTAGGACAACGGACTCTGACTCCGTGAATCTAGGTTCAAATCCTGGTCCCCCAGCCAGGGAATAAAAAAGGGGTTAGCTCAAGAGGGTTAGCCCCTTTTTATTGGTGACTTTTCCTGACCTCATGGCCCATATAATAGACAAGGCCAAGCCTTCGCCTTGACCCCTTATATATATTACGGTAAAGTCTGATTATCCGGATCAACTATTTTCAAGGGGGGGCTGAGAGGGGCAAGGACCATTGACCCTCTCCTTAATCCTTACTAAGAAAATCTATAAAGATAAAAAATAAAAAAATGAGGGGGCTGGTCATGACCAAATTATTTCGTTATGGAATCTTTGTTGCGGTGATGCTCGGCATGTTGGCGATGATCGCGATCGCCGCCGAAAAATCCGATGTGCAGATCCAGGTTGCCAAACCCGGCGCAAGGCTAACCATCGACCGGGTTGTCGAGAACGGCAAGGCGCTCATCAGCGTCGTTGATGCCAACAATAACCCGCTGTTGGGGCTGCATGCCGATGATTTTGCCGTGACACAGGCCGGCCAGACGGGGAAGATCCTCTCAGTACAGCCGCTCACCGAGAGCGAGGATGTGCCCCGGAACATCGTTTTGGTGCTCGACAATTCATATTCGATGGTTGAGCGCAAGGCCGTCGAGCCGCTGCTCGCCGGCGTCAACGAGCTGCTCAAGACCATCCGGCCGATCGACAAGGTTCAGATCATTGTCTTCAACATGAAGCAGACGGTAAAAATGGGCGGCCGCGAGCTCCATGTGGAGACGCTCGCATCGAACCAGCTGGCAGCGTTACAAGACTTTGTGGCGAAGGCCTATCGCGGCATTACCTATCAGACGGTCCTGTACGAGGCGATGCTGGCCGGCCTTGATCTCATGGGAAAGATGCCGGCTGGCGAACCGCGGTTTATGGTGGTCTTTTCCGACGGCGAGGACAATACTAGCGCCTACGATCGCAAGGATGTCCTCAAGACGGCGCAGAAACAAGGGCTTTTTAATGCCTATGCGATCGACTTCATAGAAGGCCCGAAAAAGGATAAGTTCCTGACCCAGTTCACCAGCGAGAACCGCGGGCAGATCTGGAAGGCCGAGTCGGCATCGAACCTCATCTCCATCTTTCAGAGCGTTGCCACGATCATGCAGTATTACTATGTAGTCAGTTACGCGTTGCCGCCTACTGTTGCTCCGGCCAGCTTGACGATCGAGGAGATCAAGACCATCGATTCCTCGCCGATGCTCGCACATATTTATTTCGCCGACGGGTCAAGTGAGATTACCTCTCAGTACATCCGTTTCTCCGGCTCCGGCGAGACAACAGGCTTCGATCCGCAAAAGTTACGCGGCACACTCGAAAAGTACTACCAGGTGCTCAACATCGTCGGCAAACGGCTGATCGATCATCCTGATGCT
>MGQT01000095.1 GCA_001797935.1 Deltaproteobacteria bacterium RBG_16_54_18 | reverse complement strand
GAGATAGAGACGCCGTGCAAGCCGGTGAGCGTCAGTGCTTCCTTGCAAGCATCATACGGATAAAAATCTTATAAAGGTTACAAGATGAACGTACGCCTGAGCGGTTTTTAGGGCACGGCAATGGGGGAAGGGGTTGCTGCGGCGTCCTTGTGTTTGCTGGTGATGATCTCGTTGCCGCCTTGGCCGAGGAATTTGAGGATCAGGTTGGCTACCTCGCGGGGTTTTTGCAGTTCGAGGTCGTGGATGCCGTCTTTGAAGCTGACGATCTCCACCTCCGGCAGATAGGTCCTGAAGAAACGGACGTTCATTTCCGCCATGGCGCGCAATTCCGACTTCTCCCCATAGAGATAGAGCACCGGTGTCTTAAGGGTCTTAATCTCTTCCACAAAGTCCTTGGAATTTTCAAGGGTCTGGGAGATGAGGTACCATGCCCGCCGGGAGGCAGTTTTATTGTTCTGCGCGAAAATATGGATAAGCTCCTGCCGCTCCTTCCTGCTCATGTCCTTCCATGCCTCTCCCATCACGGCCTTAGTCGTTGCCGTATCAAACAAGCCGGAGCGGATGGCACTGACAAAGAGGTCGCCCACAAGAGGCCATCCCAAGACCTTCCTCGCGTAGTAGTGCGGCAACTTATCGGGCTTCACCACGCCCCCCTCGATGCATACGACGCTTGTTGCTCGGTGCGGATACCGGGTGGCGAGGTTTAACGCGATCAACCCCCCGTACGAGACCCCGACGATATGCGCCTTGGGGATCCCCGCCTGCTGCATCATCTGGGCAATCACGTCGGCCTGCTCCTCGATCTTATACGCGAAGCCGGACGCGGGCTTATCGGAGTCGCCGGCGCCGAGGTAATCGATGGCCAGGATACGGTAGTGTTTGGCGAGCAGGGGGATCATCCGGTTCCAGCTCCGGTAGGTGCTGAATGCCCCGGGGATCAGCAGCATGGTCTCTTGCTGCCCGGTGGCAGTACCCGTTTCCACATAGTGGATATTGTACCCCTGAATGCGGATAAACCTGTCCGTCCCATACGCGGGTCGCGCATAAACCAGCTGTTGATCGTTTTTAGTCAGGTAGCCACAGGCCGTGTTCAGCAGGCAACAACAGGATAGCAAAAGGATCATATATATTAGCTTTATATGACGCATAACAAATTTTTCCCGCCAGCGCTTCGTTTGTTATTGTGCAGACAAATCAGGTGAGAACATCACAACGTATCACGAGCGGATATTCCCGTCTGACTTGCAGTTCAATTACAGCGGGGTGTAGGATATATCAAGACGGCTGTTGAATTCAAGGATTTTTTACCGTCTTAATAGAGCAGGTACTGCCTTCTGAGCGCGAGAAAGCCCTCTAACTCCACCTGCCAACTTCTTCCCATCTCATCCAGGTCTCTTCCATCCTCCAACCCCTTTCTGATCGACTCGTCGCCGGTGATGATGTCGATAGGGAGTTTTTCGAATTCATATTCATAGGGTGGGGGGAGAAAGGAGAACTTGTCCGGCCATGCCTTCATGACCTCCTGCAGAATAGCGAGGGTCGTGTAATAAGGTTTATATGCCCTGGAATCGGTAACCTGTATCTGGATGCCGTGACAGAGCTCTCCCTGCCATTTATCAAACTCGGGGGTAAAGGAGGTTTCCTCAAAGTGGCAGCCGGGGAGGTTTCGTTTTTCTAATCGTTGTTTAAGCAGGCGGGAATCGATGTACGGCGCGCCGAAGCATTCGAAAGGCCTGGTTGTCCCTCTCCCCTCCGACAGGTTGGTTCCTTCCAACAGGACCTGGCCTGGATAGACCAGGGCAGTTGCAGGTGTGGGCATGTTGGGGGAGGGTGGGACCCAGGGGAGTTTGGTGTCTGGAAAGAAATATTCCCTTTTATAGCCCTGCATGGGAATGATTTCGAGATCCGCCTTGATGCGGCGTTCCGCGTTGAAAAATTGGGCCAGCTCACCCATGGTCATTGCATGTCGCATGGGGATAGGGGCAAAGCCGACAAAGGAGCGCAGGGTTTCCTTTAATAGATTTCCCTCTACCTGCTTTGCATTGACCGGGTTGGGACGATCGAGCACGACGACCTTCTTTTTGTATCTGGCTGCCGCCTCCAGACAAAATCCCATGGTAGTGGCGAAGGTATAGACCCTGGTGCCCACATCCTGCAGATCAATGACGAGGCAGTCGATCCGATCCAGCTGCTCCTCGGTAGGTGCTCGGTTCTTATGGGAGTAGAGGCTGCAAATGGGGATTCGCAGATCGGGATCGTCGCTATCCTCGGTCTCGACCATGTTGGCCTGGGCCTGGCCCTGAATGCCGTGCTGGGGGGAGAAGATGACCCGAAGGTTTTTTCCTGCCAACCCGGCTATGATTTCTCTACTAGACCGCAGAGAGGCGTCTACTGAGGCCTGGTTGATTAAAAGGCCGAGGCGCGCCTCCGCAAGCCAGGAAGGGCGTAGTGCTTTAAGCTGCTCGATGCCCAGGATCACCTGCTGCATCGTTTACCCTCTGAAAAAGCTCCTGTGAGAAGGTCAGGTCCTCTTCCTGTTGCAGAGCTGCCGCGTCTCCCCTGCCTTGATAGGGGTATTTCTCCTTAAGTTTTAATATGTGGGTAACGGCCTCTTTTACCCGTTGCTCGGGTATCTCGCCGTTATGGACCCCCTTTGCCAGGGCAGCGAGCAGATTGTCTACCTTTTCCTGCCCGGACAAGAGTATGTCCACCCCTGCCTTGAAGGCCTTAACGCCACGCTCTGCTATGTCACCCCAGGCAGACAAGGCGCCCATGCAGAGGTCGTCGGAGATCACGACAGCGTCGAAGCCAAGCTGTTGGCGCAGGAGCCCCTGAATAATGGAAGGAGAAAACGTCGCCGGCTGTTCGGCGTCCAAAGCCGGGCAGAGGAGGTGGCCGGGCATGATCGCTGCCACCCCTGTCTCTATCGCGTGCTGAAAGGGGATCAGTTCCGCCTGTTCTAATTCAATCCGGGACCGCTCGATTGTCGGAAGTTTCTGATGGCTGTCAATGGCCGTGGCCCCGTGCCCGGGAAAGTGTTTGGCGCAGGCAGCCAACCCTTCTGCCTGGAGCCCTGCGATAAAAGCATTGACCATGACCGCTACCTTCTGAGGGTCTTTGCCAAAGCTCCGCTTACCGATCACGCGATTCGCGGGGTCCAGAAAGAGGTCGGCCACAGGCGCGAGGTTCATGGTGATTCCTAATAAAGCCATTTCCTTGCCGATGATTTGGGCGGCGCGAAGCGCGAGCGCGGGATCGCCCATCTGCCCGATATCCCAGGCGCTGGGAAAGGGGGTGACGCCCTGTTTGATCCTGGCCACGGGCCCGTGTTCCTGATCGATGGCGATCAACAGCGGTATGCCCGGCCCCTTTTTAAGGGCGATCTCCTGCAGCTCTTCTATCAATAAGGCCACGTGTGCGGGAGAAGGACAGTTGCGCTCAAAGAGGATGATCCCCCCGACCCCCTGGCTGATCAACTCCTTTTCTTCGGGCGTGGGAGCGAGCCCCGCGATCCCCATCATCACCGTCTGGGCGATCTTGCCTTTCAGCGCACTCATAGACGACTCCACGGCCTCATTCGTTTCAGAAAAAAGATGAACGGTGAGGATTGCCCCTTATAATGATTCCTCTCTCGCTGGGAACCCACGCGAGCTCCTTAAAGACTTTTCTGAAGTGGAATCCATAGATGGCAAGGGTGACGGCAAGGGTGAGGGATCGCGGACGCCTGAGCAGCGTCGAAACGAGGAGCCGCCAATACTGAAGCCGCTCACTTCCCCTGATCCCCAAAAGCCATAAGGACTTCAGAAATGCCTTGAAGTAGAGAAAATTAAGGGGGGGGGGCTGTTGACCTGAAGGCCTGTTGTAGTCGCGGAAAAAGGTCCTGATCCTCTTGTAGTAAGGTCTCGGTGCGTAGATGGTTTTCACGACCTTTTCGTAGCCGGCGACGAGTGCTTCATAACCCATCTTGGGGACGAAGTTGATAGAGCAATCAGTGTTCTCGCCCGTGGGGCCATGCACCAGGCGGTTCTCTTTGTGCAGGCGCTTGTAGAGGCGGGTCCCCCGCGGGGCATTGAGCATGCCCACCATGGCAGTGACGATCCCGCTCTTCTGGATGAAATTGATCTGTCTCTCAAAGATGGAAGGAGGATCGCTGTCAAAACCCACGATAAATCCCCCCATCACCTGCAGGCCGTGCTGCTGGATCTTTTTGACGCTGGCCACCAAGTCCCGGTTTCTGTTTTGAAGCTTGCTGCATTCAGTCAAGCTCTCTTCATGGGGGGTCTCAATGCCGACGAACACCGTGTCGAATCCCGCCGTAACCATCCGTTGCATGAGTTCTTCGTCGTCAGAGAGGTCTATGGACGCCTCGGTAAAGAACGAAAAGGGGAAATTCCTCTCCTCCATCCATGTAGTGATGGCCGGCAGGATCTCCGCCTTTAATTTCTTTCGGTTCCCGATAAAATTATCGTCGACAAAGAATACCGGCCCTCTCCACCCATGATCATACAGACTTGCCAACTCGGCCACGATCTGTTCCATGCCCTTTGTCCGGGGTACCCTGCCGTTTAACACGATGATGTCGCAGAACTCGCACTTGAAGGGGCACCCCCGGGAATATTGGATGTTCATGGAGACGTAGTCTTTCATGGCGAGGAGTTCCCAGCGGGGGATGGGGGTCTTTTTGAGATCGGGCCACTCACGGGTGGTGTAGCAATGTTGGGCGGATCCCTTCCGGAGGTCTTCCACAAAGGGGGCAAGGGTCTTCTCGGCCTCATTGAGGACCAGGTGATCTATGTCATCAAATTCCTCATGGGCAGCGGTGAAGAGGGGGCCGCCTGCTACGGTCTTGACCCCCATTCTTTTACACCGGTCGATCACTTCTTGCGCCGATTCCCGCTGGACGGCCATGGCGCTGATAAAGACATAGTCTGCCCATTGGAGGGCCTCATCTTTTAAGGGCCGGACATTCATGTCGATAAGCCTCTTTTTCCACTCCTGGGGGAGCATGGAGGCAACGGTCAACAACCCCAGCGGGGGTAAAGACGCCTTTTTGGAGATAAACTTCAGGGCATGTCTGAAGCTCCAAAAGGTATCGGGATACCTCGGATAGACTAAGAGAATATTCACTCTTGTTCCTTTCACTACCTGTCTTTGAGGAGAATAAAGGAAAGAGAAGCGTCTTTGTAATGATTTACTATACAGTAATTATCGTTTGACGTACAGAGAGATCTTTTCCCTAAAATCTTTATGAGGAGGTCCTCGGCATCACGTCAGGTACGGCTCCCACTGCTTGGCCGTCTGGAGGATGTAGTTGGCCGGCAGTTTTGTCGCGATCCGGTTGTGGCCGGGGAGCAGGGTATCCACCTCGAGTTCCGCGAGCGTAAAGAGCGATTTTTTCAGCGCGGCGGCATCGGCCCCATACAGGTCAAAGCGGCCGATGGCATAATCGGCATAGACCACGTCGCCGGGGATGAGCGTCTTTGTCGAGCGGTGGTACAGGGCGATGCACCCCATCGAGTGGCCGGGGATGTGGAGGACCTCCCAGGTCATGCCGCCGATTTCCAGCTTCTCCCCCCCCTCGAGCTTACGCTGAACTTGGAAGGTGAACTGGCCGGGTTTGAGGCCGTACTGCATCTGGCACATCTGACGGAACATCTCCATGCCGTGGATCGTGCGCTCATCCCCCTTTTCTAATTGTTCGGCCTCCAAGCGGTGCACCCAAAGCTCGACGCCGGGGATCTGCTGCATGATCTCCGCCAGGCACCCGATGTGGTCGAGGTGGGTGTGCGTCATGATGATCCGCTTGATGGCCGCAGAATCGATCCCCAGCTCGCGGATGGCCTTGACCTTATACGCCCCCTTGCCCATGAGTCCCGCGTCGATCACGGAAAGGTCCTTTGTGGCGGGGTCGCCGATGACATAGACATGGGCATCGGGGATAAACTCGTCCTGCCCGGGGACAAAAAAGATATTATCTGCTACCTTCGGCATATGGCACTCCTTGCTCAGATGGAATTTTGTTTGTCTTATCGACGGGTTATTCAGCATACCCTATGGATGTCTTCCGTGCAAGGGTCGAGGAACCCCCTCCCTTTTTTATGCCGGAGAGGATACAATACACTCCATTTGGAGAAAGGGAGATGACAACGGATAAGGCAGACAACAATTCGCTGATTGCGGGCGGGCTCTGGTCCACCATCTGGCAACTCTCCTGGCCCATGCTCCTCATCATGATCTTTAACTTCCTGGTAGGGTTCGTTGATATCTACGTTGCCGGGCTCATCGACCCCAAGGTCCAGGCGGCCATCGGCTATATTGCCCAGCTCTACTTCCTGCTTATCATCGTCGCCAACGCCGTCAGCATTGGGACCGTTGCCGTGATCTCGCGCAACATCGGGGCAGGTGACTTCGCCCGGGGCGTCGCGAATGCCAAGCAATCCCTGATCTTCGGCTTCATCGTCGCCCTGGCGCTCACGTTGACGGCCCTGGTCTTTTCCCGGCAGATCATCGCAATCGCCGGCTTCCCCCCGGAGATCAGTGACATCGGCGAGACCTTTCTACAAATCTTCGCCTTTGCCCTGGGGCCGAACTATCTCCTCATCATCTCCAATGCCGTCTTCCGCGCGAGCGGCGAGGTGCGAAAGCCGCTCCTCGCCATGTCCGTCTTCAGCGCCGTCACGATCGTCGGAGACTTCTGCCTGGTCTTCGGCATCCCGCCCTTCCCCAAGATGGGGTACATCGGCATCGCCCTCTCGAACGCCATCGCGGCGGGCATCGCCGTGGGTATTAACGGCGCCTTCTTGGCGACGAAGCAATGGCAGGCGATTTATCATCCGCCGTGGAGAGTCTCCCTTGCCGCGCTCAAGACCATCGCGAACCTGGGGTGGCCGGCGGCCCTGCTGCAGATTGCCTGGAACGCCGGCAGCATCGTCCTCTACAGCATCCTCGGCAGGTTGGGGGAAGGGAGCATCGTTGCCCTGGCCTCGCTCACCAACGGCCTTAGGATCGAGGCCATTATCTATCTTCCCCCCTTTGCCCTCAACATGGCGGCATCGGTGCTCGTGGGACAAAACCTGGGGGCGGGAAGGGCCGAGCGGGCAGAGACCCTCGGGTGGAAGATCGCCTGGGCCGGCGTGATGTTCATCAGCGCCATCTCGGTTGCCATCTTTATCTGGGCAGGCCCTTTGGCCGCGCTCTTGACGCGCGATACTGCCGTGCTCGCGGAGACGACGCGCTATCTGAGGATCACGATGTTCTCCGAGCCCTTTATGGCGCTGAGCATGATCCTGGGCGGGGGGCTTCAGGGGGCCGGGGACACCAGGGGAAGCATGTGGGTGATCGTCGTCTCGATGTGGGTGATCCGCCTGCCGCTGGCTTTTTTCCTCGCGCTGGTGCTGGGGTACGGGGCGGTGGGGGTGTGGGTGGCGATGATCACCTCCATGACCATGCAAGGGGTGCTCATG
>MGQT01000094.1 GCA_001797935.1 Deltaproteobacteria bacterium RBG_16_54_18 | reverse complement strand
CAAGTTGTCGGCGACTGTGTAGACATCCCGTACCTTGCCGCGCTTGAGCAGGGTGAGGTCCTTAAAATTGGTCTCGTAGACTATCTGTTCGTTCATACCTTACCTCCTGTGCTGGGCACTCGTAATTCATATGTATTATACTATTGGTACTCGTGATTTATATTTATGACGGGGACTCGTCATTCATATTCACCATGGGCACGAGCATGCCGGCATTCATGAGAAAGAGACATTGCGCATGCGGGCCTTGCTCGGCGATGGCCGCCTCCACGGCCTCCTGGAGATCGGTACATGGTTTAATAAAGGCCTTTTGCATGATAGTTGGGTCGAGGTCCGTTACCCCCCAGAGCTGTGCCTCTTTGGCCAACGCGGCTATCTTCGCTGCCTTGTGGTCCCCGAGGTGATAGGCGTCGGTGATGAGGGCAGATACCTCGGCAGGGGCCGCGGCCCGGCTCAGGAGTTGATAGAACCTGTCGTTCCCGATACCGCCGGAACAGGGGGCAACCAAGATGAGGATTCCCCCGGGTTTGAGGGCCCGCTTGCCATGCTCAAGGGCCTTGTGGGCCTGGTAGAGATCAATGTCCAGGGGTACCTGGGCGACGCTTACCACGATATCGGCCTGTTCGTTTAATTCAACGGTGAAGACCTCTTTTGCCTTCTGCGCTGCTGCGGCAAAACTCTCCGCAAGGGAGCCGCAGAAGGCGGCGCAGATATGGTGATCGCGATCCAGCACTACCTGAAGGGAATAGATTTTTTTCGCTGTGAGATGACCCATGGCCTCGACCAGGTCCTCGTGCACCGGGTTACCTGCCAGGGCCAAAGGGGCTGCTTCCCCCTGCAGGGCCAGACGGTGGTTCTGCTCAATGGTCTCATAGGCCGCCACGCCTGGGAAGAAGGACTTTCTGCCACCGGTATACCCGGCAAAATAGTGGGGTTCCACCGACGACAGGGCCATGATCTTGGGGGCCTCGACAATCAGGCGGTTGATTGCCAGGGAGGTAGCGCGGGTCGTGGTGCCCAGGGGGACCATCGCTTCTGTTTCACGGGCATCGTGGATAAAGATATCTTTTTGAAATCGCTTGAACCAAGGACCGAATATCTGACGGCATTCTGCCGGCGTCGGGGGACGATGGGAGCCGGTGGCCACGAGAAATTTGATGGGTCTCTCCAGATGCTCGGCGAGGTAATCGAGGATGCGGGGAGTGGGGGTGGGACGGGTAGCGTCATTGACGATACAGAGGGTTTCCGTCCCGTCTGCCAAAAACGCCGGCAGGAGATCGGCCTCAAGGGGATGCATCAAGGCCTCGCGTATGATTGTTTGCTCATCACGTGGCGGGACTTCTCGCGGATAGACGACCCCGGCGAGGTTCTGCGCTGGGCAGTCTACGGTTAGCCATCCGTGTCCATAGGGGACCTTGATCTCCATGAGGTCACCGGGCGCTCATGCGGGTGGTAAGCATTTCCTTTAGAACAACCGCTCCCATACCTCCCGCAGGTCCCTGACGGGGATCAACTCCATCCCTTGCTGTTGTTGGATGCCGCGGGCGCTGCTGCGTGGTAGGATGCAACTCTTAAAGCCCAAACGAGCCGCCTCCTTGACCCGTTGCTCACCAAAACTTACCCCCCGCACCTCGCCGGCAAGACCTACCTCGCCGAAGACCATCATGGCCGACGGGATGATCTTGTCGAGGTGGCTGGAGGCCACGGCCGCTACGATCCCGAGATCAACGGCAGGCTCCTCAATCCTCAGCCCCCCTGCCACATTGACGAAGATATCCTGGTGTGCGAGGTTCATACCCAGCTTTTTCTCCAGCACGGCCACGAGGAGGGAGAGGCGGTTGTAGTCCACCCCCATCCCCATCCTCTTGGGGACGGCAAAGGCCGTGGGGGCGACCAGGGCCTGGACCTCCACCAGAATGGGTCTGGTCCCTTCCATGCTCGCCATGACGGCGCTCCCCGAGGTCCCGAGGGGGCGTTCGGCGAGGAAGATCTCCGAAGGGTTCGTCACCTCCTGCAACCCTTCCTCTTTCATTTCAAAGACGCCGATCTCGTTGGTGGAACCAAAGCGGTTTTTCACGGCACGCAAGATGCGAAAGGGGCTATCGGCACTGCGTTCCATATAGAGGACCGTGTCCACGATGTGCTCGAGGACCCGCGGACCGGCGATGGCGCCGTCTTTGGTCACGTGCCCGATCAAGAAGGTTGCTACCCCCAACCCCTTGGCCAGATAGGTCAGTTTTCCCGAGGTCTCCCGCACCTGGCTGATACTCCCCGGCGCCGACCCCAATTGGGAGGTATAGATAGACTGGATGGAATCGATCACCAGGATGTGAGGCTTGAACTCCTCCACCGCCTGGATGATCCGCTCCAGCGCCGTCTCGGCGGCCACAAAGAGGCCGTCGCTCATGGCCCCCAGGCGTTTGGCCCGCAGCTTGGTCTGTCTCAGGGACTCTTCTGCTGTGATGTAGAGGCACTTTTTCCCCTGGGAGGCGAGGTTGTGGAGGCACTGAAACATCAGCGTGGACTTCCCGATGCCTGGATCACCACCGAGGAGGACTACTGAGCCGGTGACGATCCCGCCGCCCAGCACCCGGTTAAACTCCCCCATGCGGGTGGGAAACCGTGTCCCCTCTTCCTCTTCCGCCACCTCCCCGATGGCTTGGGGGGCCTCCTGTTCTGCCCAGCGCTGCCGACTATCGCCGGCAGGGGATTCGTCGCCGAACACCTCTTCCACCAGGGTTCCCCACCCTTGGCAATCAGGGCACCTTCCCAGCCATTTGGGGGCCTGATACCCACACGTCTGACAGATGAAGACCGTCTTTTCTCTAGCCATCCCCTTCACCCCGTGGTGCGTATTGTTTCAATGCCTCGCCGAGCTGCCGGCGTGCCGCAGGAGAAAACCACTGCGTCACAAAGCCTTGCTCGTCCTCTTTCGCGGTGGAGCGGACTTGAGCCTCGTTGCTCCGTACCCGATATGTCTTGCCTAGAGTAAAAACCGCCGGGGATACGGCGACAAGGTCCTTGATCTTTTTTATCGCTGCCGATACAACCTCTTCCAGGGGTAAGACCTCATCTATCATTCCCATCCGGAGGGCCGCTTCGGGGCTGTAGAGGTCGCCTCGACAAATTATGTCCCGGGCCAGGAACCCTCCTATAAGATCGCGCAGAAGCAAATCGGCAAGATAGGTAACCGGTAGCCCCAACTTGGTTTCGTTCATGCCGATCAAACTGCGCCCTTCAGCCATGAGGCGAAAGTCGGTGCACAGGGCTATGATGCACCCGCCGGCCGTCGCGTGGCCGGTAATGGCGCTGATCACCGGTTTGGGGAAGGTATAGAGATCGAGACACAGGAGGTTATAGCGGTGGAAAAATGCGGAAAACTCTTTTTGGGAAAGGGGATAGACCTCGGGGAGATCGAACCCGATGGAGAAAAACTTGGCGTTGGCGCTGCGTAGCACCACGCCATGGACCCCGTCGTTCCCCTTAATCTGTTGCAAGATTTCACTGAGCTCGCGTATGATCTGCGCGTTGATGGCATTGGTAACGCCGTGGTTTAACGTTACCAGGGCAATACCATCGCGCTCAGAAAATTGGATGAACTCCATCCCTCTACCCCTTTCGGCACCGATGCCCTATTCCATCAGAGAAGCACGCGTTTGTCAAATGTTCCAAAAAAAGCAATCTGTGTCCAAACCCGCCCGTTTGGACTTACCCTTGTTCACGCCCCCGTTTGTTGCTACAATTACCTATGACAGAAGGGGGTGCTGATGGCGAAAGAACATTTTTTTCACGATTGGTTGGTATCCTACCTCCACAGGAGGTTGGCGAGGGATTACAAAGAAATTCGGGCAAATATCGGTGAAGATAAAGAGCATGCATTCAACAACCACTACCCGGACCTTATCCTGGCCAATCAGGGGATGGTGCTTTCTATCATGGAGGTGGAGACCGAGGAGAGCATAACGCCGGAGCAGGCCGAGCGATGGAAAGAGCTGGCCGGGCTGGGGGCCAAGCTCATCCTCATGGTTCCGAACCACATGCGGCCCAAGGTGATGGAGCTGGTATTACAAAAGGGGTTGGCTGCCAAGGTGGGGGTGGGGAGCTACGAGATCACCATCAAGATGTGATGCCGCGAGGGAGACTCGTCATCCTTATCATGCCCTGACTCATTTCCCCTGAGGCGCGGTCCAGCAAGATCATAAAAATCCCCTTTACCTTAAATTGTATGGTAAGGGAGAAGATATATTTTTTACGGGACCTATAAGATCTGGCAAAGTGGTTCCTGTTGGCTCACGGCGCGTTCCACCGGAAGCGGGTTGATCACTTCTGGTAAACGCCGTATTCTTTGGCTGCCTGGACCATCGCCTTGACATTTGCCGGCTTCGCTCCCTGCATACCGGCACCGGTGGTAAATATATACCCGCCGTCTTTGCCCGCACTCTCAATCAGTTGTTTACCGTATGCCCGTATCTCATCAGGCTTACCCGTGATCAGGAGGTCAACGGGGAAGTTTCCTGCGATACAGGCAACGTGTCCCAGCTTCTCCTTGGCCTTTTTCATGTCCGTTCGGTCAAACCACCAGACGACCTTCCCCTTGGGGACGTCGGAAATTACATCGAGCCGCTGGTTGTAACCGCCCTCGGCAAAAAGCTGCGGCACAAAACCCTCATTCACCAGCCCGATGATGACCTTGCGCAGCGTCGGCCAGTAGAAGGTTTGGAACTGTTCATCTGATAAAAAGCCGTCCGCACCTTTATGGAGCGGGATAAAGGGCATGATATGGCCGACGGCCCGACAGCTGTTTACCCCGTATTTTACCATGATGGGCGTTAACCGCTCACATGCCTCCTTGAGCTCATCCGGGTAACGGAACATATCCAGCATAATCCCCTTGGTCCCCCGGAGGCTGTCGCCGATCACATCAAAGGGTGCCTTGGTGAAGCCGCCGGAAAACGAAGGGAATCCCCTGCCCATTACTTTGCCACCGACCTCACCGACCGCCGCGAGGAACCTGAGCGTTTCTTCCCCAGCCTGGGTGAGGGCAGTAAGGGCCTTTTTCATAGGCTCGGTGCCAAAGGGTCTCGTAAAGGGGTTTACGAGGAGGATTTCGTTGATCCCTGGAAGCAGCGGGATAGTCTCAAACGCCTTCAGTGAGCCGAAGATACGCGGGAAAAAGCGATTAAGAAAGAAGGCCGTGGGATCGTCGATCAGTTCCTGATATTCCTCCGCCTTCATGTATTCGTCTTCCACGAATTGATACTCGCGCTCCTTGGCTACGCCGTGCCCCGGCCACTGATAGAGTTTATAATCCAGTATATCGAGTGCCTTGCCGGGTACGACGGTCGGCGTATTATAGGCATCAAGCTCAAGGTCCAGCTGGTACTTCTCAAAGGCCTTTTTGAGGGCCTCATAGTCATACATGGCGTCGTACATCGAGATCCCGGCATATTGGATGGGAAAAAAACCAGCCGAAGGACAAACCGCGATCCTGCGGGGTGTCTTCTTGAGCTGAATTGCATCCCTGATCAGGGTGACCCGCTCCTGGTAGGCTGCCTTCGCATCGGCATTGGCGAAAGGGATATTTTCCCCTGCAAGCCAGATTTTAAACCGCTCTTCTTGCCTCTGATCTGCGTCGGCTGAGACCTGTATAAATCGTTCTTTCATCTCATTTTCCTCCGAGCCACTGTTTGGCAAGCCTGACACCGGCTATCGCGTCAGGTGCATAGGCATCGGCGCCGGCGTATTCCTTCACCTGTTCGGAACACTGTCCACCGCCGATCATGATCCGAACCTTGTCCCTCAGGCCCGCATCTTTAATGGCCTGCACCGTCTCCTTCATGGAATCAAACGCAAGGGTCAATAATCCGCTCATACCGACGATCTGTGGCTGAAACTCCCGGATGCCCTCGACGAATTTTTCCGGCGCTTGATCGATCCCGATATCCTTTACCTCAAGGCCGTTGGCGTCGAGGAGAAAGGTTACGATGTTCTTGCCGATGTCGTGGATATCGCCCTTGACGGTTCCTATCAGATATTTGCTCTTACCTTTGCTGGACTTTTCTTCCTTGATGAGGGGTTTGATCATATTGGATATCTGCCGCAACATTTCACCTGCCATCATGAGATGAGGCAGGAAGTACTCACCCTTCTCAAAACGGGAACCTACCCCCTCCATAGCCTTAGAGCAGGCCTCGAGAATTTTCATGGGGTCGGTACCCTTGGCCAACAGCTCTTTAGCTATCCGAATCGCTTCCGCTTCCTGCATTTCTATGAGCGCCTTAATAAGGTCTTCCATGAACAATCTCCTTTCGGTGTGTTATAGAGTAAGACCACGAGACAAGGAGCGGCTCTATGCGTGCGCGTATAGTCTACTATAGTGAATGTTTTTTATAACGGCAATCGGATTCTTTGTACCATGAGGGCATAACCTCATATCTCAAGTTTTCCCCCTCGATAGGCATTAATGTAATTCATACAGAAATTATCTCTGCCGGCCAGGGCTTCGGCGGCAAGGACGACGGACATCATCTGCCGGTCCAACGGGTCCATAATGGCCGCGTCGAGGCCCTTGGCAATGGCCATGGCCATAAAGGTGCGATTAAGAAATTTCCTCTGAGGGAGTCCAAAGGAGACATTGGAGAGCCCGCAAACGGTATGGATGCCGGGGAAACGGGTCATAATTTGTGTGACGGATTCGAGGAACTCAATTCCGAATGCCTTATCCGTTGCTACGGGCTGCACCAGGGGGTCCACATAGACATTTTCCAGTTTCAACTGGTGATCAAGGAGGAGTTTAATCAGTTCATCGGCGATCTTGAGACGGTCGGCAGTGGTGCGGGGAATGCCCGCGTCGCTCGTGCACAGGGCGACGACCTTGAGGTCCTTCCCCGCCAGGACGGGAAGGAGTTTGTCTTGCCGTTCCTTTTCGAGAGAGATGGAATTGATCATTGGAATTCCTTTATGTATCTTGAGCGCGGCCTCGAGCGCCGGCGGATTCGGGCTGTCGATACAACAGGGGAGGTCTACGACCTCCTGTACGATTTTAACGAGCCAGGTCAGATATTCATCCTCCCGGTCCTTGAAGGCGCCGGCATTGACATCAATATAGTGAGCGCCTGCCTCTGCCTGATCTTTGGCGATCTTCTGGATCGCCGCCTTGTCCCCGGCCTCGATAGCGGCGGCGATCGCCTTTCTCGTGGAATTGATAAGTTCTCCGATGATGATCATTGCTTGTTCCTTCCTTTCATTAAAATTAGCCTTTGTCGCTCTCATTCATTGCAATAGTTAAACATTCAATAGATGGTCCCCGATCGTTTCCAGGGGCATTTTATGTCCCAGAATATTATATAGGAAACTTAGTCCAGGGAAAGCTCAAATTATGGGGGAGATGGGTATCGACTAGTTATCAGGAGGCGGTAGCTATATATGTCTCTGCAACGTGTCTTTTCCCTCTAAGGGCTATCTGTTACGTGTAACGGTCTGGCT
>MGQT01000093.1:10004-23783 GCA_001797935.1 Deltaproteobacteria bacterium RBG_16_54_18 | reverse complement strand
TTTTAGAGGGGGACATGTCAAATCAACGTAAATCCAAGAGGTTAGAAATTGTCATACCATTGCGCATTACCTTGCTCGGTCTCGGCGCACAATCCCCGACAATCGAAACGCGGACTCGCAACATCTCCGCCGCCGGCATATCAACGCAACTGTATGTGGTATTAACTAATAAAGGTTTTATAATCAGGGAGGGGGAAAAACCGGTAAATCTAATTCCATACCTCGTCCAGGGTAGCAAGGAAGTAGCGGTGGAAATCACCGTACCCCCACAGGAAAAGCAGGTACCGGCGCAGGGAAAAATCACCTGGTATACCCTCGAGTCGCGGCAGGACTCGTATGTTTTGTCGGTAGGCATATCCCTCAAAGAAATGGCGGCGGAAGACAAAAAAATATGGTCACAATTCGTGCGTCGGAACGCCCAGGAGACCGGAATAGCCTGGCTGCATTTACAAATCTGGGGCATAGTGTTTTTTGGCTCAGGAATTGTCCTTTGTTTTGCCGGTTTATATAAAGGATTATTCATAATTGCGCGGATCGGTATATTACTATCTCTCATTGGTTTGATTGGCTTTATAGTGGCATGGTGGAAACATCGGAGTTTTATGATCTTAAAAAAGTTCAAGTTCTTTAAATAACCGTTGTTGTACAGCGGTCCAAGATACGCATAAAACGCCTAAAAAGCGAGGAGGTTATAGCGATGTTAAAAAAAATAATCATTGCGGCATCAGTTGCCCTGTTCTGTTTTAGTAGTATGTCCGCCTATTGCCAGCAGATAAGGGCAAAAACGGATGATGGTAAAGACGTGCTCTTGTATCCAAATGGCACGTGGCAATATGTAAAAACAGAAACACCCGAACCTTCCTCATCAACGGCCAAACCTCAACCATCAACCCAGGACACGCAAGCACAAACGCAACCCCCCACCCCAACCGTACAGGCCACTCCCCCTGCGCAGGCCACTCCCACCGTACAAGCCGGTCCAACTGCGCAGGCCACTCCCATGGCACAAGCCAGCCCGACCGCGCAAACCACCCCCCAGGTACAGGCCACTCCCCCTGCACAGCCCACCCCCACTGCGCAGGCACAGTCTACAACACCAGGCGTCACACCTGAGGTAGCGAAAAAAGCGATCAGGGGTAAGCGAGGTACCTATGAATTACGCTATGATGAAACAAAATGGAGAGTGGCGCAAATCAAATTTAATCCGTCGGCGGAATTTTGTTTTATTCATACGGCCGGGGACGCCTATGCCATGATTATTGATGAAACAATGCAAATGCCCCAGGACATGCTAAAAACTATGGCATGGGAAAACGTCAAAAAAACCGTCCCCGATGTCCACATCACCGATGAAGGGAAAAAGACGATCAATAATAACGAGGTCCTCTATATGAAGATGGAGGGCACGTCGCAGATGAAGCCGGTCACGTATCTGGGGTACTATTATACGGGTAATGGGGGGACAATCCAGGCAATCACGTACGCCGCACAGGATATCTTCGTAAAAATCGAACCTGATATGGTTGATTTTTTAAAGGGTTTCTCCATTACAAGCCCGGCGCAGCAGGAAATAAATTTCGCCGATGGCAGCAAATATATCGGCACGCTCGTCAATGGTAAGATGCAAGGCTTTGGGACATATATATGGAGCACCGGAGACAAGTACGTTGGTGAGTTTGCCGACAACAAGGCAACGGGAGGTTGGTTCTACAAGCAGGATGGCCGTAAGGCACGGTGTCACCAAGACGAAAATGGTGCGTGGGTCATTCAAAATGAATAAAAGGCTTGTTCCATTGTCGGACCCGTACTAACCGTGCATCACCAGATCTGAATTATATGATTATATGGAAAAAAGGGCCGATCTCTATCGGGATATGCCAGAGGAATAAGTGAGCATGACGCAAGGGATGGCATTGACCATCGGGCTTAACGCCGTTGACCCGAGGCACTACGAAGGCTGGAACGGTACCTTGAATGCCTGCGAGGCGGACGCCCGGGACATGGCGGCAATTGTCCAAGCAAAGAAGTTCAAGGTCAAGACCTTGTTGACCAAGACCGCCACCAGGTCGAAGGTGACCAGGGAGATCGCAAACGCCACTACGACCCTCAAAAAGGGAGATATCTTCATGTTATCCTATTCAGGGCATGGCGGACAATTGCCGGACCTCAATAGCGACGAACCGGATGCCCAGGACGAAACCTGGTGTCTCTATGACGGAGAACTGGTCGATGATGAGCTGTATGCCTTACTGGGGGAATTCGCGGCAGGTGTCCGTATCGTCGTCTTTTCCGATAGCTGCCACAGCGGCACGGTCGTGAAAATGGCCTATTATCACACGGCACGCGGTCTCGCAGTTGACACCCGCGGGGTGCACGGGGTGCAGTATCGTTACATGCCCGCAGATGTGGCCTTACGCACCTATGGGAAGAACAAGGCTTTTTATGATCGGATATTAAAAAACGCTCAGCTCAAAGGTTCACGCGAGACGGTAAAGGCCGCGGTATTATTGCTTTCCGGCTGCCAGGATAATCAACTGTCGGCCGACGGAGATTTTAACGGCTTATTTACCGCGCAGTTGCTCCAGGTGTGGAAAAACGGCTCTTTTAAGGGGAATTATAGAAAATTCCACGCGGAGATCGCACGCCGGATGCCACCCGATCAAACACCCAATTACTTTCGTGTCGGAAAAATTGATCCTCAATTTGAGCAGCAGACGCCATTTACTATCTAAAAGAATATCGCTCGCGTTATAGCGGGGGCACTAACCTTTTGGGGGGGATAGATACCATGAGTAAGCAAACGAAGAAACGAGCGATGGGTTGGCTGCCGGACTATCCTGATTTTCGTGACTATACGATTGAACAAGACGACATTTCCCCCAAGCTGAAACAGCTTGGGCAAAAGGATTCCGTATACGGGATGTTGAAGAAGATCGGAGTGGCAGGGGCACCAAAATCATCACTCCCCGCCACAATCGATCTTAGGACGTGGTGCTCACCCATCGAGGACCAGGACACGCTCGGTTCCTGTACCGCGCATGCCGGTGTCGGGCTCGTGGAGTATTTTGAGAAGCGGGCCAGCGGCAAGTACCTTGACGCCTCGCGGCTCTTTCTTTACAAGGTGACGCGTAACCTCTTGAATTGGACGGGCGATACAGGCGCATTTCTTCGCACGACCATGGAGGCACTGGTACTCTTCGGCGTCCCCCCGGAAGAATATTGGCAGTATGACATCACCAACTTCGACAAAGAACCAAGCCCCTTCCTTTACGCCTTTGCCCAAAATTACCAGACGATTTCCTATTATCGCCTTGATCCGCCGGAAACAACCGCCGAGGTCTTGCTTGATCGCATCAAACACTTTTTAGCAGCGGGTCTTCCCTCAATGTTTGGTTTTACCGTTTACACCTCTATTGATCAGGCCGAGAAGACCGGCAAGATACCCTATCCGGTTGCCGGAGAAAAAACCCTTGGCGGGCATGCTATCGTAGCCGTTGGGTATAACGATCAGATGAAAATTAGACACGCGCATCAAACAGCACGGGAAAAAACGGGCGCCCTGCTCATTAGAAATTCATGGGGAACGGGATGGGGAGACGAGGGTTACGGATGGCTACCGTATGAGTATGTGTTGCAAGGACTTGCTATTGATTGGTGGTCTATCCTCAAAAATGAATGGGTGGATTCCGGGGTATTCAAGCAGTAGCGGTTCTCTGAATCGTATGCCTTGATGGCTCTTTACATCTTAGGCCGTGCTCGTCTCTTCTGACTTTGTATCTGCCGTGTCCCCCTCTTTGGCCTTTGTCTTGGCCTTAGTCTGTTTTTTATCCTTATAATCCGTAGCGTACCAGCCGCTTCCTTTCAAATGAAACGAGGTAAGCGATACGAGTCGCCGTAATTTCCCCTTACACGCGGGGCACGTCGTGAGGGGTTCGTCGCTTATCTTTTGCGTCTCCTCCATCGCACGCCCACACTTGGTGCATTCATACTCGTAAACCGGCATTTCTACCTCCTCTACCTCTAGACTAATATAATTTCCCCCCCCTGTCGTGTCAAGTACCTATAACGGAACAATAGCTTCGGTCATAAGGAGAAATTTTTCTTGACAAATGCCTTAATCTCAAATAAATTGCTATAATTCAAAAAAAATTCCTTCACTTATTCAATATGCGTACCTTCCAGATACTAAGGAGGTAAGTGTATGCCTGCCAACAAGATAGTGGTGCACGAGAAAAGTGGCAATATCTTAAAGGGTACCACGGCCGATTTCTTTCCGAAAAGACCTTTGTTCCATCTTGCCGTGGGCGGCATCCATGGTGAGGAGATCAAAAAGATCGCGGTTGAGCAACTCAAGGCAATCTTCTTTGTGCGTGATTTTAACGGTAATAGGGATTACAAAGAAATGAAGGACCATGCCGATCGACCCGTATCAGGCAAGAAGATACGGGCTACTTTCAAGGATGGGGAAGTCATCTCCGGTCATGCCCATTCCATCAATATTGATCAACCGGGAATATTTTTAGTCCCCGCTGACCAAAAGAGCAACAACGAACGGGTATTTATCATCTTTTCATCGCTCAAACAATTAGAAGTAGATGGCTCTCTAGTAACGCTTTCATCATAACGAATTGATCCTCGTACCGGAATAAACCTGAGCGTCGATATTCCCCCGCTCTCCTCAAAAAGGTTTATATCACAAATCGGTACTGGTTCAGTACAGATCATAGAGGTCCACCATGTACAAAAGTTATAGAGTGCGGGAAGTAAAGAAGGGCAAAAAATGGGTCTGGCCGGCAATCGTGATCTTGATACTCGGCACCGCCTGTTTTGGGTATTTTTCCGAATACAGGCCCCGGGTGAAGGCAAAAAACTATGCCTCATATGTAATGGTTACAGTGACCGGCGTGGAATTTAAACTTCAAAACTTTATGGCGGGGGATGCCGGCAAGCAGGAAAAGATTTTTGCCTCGATGTCCTCCCTGTGGAATAAGTTTGAAAAAATAGATCCTCCGGACGAAAACCGGACTTTCACGATTATGTGGAAAATGGCAAAAATATTTGAATATACAAAGAAGTTTATGGAGCACGAACTCAAAAAAGGGGGTGGATTGACGACGGCGGAGGGTACGATATCGCCCAAAGAAATCGCCGAGCGTATATCGGAACTTAAATTTTTTATTGACGAGACCATTGAGTACGGGAATTTTAAGAGATGGAACTGACGGCCCGGTTGCATCAATATAAGATAAATGAATGATATATCATAATAAATCTTTCGTATTGACTCGTTGCAAAAAACCGGATAGGGTAAAATTCGTACATAGTGAGGTGCCCTTGGCAAAGGGCTTAAAAAAGGAATCCCGTTAAAAACGGGAGCGGATCCGCCGCTGTGATCCCGCCCTTTTCAGTTTTGCTGAGAAGGGAACTCTTTTAGCAGTGAGTGCCACTATTCCGAAGCATCGGGACGGGAAGGTCGCTAAAAGGGCGGGAGAGCCAGAAGACTTGCCTTACTATGCTTCACAAAAGGGTCTTCGAAGGTAAGGCCGTGAAGGGAGAAGATGTTCTTGCATCCCCGGTTTTCCCTTGGAGACCGGGGATTTTATATGCTGAAAATTAATCGAAAACGTTCTCTGCAAGCCCTCCCGGAAAACACCAAGAAAAGCAAGATACAGGGTTTCTTCTACGGTGCCTTGGTTTCCATGGGTATCCACGGCGCGATCATTTTTTTACTCTTGGTCACGTCACCGGCCCTGCTTCACGTCCAGGCCATACCCGGATCTATCGCCGTATCGTTGGTCACGGAAGGCCATCACCAGACCTTGTCGCGACAAGCCGTGGAACCGGCAAGGAGCCTCCAACCTGCACCCCAAAGGCAAGAAACCACTGGAACAGCTCCCCCCCTTGCTGTTGAGGCCCAGACCATGACCCCGGGAGCTGAAGACGGCTCACCGGGAATACGCCATGCAGACAGCAGGGGAGACTCCCCTCAAGTCACTCCCCAATACGGGGGAAACCCCAAACCGCCCTATCCCGAGCTTGCAAGACACCAGGGATATGAGGGGACGGTGAGGCTTACCGTCGAGGTGCTTGCCAACGGCTGCGTGGGAGAAATCACCATCAAAAAATCATCTGGTTACGAAATATTGGACCAGAGCGCCCTCATGACCGTCAAGAAATGGCGCTTTACCCCCGCACGATTTGCCGGCATCCCCGTCAGATCAACGGTCGTTGTGCCTATCACCTATTGCCTAAAAGGGTAAAAGGCAAGGAGATACGGCAGCCCCCTGTGAGTCGTTGTTTAAACGACCTTTCCTAAGGCAGGCAGGATAAGAGGCCTTCCCTTGAGCGACGTCTTCATGATATTCACTGATATCTTATAGACCTCCTCGATAACCCCGCGCGTGAGGACCGCCTCGGGACGACCGATCTTACGCACGCGGCCTTGGTTAAGAAGCACGAGCCTCTCACAGGAGAGGCTCGCCAGGGGAAGGTCGTGTAACACCATCACGATGGTGAGGGAATGCTCTCTGTTGAGCTGCCGCAGGAGGTCCATGATCTGTACCTGATGCCCGATATCGAGGTGCGCCGTGGGCTCATCCAGGAGCAATAAACGGGGCTCCTGGGCAATGGCCCGGGCCACAGAGACCAATTGACGCTCACCGCCGCTGAGCTCCCCCATCATCCGTTTCTTAAGATGCCCGATGCCGGTCAGTTCCATGGCCCGCTCGGCCACCTCGACATCCCGTGTCGTCTCCATAAATTGCAGGTTGCCCCGATAGGGGAGCCGCCCCAACACAACAAACTCCTCCACGGAAAAGAGGGGCGTCTGGTCCGATGATTGTGTGACCACGGCCATCTTTTGCGCCAGCTCGCGGCGCGTGATTTGTTCTCTTCCCCGCCCCTCAAAGGTAATATGCCCCTTAACAAGGGGGAGAAAACCGCTGATTGCCCTGAGCAGGGTGGTCTTCCCCGAGCCGTTGGGGCCGATAATCCCCAGAAACTCCCCCCTTTCGATCCGCAGGCTCACCCCTGTCAGGACCATCCGCCTGCCATAGCCACTTGAAATGTCCTTGATCTCCAGTATCATGCGGGCCTTCAAAGCGATACCCCCTTCCTGGTCAAGGCATAGATAAAGACCCCGCCCCCGAGCAGACCCGTGATCACTCCGACCGGCAGTTCCGTCGGGGGCATGATAACGCGTGCCAGCGTGTCGCAGAGGATGAGAAAAACGGCGCCTGCCAGGTACGAGGTGATAATCAATATCCGGTGGTCCCCCCCGACGAGAAGACGCAGGAGATGGGGGACGATCAACCCGACAAACCCGATGATCCCCGACACCGAGACACAACATCCGGTAACAAAAGACGACAAGAAAAACAGGACCTTCTTGAGCCGCTCCACCTTTACCCCGAGGTGAAAGGCCTCTTCCTCGCCGAGCGACAGGGCATTGAGGTCCGCCGCATAGAACAAGGCGCAGAGCAACCCCCCCAGGGAAATTGCCAGTATGACCCATATCAGGGCAATATTCGGCTCCTGCAAAGAGCCCATGATCCAAAAGATGATGCCGTGGAGGTCTTCTGTCCTGGTCATGGCCATAATGAGCATAATGAGCGACGACGTAATAAAACTCGCCATGACCCCGATGAGGAGCAGACGGGAGAGCTTGAGCATCGCCACCCTCGTGCTGAGGAGATAGACTACGGCCATGACCCCCACCCCGCCGGCAAAACCGCTCAAGGGGAGAGAAAAAAGGCCTAATCCGGCGCGTCCGCCGACGACGATATTCAGGGCCACCCCCAAGGCCGCCCCTCCGGAGATGCCGAGGGTGTAAGGCTCCACCAGTGGATTGCGAAACATCCCCTGGAGCACCACCCCCGCGATGGCCAATCCCCCGCCTACCGCCAGACCAAGGAGGATGCGCGGCAGGCGCACGGTAAAGAGGATCGTATAGTCCGGTGTCCCTCTGCCGTGAGTGAGAAGGAAAATGACTTTTTTGAGCGGGATGTGCACCCCCCCTACACCCAAGGAGAAAAGGGCAACGAGGACGAGGAGCATGGTCAGATAACCAATCCATCCCCACCTCGCCGTTTGTCTATACGCTGCCATGGAATAACCTCGCCAGTTCTTGCACCGATTCGATAAAGCTGAGGGGCGTAGGGCTGCAAAAACGATAAGGATCCACAATGTAGATCCTCCCCCTCTGCACGGCCTTGATGGTCTTATACCGCATCCATGCCGCCTTTTCCTCCTCGCCGGCCAGCCCCATCTGAGCGATAAGGATGATATCGGGATTCCTGCGGACCACCTCTTCACGGCTGTAGACGCTTGTTTTTACCTCGTGGGCGATATTGACCCCGCCGGCAAAGGCGACGCAATCGTCGAGAAAGGAATCCTTGCCGACGGCAACGAGCGGGCGTGTCCCGATCTGGACAAAGACGCGTGGCGCGGGTAGTTTCCGCACCCTTGCCGCGATACCGGCTACCTGCTCCTCCGCGCGTTTGACAATCGCCTGTGCCTTGTGCTCGGCCCCTACTAAACGGCCGAGCTGCAGAAAGTCATCGCAGAGCCGCTTGAAATCGTGCGAAGGCTGAAAGACCTCTACCCTGAGGCCGACTGCCCGCAACTTTTGTATCTGTTTATGGTCGGTGAGTGGAGAGGCGATAATCAGATCGGGTTGCAGGCTGATGATCCGCTCCACATTCACCTCAACAACGGCCCCTACCCTCTCTTTGGATTGCGCCTCAGGGGGTCTTTGACAATAGATGGTAACCCCAATAAGACGGTCTTGCACACCTAAATCATAGAGCTCCTCAGTAACATTGGGGACCAGGGAGATGATCCACCTCGGGGTTGTGTCGCGGGGCGCAGCGAGGAGATGGCCGGGTAACAATGAAACCAAGACACCGGCGATAGCAAAGATGATCACCCCCCTTGCTACCGCCATCCGGCTCGTTAACAAAGAAAGGAGAGCTGTCAACATCAACCTTCGCTTTTCCCCGGCAGATCGCCCCATTTTTCTTTTATGATTCGCCAGTACACACCTTGTTTATAAAAAGCCTAAAATTTAACGCTCAAACCGCCCGAGAAATTTACTCCGGGCGAGGGGTAATAATTCCTCGCGCCGCTCGTGGGGTTACATACACCATATTCTGAATATTCTTCATTGAATATATTGTTCACCCCCACAAAGGCGGTAATGAATTTCCATGTATACGAGACCTTGGCGTTTGCCGTCATATAGTCACCCAGTTTAGACACCACATTAGGCTGATCACTGATAAACCGCCGCTCACCCACATAGTTGGCCCAGAGATCTATTCCAAGGCCCTCGAGCGGGGTAACACCGACACCAAAATTTACCTTATGATTGGGTACACCGGGCACCTCATTCCCCTTATATGTGCCTGCCGTAATCTTCGCCTCGGTATACGTATAATTTGCCCAGAGTTTAAGCCATTCCCACGGTTTTGCCTCTGCTGAAAACTCCAAGCCCCAATGGCTGGTCTTATCGTAGTTGTCATTGGCAAATGTTGATGGATTAAAATAAATCTCCTTATCAAGGTCTGTCCAGAAGAAGGTGAGTCCCGCCCTAATTGCCTTGGTAAAAAAGTGATCCACCCCGACTTCATAACTAATCCCCTGCTGGGGTTGCAAGCTGGTATTGAGACCGGTCCAGACTGAGAAGTACTCATCTATGGCAGGATAACGATAAGAATTCGAGATCCTACTATATACCTTGGAATTATCCAAAAAAAGATAGGTAAGACCGACTTCCCAGGAATGCATGGTATCGTCCTTTCTATCATTAAAAGAAGACCAGCCAAAAAAGTAGCTTGATCCCTGAAAATTGTTTTCTACCGACTCATAACGGTAACCGCAAGAAAAAATCAGGTTCTTCAGGAGAGAAAAATCATCATGAAAATAGAGCGCCCAGATTTGTCTCTCTATATCCGCAGTTTTTGAAAGAAATCCCATGGCAGGATCACCATAAAGTGAGTCATGACCCTCAATTTTTGCATTAGACCAGTAATAATCGAAACCAGCGATCAACTTGTTATGAAAACGCAAAAAATCCTTTTCCCAAATCCACCGTGGGACGAAACCAAAGGTTGGAATTTTATTGTCTTGATCAGCTGTCACCGACGATCCGGTGAAGAAATCTACGTAATGCACTTCTGACATATTCACCCGATTCCTGTAGGAAAAGTCCATAATAATTCTCCCCCACTTCTTCAGGTCGAGCTCTCCGTTAAATCTGGCGAAGTAATCCTCGGTCCACCCCTGATCATCCGGGGTCTTGGTATCATTTCTATCCGCCCACGTATGCAGGTCTTGATGACTCAGGGCGCCGGGCAGGCCGTACTTATCATAATGGTAGTTACCGGAGACATCGAGCTTGATGAAGTCTCCGATATCATATCCTATGCTCGCGCCGTAGTCCTGCCCGTCATAATTGCCGTTATCACGGAATCCGACAGTGTTTTCGTGTCTCGCGTGAACTTCATAACGAAAATCGCGCACGGTCCCCTGAGACGATGCCCTTTGGATATTCAACCCGTAGCTCCCCCCCACTGCCTCCGCCTGGATAGTTGGCTTCCCCGCTCCCTTTTTGGTAATGATGTTTATTACCCCGCCGACGGCGTTATCACCATACAGGACGCTGCCGCCACCCCTGATCACCTCAATCCTCTCAATTTGATCGAGGGGGATCTGTGACCAGTCGGTGCCGCTGATATCAATCGCATTCACCCTTCTGCCATCTACCAGGACCAGGGTATTCATGGATGCCGTTTCACCGAATCCCCGGATGTCTACAGATGCCCCCTTGGGGTTTGCCGTTGTGTTGGTCACCGTTACCGAAGGAACGCTGCGGAGCACATCGGCTACGTTCTGCGCATTGGAGCGCTGGATTTCTTCCTTGGTTATTACAGAGACATTATAAGGCACCTGGCGCTCCTCTGCCTTGTCCCTCGTCGCGGTGACCACGACCTCCTCAAGCTCTACCCCCTCTGTTTGAGCGGCGCCTGCCTGCCCGATGATTCCCAGGCAGATGACGATACTTCCCAAAACACCGATCCAAAGCCTTCCCATAGTACACCTCCCGAATAAGATTGTTAAAAAATAAAAAAACCCTCAGGTAATAAACCTGAGGGCTGCACCCAGTTTCCTTCGCCCTTATACCACCACCCCCCCCATCCTCGAAGGGGATGCCGGTCTCTGATGTGGGCAGGTCTTCTGGCTCCCGGATCATCCTACTTGCCGCGCCTTCCCAGCCCGGTCTTCCGGACAAGTGGCTCAAGCAGCTTTCGTCCCCGGTCACAGCGGCGGGACCGCTCCCGCTTTTCACGGGATTCCCTCTTATGCCGTATCGGCACCCGCATCATGAGGAATTATTCAATTGTCAGTCTCTCATTAACAGGAACCGCCTAAGCTGTCAATACCTTTTCGCGAAATCCTTTGATCTTGGCAAGCTGCGTTGTATACTAAAGCATTACAGAGCCGAGGGGCAGCTCATCGTATCATATACTGTTTCTCAAGAAGAGAGGTTAACCTATGAAAATTATTATCTATTTCATTTTATCGATATTCATCTTTTCTTTTACGGGGTGCGCCGGATCACCCTATGGCAATGATACTTTATTTCAGATATCTACGATTAACGCATTAATGGATGGGGCATACCGAGGGGAGATGACTATCGGTCAGCTGAAACGATATGGTGACTTTGGGATTGGAACCCTTGATGCCCTCGACGGGGAGATGATCGTTCTGGAAGGGAAATTCTATCAAATCAAGGCCGACGGTATTGCCTATCCTGTCCCCGACTCCATGACCACCCCTTTTGCCGTAATAACGGTGTTTGATAACGACAAAACCGTGCCAGTACAAACCGGAATGGACTATGAGGGAATGCAACACTATCTGGATGAATTGATCCTGGATAAAGGCATCTTTTACGCGGTTAAAATCGCGGGTACTTTTAAATATATCAAGACCCGCAGTGTCCCCCGGCAGAAGGAGCCCTACCCTCCTCTTATCGAGGCGGTAAAGGGGCAGACGATCTTTGAATTTCACGACGTCAAGGGAACGATCGTCGGTTTCTGGTGCCCGGAATCTGTCAAGGGGGTCAATGTCCCCGGCTACCACTTCCATTTTATCACGGCGGACAGAAAGGCCGGCGGCCATCTCCTCGCGTGTCAGATCAAGGACGTAACCATTGACATCGACTATACCACCGAATTTTACATGGTGCTGCCGCAACAGACTGGAATGCTCCTTCAGTCAGACCCCGGTAAGGATCGCGGTAAGGAGTTGAAAAAAATAGAACAGGAGTAAAAGAGGTAACCGTATGAAACTTGGTGTCATTTCTGAAAATCTGCTTGAGCGCCTTCTGCTGGCAACCAACCTCGTGCCGAGGCCGATATTCGATACGCAAGTAGCCTTGATGCTGGCCCGAACCGTGATGGCCGGAACAAAACTCGGCATCTTCGAGGCGCTCGCACCCGGTCCGCTCACTGCCGTTGAAATCGCGGCACAGTGCCAAACCGATCCCCATGCAACCATCAAGCTCCTCAACGCGCTCGTCGGCGCTCAGTATCTCCGCATGAAGAAAGACGGCTACACCCTCACGTCCTTGTCTCGGAAGTGGCTTCTCCGGGACAGCCCCCGATCAATCTACGACAAGATGCTGTTCCACTTTACCGAGTGGGAATGGATAGAACACTATGAAGAGTACGTGCGCACCGGCATACCGCTCAAGATTCACGCAATGTTGTCCGACGACGGATGGGGGATCTATCAACGCGCCATGCGGGCGGTGACGCGTTTTCAGACTTTTGAGGTCGTGTGGCGGACGCCGATGCCGAAAAATCCGCATGCCATGCTCGACGTCGGAGGCGCACACGGTCTCTTCTCCGTCGCCTTCTGCCGCCGTTACCGTCAGTTGCGCGCCGTCGTCCTCGACATCCCCGAGGCAGTCAAACACGCCGCACCGATGCTGGCCAATGAAGGGATGGGCGACCGCGTGGTGCATCGCGTCGGTAACGCCCTCACGGACGATCTGGGAATTAACGAGTGGGATCTGATATTTATCTCGCAGTTCGCCCATCACTGTGACGAGGCCACCAATCGCGATCTCGTGAAACGGGCGGCGCGGGCATTACGCCCCGGCGGTGTGCTGGCAATCCAGGATATGCTCCGCCCCTCATCCGCCAAAGAGCCGATGCTTGTTCTGCTCACTGACCTCTACTTTGCCAACACGAGCCAGTCGGGGAGTTGGTCGCTGGCGGAGATCGCGGACTGGCAACGCGCAGCCGGCTTGCAACCGCTGCGACCCACCCGTTTCCGTTCCCTGCCCGGCGCCAGCCAACAGGCAGCGATGAAACCTGCACTCAAGGCCCAGCAACAACGTCGAGCTAAGGACAGTAAACCACGCCGCAGCGGTAAAAAATTGCAAAGATAATGCAATCGTTGCCGAAAGAAAGGCGCTCATCGTATACTTTGACCTCGAAAAGAACCGCTCCGTGCCCATCCAGGGAAAGATGCGGCACAGTCTACAACGATACCAAAGGTGATTGACACCCCCTCATAATTAGATTTATGATGCTAACAACAGTAGAATAACCTTAAAAGTAAATGTTTTGCCGTAAGAAATAATGCGGATGAAAATTAACATTGAAAAAGAGTTCGCAGCCTGTGTCCGAGCCCTTGACGGTAAAGTGCTTGATGATATGCCGGGAAACCCCTTGTTTTCTAAGGCTGACTATTGGTTCCCAACAG
>MGQT01000093.1:9495-9869 GCA_001797935.1 Deltaproteobacteria bacterium RBG_16_54_18 | reverse complement strand
GTCTCAATATCAAAAACCTTCCTGAAGCGTGTGCGCATGAATTACTAGACGTACTAAAGAAGCGACTTGAATTTTCTACGATCAAAAAGGCTAATAGGCAGGTTCGTGAAACTAAACAATTCTTTAACGCCCCTGCCGCCAAAGGTCTTCTTTTTCTAGTAAACGATGGAAATTTAACGATGAAGCCAGATCTTATGGCGCATCTGCTCGCTCGCATTCTCAAGGGAAAGTATTCGAACCTGCACTCGGTAATCTATTTTTCGGTTAACAATTTCGCTTCTGTCCCGAATATGTTACAACCATCGCTGTTCTGGATTGATGCTCTTGTGCCGGACCGAGAACCAGTATCAAAGAGTTTTAGACAGCACCTGCGA
>MGQT01000093.1:2984-9459 GCA_001797935.1 Deltaproteobacteria bacterium RBG_16_54_18 | reverse complement strand
TTATACGAGATTTTGATGCCAAATGACCCGGCGCTCGTGGAACAAATCAAATTCAAGTAAAAATAAGCAAATACCGTCTAAGGAGAGACAAAGGGACGTTCGCGCAGAGCTTGGTGGACGCTAGTACTAATCTCAGGGCTATGAAGGAGTTGGCCCAATCAACAAAAGAAGAAAAGGAACTAGAATGGATGGCAAACGTGCAGAACAGAAGCCAGGATTTCGATACCTGATTTATTTATAAAGGAGGCCAATTGAAGGGTATAGCTCAAATTGTCGTAGCGGTCTTGTGGATTGTCCTTTTTGTCGCGATCCCCTTCCTTATTTTTGAGCTGAGGCGTCGAAGCAGAAAAAAATGGTATGACGAAGGGTACCTCAAATCAGAAGCGTGGCGGAGGAAGCGGGCTTTGGTGCTCAAACGCGACAACTGGAAATGTGTTCACTGTGGATCAAAAGCAACGCGGGTCCACCACAAACAATACGCAAAAAATATTGGAAGAGAACCAATTGAGTGGTTGGTAGCCGTCTGCGATAAGTGTCATCAACAAGCGCACGAACGAAGATAAGATATCGAAGGAGCGCTTTCACGTACCCACTATCGCTCGTCTTTATAGCTTTTTTCCCCCCCCACTAAATTCTCTCTCCCAGGGGATAAGGATATAGCGATGGCTAGTTTTAATCGAACCCAATCAATCTCTTGACATTCTTAGAGAGGATCAACTCCTTATCCGCATCCCTGATTGGCAGAGATAAAACCTTATTGAGTTCGTTCTTCATCGTGCCAAAAGGGATATCGGAGCCAAACAGGACGCGTTCCGCCCCTATGTCTTTTATAAACCTCACTATCGTCTCCTGACCGGCCAGGGCAGTATCAAAATAGACATGCTCGCGCTTTTTGAAGACGGCGAGGAAATCAAGGGGGTTGCCTCCCAAAAGCCCCAGGTGAGGGATGATGATCTTCATGGTCTTGGTCATCCCCACAAAGGTGTCGGTAAAGGCCAGCTCTTCTTCAAAGATAATAGGGAGATTGATCGCTTCTGACTCCTCGATAAACCCCCTGAGCCTCGGATCATTCAATACCTGATAGTTGGACGAAGCATCCTGTACTCCCCTGGTCCAATGCCACTTGCCGCCGTAAAACCCCTTTTCTCGCGGGATCGGGCGCAGGTCTTCGGGGATGTAGTAATAGGGGATAAATGCGTGTTCTCTGTTCGCCTCAGCCAGCACCTGTGCATTGATCGCTTGATCTGCCAATGCCTGGGATGGGAAAGGAAAGATGACGATCTTGCCTACCCCGCTCTGCTCGGCCTGGCGCAAGAGCTCCGTTGTCGTGACCTCAATTCCCATGGTCACGGACGGCCCCCAATGGGTATGTGAATCAATGATCTCCATAGGAGTATTTTTTCTCCAGTCTCAAGCCGTCATGCGGCGGCAGATCTCAGCTACTAGACCATAGATCGCATCAAGGGGGAGGTGTTGATCAACCGTGGCGTCAAAAAGAACGCTGAGCCTCGGGGGGAACTCGTCATCTGCCTCCCACAATACCATCACCACCGGCACCCGGGGCAATGCCGTAAAGGCAAGCGCTACATCACCATAATCCTTTTGCGTCGCCCCGAGGGAAGACCCCCGATCCAGAAATCCTTTCCTATCCCTGCCGTACCGCTCTACGAGCGGTTCAATCGGTAAACGGTGCGACCCCTGGAAAAAGTTTTTCCCCCCGCTGAGGCTGCTCGGTGCCACAATTTTTTCGGCAAGGGGTATCTCCTGGGAATTAAGCAGGTAGGTAATAAGGATTATTTGCAGATCAATGGATGGTCCCCCCACGGGTATGGGACCGGAGACCGGTTTAATGACGCGGTTGTTTGGCTCTAAGCGATAATGTTCCTGTAAAAAATCCAAGAAATAAGAACTAGTGGCGGCATCGAATTGCGCCTTGCTGCGCCGACATGCCGCTTGGGGATCTGCCTGGGCAAGATTTTCCCACAGGGACGGGTGTAAGATATGAACAGGATCGGCCATGCGTCAATCTCTCGTAGGCAGCTATCCGCGATCTTTTTTACGCACCGGGGAATCGGACAAGCGCGCATCGTTGTGTACCGTACCCCTAACCAGAGAGGCCCAGACACCGCCGAAACTTAGTAGGGCAAAGACGGCAAAGGCCATCCGCATCCCTTTTAAAAAGGTCTCGTGGTAGGCAGGGGTAATCTGCGCGCTTCCCATATAGACCGCCAGGATCAGCATCGCAATCCCCATGCTGAACATCATGCCGATCAAGCGCGTCGTCCCCAGGATCCCCGAGGCGACGCCGTAAAGCCTCTTTTCCACCGAACTCATCACCGCGTTGGTGTTGGGAGACGAAAACAGGGCATAGCCGAATCCCAGAAAGATCATATCGGCAATGATGAACCACAGCGCCGTCTGCTCGGTGACGCCGGCGAGCAAGGCAAGGCACACGGCCATTACCGCCATTCCCGTCGAGGCAAGGATACGGGGCTCGACCCTGTCGGACAATAAACCGGCGATAGGAGAAAAGATGGTCATGATAATCGGCTGTGCGATCAGAATGAGGCCGGCGGTTTCTGGGGAAAAGCCCCTGACATACTGCAGATAGAGGCTCAGCAGGAAGGAGATGGCAAATGTCCCGCTGTAGTTGATCAAGGCGGCCAGGTTGGAAAAGGTAAAGACCCTGTTGCTCAGAAATATCTGGACATTGAAAACGGGATGGGCGATCCGCAGCTCCCAGCGCACAAAGGCAACCACCCCCATGATGCCGAGCAGGATAAGCCACCCCCCAAGCAGGGAGGGCAACTGGGAGAAACCGTACATGATCGCCGCCAGCATCAACGCGTAAATAAGGGAGCCGATCGCGTCAAAACGCTCTCCCTTGGCATCGGCCCATTCTCCCGTAAGTTTCCAAAAGATCAAGACGATGACGATGAGACCGAGCGGCACGTTGCTGAGAAAGACACTGCGCCACCCCAGGTGCTGCGTGAGTAAACCGCCCACATAAGGCCCGAGGGAAAGTCCAAGATAGGTCGCGGCCACGCTGATCCCCAACGCCTTGCCCCGTTCATGGGGGGGGAAGACCGACATGAGAATGGCCACCGCAGTGCCGAAGATCATGGCGCTGCCGATACCGTGGATAACTCGGAAGGTTATCAAGACCAGGGGTGATTGCGCAAGGGCGGAAAAAAATGACGCCAGGGTAAAGGTCACGATACCGAAGCTAAAGATTCTTTTCCGACCATAGATATCGGCCAGCCTGCCGAACGGCACGATAAACATGGCCGCGGCCAGGAGATATGAGGTAGCCACCCACCCCAATAAAACGGCATCCATCGCAAATTCGTTACCTATCGTGGGCAAAGCAATATTGATGGTAGAACCCATGTAAGGCGTTAAAAAGGCCGTTATCGCGGCGATAATTAAGACCGACCATTTCTGCGCGTGCGTATCCATACTTTTTTAGGTGCTCCCTTTATGTATCCCGATAGCCCCGAGTTGTCGGTAGATGGCATGGGCGCCATTGATGATCTCGGCCATCACCTCGTTGACACCCGGCACCGTGTCGATTAAGCCGATGACCTGGCCGCACGAGATCACGCCGGCATCCCTCTCACCCGTCTGATAGGCCTGCCTGGCCAATTGGCCGCTGATAACGGTGAGCAACTCGGCAAGGGTGGCACCGCGCTCCTCCATGGCCAGGGCGCGCGCAGCCGGCTCGTTTTTAATGACGCGAGCAGCGTTATTGATAGAGCGTTCGATGATCATGGTATCAAGCTCCGTGGCATTCGCTAACCACGCCTTGATCCGTTCGTGCGCCCAGCACTCGCGCGTCAGCATAAACCGCGTGCCCATGAGCACCCCCTCGGCCCCGAGCGCCAGGGCGGCCACGAACCCCCGGGCGTCGCAGATTCCACCGGCGGCGATCACCGGTATCGTCACAACGCGGGCGGCCTTTTGTATCAGGACGAAGGTGGTGACCTCGTCCATGCCGGGGTGGCCGGCGCCTTCGAATCCCACGAGCGCCACGGCATCGACCCCGAGCCGCTCTGCCGTCTGCGCGTAGCGCACCGCTGGTACTTTATGGATGACCTTGATCCCGGCCCCCTTGAGTCGAGGGAGATACGGCTCCGGTGTGCGCCCTGCGGTCTCCACCGCCGCCACCTGTTCCGCAACGGCGGCGTCCACGAACTCTTCAATCCGCTCGTCGTTAGCAAGATCCGGGAGCATGGAGATATTGATACCAAAGGGCTTATCCGTCAGCTCTCTGCATTTATTGATCTCTCGCCGCAACCCATCACCGTCCCCGCAACTCAGGGCCGCAATGATCCCGAGGCCACCGGCATTGGAAACAGCGGCAGCCAACTCTGCCGTGGCAAGCCACATCATCCCCCCCTGGATGATGGGGTATTCGATGCCGAGCATCTCGGTAATGCGTGTCCTCAACAAAAGCGCCTCCTTCAGCGATAAGCAGTACTTATCGGAAAGGGATGTATAGTTTCAATAATCGGGGGAACCGCCTTTTCATTCATTGCCTCCTGCCAAGAACGCTGCCTCCGTGAGAGTACGATACCCCGGCTGTTGCCACGGACGGCGGGTGGCATGCTCCCATACATAGCGCATGATGAGCCGGTAGGCCATCCTCCTGAATGGGTTTCTGTTAAACAGGGCCCCCCAGATGATACGCGGCTGGGTGTAATATTTACGCAGGTACTTTTGTTGCAGCGCCCCGACCTCATCCCGACTCAGGTACTTGGTAGGGACAATGGGGTGCATGAAATCATAGCAGCCCAAATCCTGCTCTTCAATCAAGCCCGCCTGTTTTGCCTCCTCATAATAGCGGGTCCCCGGCAGCGGTGTCGTGACGGTGAGCACGAGAAAATCGCCCTGACGCTTCACGAAAGCAAATATTTCCTGCAGGGTCTCCCCGGTGTCGTACCAGTCGCCGAACATGACATTGGTCATCACCATGATGTCATGGCGCCGCAGGATATCGATCGCCTCTTGCGCCAGCGCCCGGTCCTGCCGCTTGTGGTAGTGATCCAGGACCTGCGGATTGATGCTCTCCACCCCCAGCATCACCTCATAGAGGCCGAGCCGCTTGAATTCGGCCATAAGATCGGCGTCTCTGATGATATCCCGCACCCGCGACTGGAACCAAAAATTAATTTTCATCCCCGAGCGCCCAAGCTCCTGCAGAAACTCTTCCACCCGTGCCCTGCTCCAGTTAAAGGTGTTCTCATTAAAGACAAAGAGTGATTTGCCGTAGTGTCGGTTGAGATACCGTATCTCCTCGACCACTGCTCTCCCGCTCCTGCCGCGCCACCTCCCCCCCCAGAACTGCGATTCAGAGCAGTAGGCGCACCGGTCCCCGCACCCCCTGCTCGTGGAGATACCAAAGGCCCGCCTCCCCATCCCGTGCCAATAATAGGCCCCTGCCTCCATGTCGAGGAGGTGATACGCCGGCATGGGCAGCGCATCGAGATCCGTAATGAGATTTCTTGGCTTAGTAAAGACGATCGTGCCGTCCCGACGAAAGGCAAGACCGGGTATATCATCGACGTTTTCCCCCCCCTTTTTTGCAATACGGGAGGCGAGCGCTGCAAAGGTCTCTTCTCCTTCCCCGATGACGAGATAGTCTAGCTCCTCGATTGACGACAACATCTCCTCTGCTGCCAGGCTGAAATGGCTGCCCCCCGCTACCACGACGGACTGCGGCGACAGTTTTTTTGCGAGTTTGATGGCCTCAACGGCCTCGGGTGAGAGACAGGTGGCGGAACAGGTCACCCCGATGAGGTCGGGCTTGTCGGCAGCAATGCGGTGCGCCAAATCACCCCACGGGTCGGTGAAGGTGGTACAATCGAGGATCTCGACCGTGGCCTCCGTTTTTGCCTGCACAGAGGCCGCCAAGCTCAAGAGACCGAACGAGGGGGTCCACATCCTCAGCCCGGCAAAGAGTTTATGGGGGGGGTCAACGAGAACGATATGCACGATCAAACTCCGAGATAGGCAAACATTTTTTCAAGCCGTTCTTGTGCCGCATGGGGGACTTGATAGAGCATCGTCCCCTTCAAATCCGTAAGGACATGGGTCGTGCTCCCTTCGGCAAGCACTTCGTCACGGCGTCTGACCGTATAATAGAATATCAACTTGGCCGTCTCGCACCGCTCCATGGAGGTTTCAATGACGACCTCATCACCAAAGGCGGCCGCGCGCTTGAAGGAACAGCGCAGATCGACTACCGGCGCCATCAGGCCGATTTCCTGTAACTGGTCGGGATCGAGACCGAACCGTGAGGCGAATTCATTTCTACCCACCTCAAACCACGCTATATAGTGGCCGTGCCAAACGACGCGATACGAATCTACCTCGTAAAAACGTACCGTTACATGGGTTTCATACGGCATCGTGCGTCACCTCAAGCTTTTTATATAAAACCACGCAGTCACCTCAAGCTTTTTATATAAAACCA
>MGQT01000093.1:0-2976 GCA_001797935.1 Deltaproteobacteria bacterium RBG_16_54_18 | reverse complement strand
ATATAAAACCACGCAGTCACCTCAAGCTTTTTATATAAAACCGCGCAGTCACCTCACGCTTTTTATATAAAACCGCGCAGTCACCTCACGCCTTTTATACAATTCATGCAACCCCATATGATAATGCCTTGACATCGCGGTCAATCCAACGAATCAATTTTGTGAGGGAATTGTGGGCGCCCATCTCGATAAAACAGGTAACCTCCTGAGAGAGAAGATACTGAACGCATCCCTCCCAGTCAACCGGTTTGTAGAGCTCCGCTGCCAGGAATTCTTTGATCTCATCATGGTCTTGCAGCGGCCTGCCGCTCCAATGACTTATCAGGGGTGTGCGGGGTGGTCGTATCTCGAAGTCTGCAAGGAAACGACGGACCGTATCCGCTATCGGTTCCATCAGGGGAGAATGCAAAGGGGTCGTAAAGGGAAGGCGCTGGGCGGAGATGGCACCCTGTTGCATCGATAAGGCAATGCCCTGTTCGAGCGCCTTGGCATCACCGGATAGGACAAATTGTCGTGAGCCATTCACGTTGGCCACGTAGAGAGGACCGTCAACATCGGCGCATATCTGCCTTATCGTCTGACTCGTCAACCCGATAACCGCGGCCATGCCTCCGGGGTCTTGTTCTCCCGCCTTTTCCACGATGAGACCTATCCCCTTGGTTATTGCCAGGCCTTGCTCAAAGGTTATGGCATCCGCCGCCGCCAAGGCGGCATAGATACCCATGCTGTGTTCAGCGATAAAATCCCATGTACCCCCTTTTTTTTGATACCGATCAAAGGACACCATGCTGAGCAGATAACTTGCCACCTGCAATTTGAGGGCAAGGGAGCGGTCTTCTCCTTCATCTTGAAAGAAAAAAGAGGCGAGGTCGAAACCCGCCAGTTCCCACCCCTTTTCAAAAAAGGCGTGGGAAAGACGATCTCCTCCCCCACGCTCTTTACCTCCTAACGCTTCCGGTACTTTATTGAGCTGTCCAGGGAAACAGAGGACTACCTTACCTACATTACGCTGCACCATCAGCGGCCACTGCTTGTCCTTGATTATCGACGATATATTGCGCAATCGCCCGGACCGACTGGAAGGCCTTCTTCCCCACTTCGGCATCGGGGATGCTCACGCCGTATTCTTTTTCCAATCCGATAACCAGCTCCAGGGCATCGATGGAATCGAGACCCAACCCTTCGCCAAAGAGCGGCGCATCGGTATCAATATCATCACTTGACAGTTCTTCTAATTTGAGCCTCTGGATGATCAATTTTTTTACATTCAAAATCAATTCTTCAGTAACCCCTTGCATCGGTCTGCTTTGCACCTCCTCGTCGTTGACACCATCTCGATACCATAAAAAAACAACGTGCTCGATGCTCGACGATGTACCTGCCCTCGCATCGGCGCGCGTTACGCGATTTGAAAATAATCGATTTTCAGGGGTGATTCTCTGTCATGCAAAGCAAGGCCGCGGTCTTACTCCACCGACAAACTGCCTCCGTTAGCCTTCATCTACAAGATCAAAGTTCTTCCCCGCTGATCCCACGGCGTACCGCGGCACATCAAGATATCAACTAGGAAATCGTATGCCTTCGTTCCTCTACCGCGAACCCCATCTCTTTAAGTTGTTTTACGAACTGGGTAATATTCTCGGTATTCAAGTGAAGGACAAAATCCTTTTTCCCCGTCTTCGACGACTTGAGGGAGCAAAAGCTCTTCACCTCGATATCAGCCTTGGCCACAGCATCAAGCACCTTTCTCATCCTATTCGGTTCACCGGCCCCGTGGACGATGATCCGCTTGCCAGCCTCGCCGATGCCTAAAAGAGGGTTCAGAATTTTATAGAAGAAGTCATTGGTGGTCACTATGCCGACCAACTTATTTCCTTTAATGACCAGTAAACAACCGACGTTGTTTTTTTGAGCGAGAGCCGCCGCCTGTTCAACACTGATATCCGGTGCAACGGTTATGAGTTTCTTTTTCATGATGTCCTTCACCGTCAGCTTCGAAAGGAGATAATACAATTCACCGCGGCTAAACGAGGTAGCGTCGGACGGGCTGGCCTTCATAAGGGTGTCCTTGGTTACCAACCCTAACAGCTTTCCCCTGTCCACAACAGGAAGACGTTCAATGTGGTGAAATTCCATAAGCTTCTCGGCCTCGAAGAGCGGGGTATCCTTGGGGATAGATATGACATTGCTCGTCATGATATCGCGCACCAGCATATTTTCCCTTCCCTTCTATTGTTTTTTTACTTACCATTTATCGAAATTAAAGTCAATGCAGAAGAACGCATGAGGGTTTTATATAGCTCATATTATAATTAGTGAAATGCTCATGATCGTTTCAATAGCTATTGATAGATATGCATGAAAGATACATATGTGAAGCAGATTTTATTGTTATAAATGGAATAAGAGGGGTGATATACTAGAAAATTAAACATTACATCGATATTCAGTGTAATCTTTTAATGACAAATTTTGTCATAGCAAAGACCACTTTTTGCCGTAAAAACGATAATAAGATTAGAGAAGTAATAAGGATGCGTAGAGAATTCAAGATATAAGCAATCATTTTGAATAGTTATATTATAATTAAAACTAATGTATGGCATGTATTTTGCTGGATTTTAATAATTGTAGCACGTTTAAAAAAGAGGTCCTAAAACCCATTGAAGGCAAAACGTAACCTATGTAATCTATAGAGAAAATTTAGATAGTATGAAGGTACCTTCAATACTCACCCGATCTCTTATCACCGTGATCAGCAATACAGGCAAGTCTTTCCACTCTCGTCGTACTTCACCTACAAGAGTTAACCCTTCAACAGTTTGGAAGATTACATGAGGCATTTGCAAAGATTTATATCGGCTCTTGCGTACCCCTGCCTATCTATCGCGACGATTTGTCGGTACCCTTTCGTCGATAGGCTGAAGCACAAGAGGACTTCCCTCGCCATGACCCTGGTGGAAGTGTTGATTGTTA
>MGQT01000092.1 GCA_001797935.1 Deltaproteobacteria bacterium RBG_16_54_18 | reverse complement strand
CGCCGACAACTTGCTTATTGTGGCCACCGACCGGGTGTCGGCCTTCGATGTGATCATGGCCGACCCCATACCCGGCAAGGGGCGTATTTTGACCGAGATCTCGACGTACTGGTTTAAGGTGATGGATGCGGTGATTCCGAATCACCTCCTCTCCACCCGCGCTGAAGACTACCCTCCGCCATGTCACAAGTACGCGGCAGAGCTGGAAGGGAGGAGCATGCTCTGCTCCAAGGCCGAGGCCGTACCCATTGAATGTGTAGCCAGGGGGTATCTGGCAGGCTCAGGGTGGCAGGAGTATCAGACAAAGGGAACGGTATGCGGGATCAAGCTCCCCGGCGGATTAGTGGAATCGGCGCGGCTCCCCCAACCGATCTTTACCCCGTCTACCAAGGAAGAGGTCGGAAGCCACGACATCAATATCACCTTTGACCAGATGGTCGAGAGAATAGGAAAAAAACTCGCCGAGCAACTGCAAGCAGTCACCCTCGCTGTCTACGAACGCGCCCGCGGCATCGCCGAGGCCAAGGGGATCATCATCGCCGACACCAAGCTGGAGTTCGGCCTGCGGGGGGGAGAATTGATCCTCATCGACGAGCTCCTCACACCGGATTCTTCGCGCTTCTGGCCTGCCAGTTCATACAGCCCGGGCGGGCCGCAGCAGAGCTTTGATAAACAGTTCCTCCGGGATTATCTCCTCACCCTCGCGTGGGATAAGACCCCCCCTCCCCCGCCGCTGCCCCGTGACATCGTCGAGAAGACCAGACAGCGGTATGAAGAGGCGCTCCGCCGGTTGACTCATTAAATAAGGGCTATAGAGATACTAAGAGAAAATAACAATGGGTCGCGACGAGAACAGTATAGTCCTCTCGTCACGACCCATTATAAAATCTATCACGAGGTGGCTATCACGACTAGGGCAGGTAATCAGAAACCGCGCTTCTTGGCGCGAAGATTGCGGCGGCTCCCCTTTGGCTTTGATCCGCCCCGCGGGCCGCGAGGACGCGCCCCCGGACCGCCGCCATAATTCGGTGCGCGCCGCTGTCGCTCTTCCGCCTGGTTCACGCGTAGATTCCTCCCGCGGAACTGGTAGCCGTCAAACCGCTGAATTGCCTCCGCAACAACCCCTTCATCGGCTAACGTAACGAAGGCGAATCCCCGCGGGCGTCCCGTGAGGTGGTCGAACGGCACCGAGGCTTCCGTCACTTGGCCGACCTCGGAAAAAAGGGTTTTGAGATCGTCCTCAGTCGTATCATAACTTAAATTCCCAACAAAAAGTTTCGCGCTAATAATGGCCTCCTTCTTAGTCTCCTGTCACGTATTCCTCAGAGCCAGCATGATTCAGTAATCTCTATGCAGTCAATCCATAACATCTTTCTGTCAATAAATCAACTCTGCAATTATAAAAAAAAGATAGGAAAAATGATTAAAATAGAGTACTATGTCAACTACGAGAGGGATGCTCGAATACTAATCAAGGAGGTGAAGCATGCTGCAAACGATTATAGAGCAGATGACTAGTGCAATGGGCGGTTATGTTCCCAACCTTATCGGGGCCTTTGCGATCCTTTTCTTCGGATGGCTCGTGGCCCTCGTGATTTCAGCGCTGGTGCGTTACGTCGTGCGACGCTCAGGTTTTAGTAAGGTACTGGCAAGTTTGATTTGGGGAGAAAAAGCGGGAAAAGGAAGGGGCAAGGGTATTGATGCTGAGCGCTGGCTCGGAAGAGGAGTATTCTATCTAATTATGCTCTTCGTGCTCATTGCCTTTCTCCAGACGCTCGGTCTTGTGGTCATAACTGAACCCATCAATCAACTGCTCATCCAGGTATTTCAGTACCTGCCCCGGCTGTTCGCAGCAGGTCTTTTGCTGCTCGCGGCCTGGATTATTGCGAGCGTGTTGCGGTGGGTCTTCTTCCGGGGACTGAGTGCAACCAAACTCGATGACCGGCTGAGAAAAAGTGCGGCCTTTGAAAAAGCGCCGCGCCTGACGGTGACAAAATCGATTTCTGACGCCGTATACTGGCTGGTATTCCTGTTCTTTTTACCGGCGGTATTGAGCACACTCCAAATGCAGGGAATCCTTGAGCCGGTCCAAGGAATGATCGACAAGATCCTTGCTTTTTTGCCTAACATCTTCGTCGCTGTTTTTATTGTCCTGATCGGCTGGTTCCTCGCCCGCATTATCCAGCAGATCGTCACGAATCTTTTGGTCGTTGCCGGTACCGATCGTCTCAGTGAAAGGATAGGGCTGGCACCGGTATTGGGCGAACGGCGCCTTTCCGGCGTTGTGGGATTGATTGTCTATATCTTAATCCTCATCCCGGTATTGATCGCCTCGCTCAACGCCGTGCAGCTCGATGCTATTACCTTACCGGCAAGTAATATGTTAAACATCATGTTGGCGGCACTCCCCGCTATCTTTGCCGCCCTCTTGCTGGTAGCAATTGCGTTCATTGTGGCTCGGGTCATAGCCCGTCTGATTACGAACGTACTCACCGGCGCCGGCTTTAACTTTCTCTTTGTCAAACTGGGCCTGAGCAAGGAGGCGGTAAGGGGAAAGTGGACCCCGTCGTTTATCGCCGGATACATCGCCCTGGTGGTCATTGTACTCTTCGCGACTATCGAGGCGTTACGGCTGCTCAATTTCGTTGTCTTGGCTGATCTCGTGGCGCAGTTCTTAGTTTTCACCGGCCGCGTCATCCTGGGCTTGATCATCTTCGGTTTCGGTCTCTTTCTGGCAAATCTCGCAGCACGGGCAGTACAAGCCGCAGGGACGGACAAGTCAGGGCTGCTCGCCTTGGTAGCCCGCATATCCATCATCGTATTGGCCGCAGCCATGGCCTTGACCCATATGAATGTGGGCAATGACATCATCATCATTGCCTTTGGTATGGCCTTGGGGGCAGTAGCCATCGCGGCTGCCATTGCCTTTGGCATCGGAGGACGTGACATTGCCGCACAGCAGTTGCGAAAGTGGACCGGCGTAGCCCAGCCTCGGACAGCGAGAAGCTCTGGAGCAGCTGCGGCATCACGGCGATTCAGGGCATCGAAGAGGTCCAAGAAGACGAGGAGATAGCAGGTTCCTCGTAATGTTCAACGATTTGAGCATCCCACTTTTTTTTGCTATGACTCATTGTGAAGACTCACAAAGAGCCTATTGAAGCCTGAAAAGGCAGCGCAAGGGGGCATCTATTAACCGATAGATGCCCCCTCTTTCTTGACCGCTACTGTCTGAGCTCTTCCAAGGTCGGCCCGAGGCTCTTCCACTTCAGATACTCAAGGAACGTGCCATACCACCCTGCCTGGTCGGTATCCTCCAAGGGCTCTGCCGGCAATAAATCCCCCTGTTTCACCAACTGCTTCGCCCTGGCGATCTCGTTACGTTGCTTGTAGAGGAGGGCGAGGTAATAGTAGCTGTCCTTGAGTTTAGGATTAAGGGCGATGGCCTTTTCATAGCTCTGGATGGCCTTGTCATTATCACCCAGGCATTCGTACGGCCCTGCCATGTCGCTGTATACCTGCGCGTAATTGGGATCGAGGGAGACAGCCTTTTGAAACTCCGCGAGCGCCGCCTGACATCCCGCCCGCTTTGTCTGTTGATCCTTTTTGCTCAAGCTCTTCTGGTAGTATGCCAATCCCAGCGCCTTCTGGATCTTAGCCGATTTCTGGTCAAGTGAGGCGGCGGACTTCCAGTTCGCGATGGCGCGGTCATACTCACCGACGCCGTAGGCCTCAAGCCCCTGCTGGTAATATTGCTGAGCGTCCTGCGCCAGGCAGGGAATGACCGCAAAGAAAATCGCCGCTATACAGAGAGCTATTACAAATCCCATGCGCCGTATGTAATCAGTCATCGCCCCCTCCGTTTGGAAAAATCTTATTTTTGAACGTGAGTATACCTTTCTATTGGCTGCACGTATAGTCTCATTTTTTATCACCTATGGTCTCCTCCTGTTCTTCATTTTCCCCGTTATCCTTGCCCTGTTGCCCGTGCCACGGGGAAACATACCTCTCCATCCTCGTCCGCCAGGAGACCGTCGGCGAGTTTGACTCGCCTTCTGGTATAAAGGGCATACTCATTGCTGTGTGTCACCATGATCACCGTTATCCCGTCCTGGTTCAATGCGGTGAGCAGTTTCATGATCTCGGCGCCGGTATGCGTGTCGAGATTGCCCGTTGGCTCGTCGGCGAGAATGATCGGTGGCTTGTTGACAATGGCGCGGGCAATGGCGACACGCTCCTGTTCGCCGCCCGAGATCTGATTGGGCAAGCGGGCCGCCTTTTCAGCGAGACCCACACGTGCGAGTGCATCAATGGCGGCGGTGAGTTTCTTTTTTTTGCTCATCCCCACGATGGCCAGCGGCAGCATGACATTTTCCGCAATGGTCAGGTATGGCAACAGGTTAAAGTTTTGGAAGACGAACCCGATTGATCTTTGACGAAAATCGGCACGCTCATCGGACGCAAGGGCATAGATGTCAACGCCATCTACCGATAAGCTGCCGGAAGTCGGCGCGTTGAGACCACCCAGCATAGAAAGCAGGGTGGATTTACCGGAACCAGATTCGCCCATAATGGCCACAAATTCGCCGGCGGTAATGCCGAGCGTGACGCCCCCGATCGCGGTCACCAAGTTTGCTCCGGTGCCGTATCGTTTAACGATGTTCTCTGTATTGATATCACGCATTTTGTTTCTCCTTATAGTGCCCTGAGGGCTTCATTGGGGTCGAGTTGCGACGCCATAAGGGCTGGATAAAGGCTTGCGGTAATGCCGAGCATGATCGAAGCCAGAATCGCCGCTACTGCCATAACCGGATCAAGCGAAATAGTGCCATGCCCTTGCCCCTCGGAAAACAGGGGAAAGAGCAATCTCGTGGCGCCCCAGCCAAGAAAATAGCCCACGATACCAGCGACGGCCGCTATTATACCGGCCTCAAGCAGTATGATCCGTAGCACGTGCGATTTCCTGAAACCCATGGCGCGGAATATACCGATCTCGACCGTCCGCTCGCGGACACTCCCCATCATAGTAACGAGTACCATCAAGCACCCGACGAGCAGCACCAGAGTCGAAACGCCGTATGAAAATTTTTGGAAGTGGCCGATTGTTTCCATGCGTCCCTTGACCACCTGCTGGATAGCGGTTACGGTGCCGCTGGGCAGGACCGCAGATATCTGCCGCACCATCTCGGGGATAGGGCATCCGGTACAGAGTGCTGCTACCTCAACGATGGAAATTCTCCCTGTCTTACCAAGGATGTCTTGCGCGAGCCGAAGCGGTGCAAAGACGAGTCCATCGTCCTGCGATCCCGTCTTCTCAAGGATTCCCGTCACGGGCAACGCCCGCCCCCGCAGTTGCACGATATCGCCTTGTTTAAGTCCCCTCAGACGCGCGGCATCGGCACCGAGCAGTATGCCGTCCTGATGAAGCGGTATTTCCCCCCGCACGTTCCACCAGGGCCTCAGAATCTCCATCTCCGCGAAATCAACCCCGGCCAGCAGGCCGCGGCGGCCTGCGACCGTAACAAGGCCCAGCACCATGGGACCAACCGCCGCCACGTTTGCGGCATTTTTAATGGTCTTGATTTTTATTACCTCTTCCTCGTGGAGCTCCTGCATATCAAAAGAGACGCCGCCCAGCGACATCCCGCCGTAGGTGAGCGAGAGGTTTTCGGTCTTTGGGACAATGAGGATGTTGGCCCCGTACATCTCTAGCTTATGGTTGATGTCATTCTTCATCTCTCGCACCAGGCTCATGAGTCCGACGACCGTCGCGACACCGATGAGCAATCCCGCAAGCACGAAGATCGCGCGGGCCTTCCGCCGTCGCAGATTACTGATTACTATGTTTTTGAGTGTCATCGCGTGCCTCCCCGGAAATCGAAGTAGCGCTTGCCCTGGAGGATGTCGGCCACCTTGATGATGACTATGCCTTGCTCCACCTTTCGCTTGAGGGGAGCGGGATTGCAGCCGCCCTGGACCTCATTGATGCGGGTAGAGGGGAATCGCCTGCCGCAGTTGTTGCAGACCATAACATCCCCCTGCTGCGTGTAGCCCTTATTTTCCGGCCAGCAGACGTCGCACGCGTCAAAGGCGGCGCGGATCACTCCGTCAGAGCTCTTCATGATAAAGTAGCGGATGGTTACACCGTCATCGGTCTTATAGGTAAAGTGACGCGCCTTCCCGTTGGCAAATGTCTGTTCAGGATAGGTGACCTGCGTTGCCGGGACAGCACCAGCCGTTGTAGCAAGCGCGGAGACCACCGAAATGCACACGAACGTTATCAGCATAACAACTGAAGTTATTCTCGTAAACATGTTATTCTCCTTTTCTTGTGTGTGAATCATGGCTGCATGGCGCAGCTCAAACATCAGCGCTACGGGGTGGTAACTGACCCGTAGGCCGCAATAGCGCCCTTGTGATGAAAAAAAATGATTAACAGCGAAAGGTTAGATTGACGAGATAGGACAAGGTTAAGGGTGGTCCGGTCCCGGTCCATCTCCCAGCCGACCGAGGCAAGTGAGGCAGGAGAGAAACCGGCAAATCACTGTCTGCAACCGCGTGCAGGGAAGAAGCGGGATTGTACGCTCCATCAGATACCGCGCTAAGCCCCATATCGGGCCATGACGCCGTGGGCCCTCGTTCCACATCGCAGCAGCACGCGTTCGTTCCACCACAGCAACACTGGTGGGCCTGCGACGGCGAGGAGGGTATCGATGATCCCGCACCAGACACACAGAGGCCCGGGGGATTTGCCAGGAGCATGGACACTTGTGCAACCACAAACACCACCGCCAATAATGCTGGCGCAACCCCTCGGAACAACTTGCGTTTTGAGTTTATACCGGCTTTATTCATCATATACTGAATAATATCATAGCCATCCTTCAGGTCATTGTCAATCAAGACCGATAGTGTATTATGTACGGGTACCTCTCTCTTGGGCAGGCGGCAGGTCTCTTGGCTTTCGTGTCAACAGCAATAACAAACCGCCCGCCATGCCGAATATGATCGCCGGTATCAGAAACAAAAACGGCAGGGCAAAAAACAGACCTCCCGGCGGCCATGAGGCGATGGTCATTATACCGAGCGGTACGGCTATGATAAGAAAGAATATACCGACCCCGCGTAGTATCTTGCGCACGTCAAATCACCCCGTAGGTACATCAATCGGATAAATCGCTCGGGCTAACGCCTCTGGCTAAGAATCTCTTTTTCACATTTTCCACCACCTCGTGCAACTCCCTGATACCGAGCCAGCGGATCAAGATAAAGTAGACGACAACCGCCACGGCAATGGTCACAATGAGGACAAGCCCCTGATTGAGCAGGGTAGCATGCGCGATGAGCCGGCTGCCGGCGGCATACAGGTATGAGGCCGCGAGGCCCATTGCCGCGGAGGCAACGGTGATCTTGATAAAAGAGCCGACCAGGTAGCGCAGGTCGTAGCCGCCGACTTTTTTATAGAGCACCACGCTCAAAAAGAAAAAATTGATGATCATGGTGATGGAGGTAGAAAGGGCGATGGCCTTGTGTTGAAACGCATCCAGGGTGAGCGAGACGATAAGGATATTGGTGGCTACCGCCAAAAAACTCGCGATGACCGGATATTTTGTATCTTTTAAGGCGTAAAAGACCGGCACCGTGATCTTGACCGTGGCATAGGCAAAAAGACCCACGGCATAAAGGGTCAGGGCCTCGGCCGTATGGATCGTATCGCCGTTTACAAAACGGCCGTGCTCGAAGATCAGGCGGATAATCGGCTTAGCCAGAACAGCCAATCCAAAGGCGGCCGGGATGGTCAGTAAAAAGGCCATGGTCAAGGACGATACATAGGTAGCCTTTAAGGCACCCATGTCCCCCTGCGATGCGTGTCGGGCAATGACCGGCAAGGTGGCGATCGAAATGGCGACCCCGAAGATGCCGATGGGAAATTGCATCAGGCGAAAGGCGTAGTTGAGCCACGAAACGCTCCCCTCGGCGCACCGGGCGGCAAAGTTCGTATTAATAAAGATATTGATCTGGGTGGCCGAGAGGCCGATCACCGCCGGGATCATGAGGATCATAATCCGGCGCAGGCCTTCATCCTTGAGGTTGAGATGCGGGCGCCAGGTAAAACCGCTGCGCCTAAGCGACGGCACCTGTATGACGAGCTGCAGGAGCCCACCAATCAACGTCCCCACCGCCATGCCGACGATCGGGGGTTGGCTGAAGGCAGGAGCCCACCAGGCGCACAAGACTCCCCCTATAATGGAGCCGACATTAAAAAAAGTCGAGGCCATGGCCGGGATAAAAAAACGTCCTTTGGTATTTAAAATTCCCATGACGACGGCAGCCAAGGAAACCAAAATTAAGAAAGGAAACATGATATTGGTCAGGAGCTTAGTAAGGGCGATCTTGCCGGCGACCCTGCCAAAGGCCGGCGCCATGACCTGGATGATCTCTCCGGAAAAAATCATCCCGAACAGGGTAAGCAGGGAAAGCAGGATCGTGAGCGTCAGGAGGACGTTATTGGCCAGACGCCAGGTGTCCTCCTGCCCTCGTTTATGATCGTAATCGGTGAATACGGTAACAAAAGCGGCAGAAAGGGCCCCCTCGGCAAACAGGTCGCGGAGTAAATTGGGTATCCGGAAGGCCACCACAAAGGCGTCCATAGAAAGCCCCGCCCCGAACAGGACGGCCATAACCTGCTCTCGGACCAATCCGAGGAGGCGGCTGCAGAAAACGGCGATGCCGACCGAACCGGCGGATTTGGCCACCTGGGTGGTCGTGGTCGTAGGAGCTGGAGTATTCATCGCGTTGCGTTTACCATAAGCCTTCTATTTAATTTGGTATTGTCCAGCGCCGCTACGGAGGAATTCCATGCTAATGGACACCGTGGTTTTTTGTCGTGCGGGCCTTCTTGAGAAAATCAGAGATCAAAAAAGCCAATTCCAGGGCCTGGTTGGCATTAAGACGGGGATCGCAATAGGTAAAATATTTATCCGTGAGCTCTTGCTCGGTAATAGCCTGTGCCCCCCCGATACACTCGGTCACGTTTTGCCCGGTCATTTCACAATGAATACCCCCTGCGTATGTCCCCTCCGCATAGTGGATCTCAAAAAAATTTTTTACCTCTTCCAATATTTTGTTAAACGACCGCGTCTTAATACCGTGGCTCGTCTTAACTGTATTGCTGTGCATGGGGTCGCTGCTCCACACGACCTGACGCCCCTCACGGCTCACTCGTCTGAGTAACGGCGGCAAGATATCAACGATACGAGCGCCCATGCGAACAATAATGGTCAAGCGCCCCGCTTCATTGCGGGGGTTGAGCATGTCTATCAGGCGCATGAGCTCATCTGCATCCATCCCCGGCCCTGCCTTGACGCCGATGGGATTCTTGATACCCCTGATAAATTCGATATGCGCTTTGTCTACCTGACGCGTTCTCTCTCCGATCCAGAGCATGTGGGCCGAACAATCGTACCAATCGCCTGCTGCGTCGTCGCGGCGCGTGAGGGCCTGTTCATAATTAAGCAACAAGGCCTCATGAGAAGTATAGACCGTCGTCTCACGGATACTCGGCGTGTCTTTCAAGGTAACGCCGCAGGCCTCCATAAAGGCAAGCGCCTCACCGATACGGTCGGCTAAGTTTTGGTATCTGTCTCCTAAGGGACTTCCTTTCACGAATTCGAGATTCCATTGATGCACCTGGTGCAGATCTGCCAACCCTCCCTTGGTAAAGGCCCGCAGGAGATTAAGCGTAGCCGCGGACTGGTGATAGGCTTGCAGCAGGCGCTGTGGATCAGGCGTGCGCGCTGCCGCGGTAAACGTGATGGCATTGACCATGTCTCCCCGGTAACTCGGCAACGCGATGCCGTCAATAGTTTCCATTTTTGAAGAACGGGGTTTCGCAAATTGACCTGCCAGACGCCCCACTTTTACAACGGGACAGCTTCCCGCATAGGTGAGCACGACCGCCATCTGCAAGATTACTTTGCAGGTATCTTGGATATGCCGGGTATTGAATTCCGCAAAGCTTTCCGCGCAATCCCCCCCCTGCAACAGGAACGCTTTGCCCTCGGAAACGCGCGCTAGTTGCCGGTTGAGTTCCTGCACCTCGTCGACGAATACCAACGGTGGCAATCCCTCCAGTTGTAGCTCTACCCCCTGCAGCTCGGATCGATCGGGATATTCCGGTTGCTGCAAAATAGGTCTTTGACGCCAGCCGGAAGGGCTCCACTCACTCATATTTATGTGCCACCGAAAAAATTGCGACTGTTAAAATCATATCGTGCGTCTCTTTCCTTCGCCCGGTTCTTTCTGCTCTCGGTTTCTCAGCGCGCCTACGGTTTAGCATCTATTTTTTGCTCTTCAGTAAATCAGCAAGATCGGCAAACGGCTTATAGGTAGCCGGCGGCTCGCCTCGCTCGCTCGCCCGTTCCGCCGGATATAACTCCTCATCCATGTACTTCGTGTGTTCGTAGTCGTGGCAATACACGCAGAGCAGTTCCCAATTGCTTCCGTCAGGAGGATTGTTATCGTGGTTGTGATCCTTGTGATGGACCGTCAGCTCGCGGAGTCTCTTGCCGGCAAACTCGCGCCCGCAGCGCGCGCAGACTGCGGGAAACATCCTGAGCGCCCGCTGCCGGTAGGTCTTTTCAACTCGCTCGCGGTTGCGGCGGGCTGCAGCATCGGCAGGGATTATCCCGTCGCCATCGGCTCGCGGCTTCTGCTGCGCCATACGTTCATCTTCCCCAATTAAAAAACCAGCATCCCCGACCGCCTGCGGCAGGAGAGTACCGGATTATTGCTTACGCTTATCCTTGATATACACCGACCGGGAGTGGCCGTCTCCCACCGGACGTTGTTCTATTTCAAAGAGTTTCGTTGCGGCTATCAGTTCGCCGAGTTTTATGTAGCCGTAGTTGCGCGGGTCAAAATTCGGGGCCTGTTTGGCAATGTTACTCCCCACCGGTGCGAGGTGCGACCAGCCGCTCTCGTCTGATGACGCCTCGACGGCATTGCGTAAGAGATTGACCAGCCGCGTGTCCTGCTTTAACTCATTGGTGGATTTACGTGTTATGGGCAGGCTGTCATCTTCCTTGGTTACCAAGACCTCGGTGTAGATAAATTTGTCGCAGGCCGAAACAAAGGGCTCCGGCGTTTTTTTCTCCCCGAAGCCATATACCACCAGCCCCGCCTCCCTGATACGCGAGGCCAGCTTGGTAAAATCACTATCGCTGGAAACGATACAAAACCCGTCGAATTTATTGGTGTAGAGTAGATCCATGGCGTCGATGATCATGGCGGCATCGGTGGCATTTTTCCCTACGGTATAGCGAAACTGTTGTATCGGCTGGATCGAGTATAAAAGCAGCACCTCTTTCCAACTCTTTAAGTGGGGGCCGGTCCAGTCCCCATATATCCTCTTGACATTCGCGGTCCCGTATTTGGCTATCTCGGCGAGTAACCCTTCGATAATCGAGGGCTGGGCGTTATCCGCGTCAATTAATACGGCTAACTTCTGTGTTGTTCCAATAGACATAGTATCTCCTTATCAATATCAACTGTGGTGAGTATACAGGATTTAATGGGGATTTAAAAGGCCTGCACCCCAAAGGGGAAGCGAGTTATTTCCCCTTGCCCTGGACAGCGGACAACGCAGCTATGGTCTCCCTGCACCCCCAAAAGGCTACCATGAACCGCTTGCGCCACCCCCGCCTGAGGAGCCGCCGCCGAAACCGCCGAAGCTCGACCCGCCGCTAAACCCGCCGAAACTGGAACTGCTGCTCGACCCGCTGCCGAACCGCCCTCCTCCTGAGGAAAAGCCGGAGGAAGGGAAATGGCTAAAGACCTTCTTGCCGAAGCTGAGCGAAAACACGAGTATGAGCAGTGCCCATGCCGGCAGAATATAGATGGGAAATCCCATTGCCGCGGCAAAGGCAAGGCTCATGGCCAGGGGGATGCCGCCGAAACCAGCCCCCCAAATCCGGAGAAACCCCCCGCCTTTCTGGCGCAGCCCGGAACCAAGGGCCAGAAATCCTATGGTAATAAACAGGGCAAAAAAAAGCATGACGCCCACCTTGACCGGCCATGGCTCCGTATTTTCCCGCGACTGACGCCGGGGCACGCTGGGGACAAATGCCTTGCCGGTAATCAGCGCCGCAATCTGCGTGCTCCCTTGCAAGATACCCTGATCGTAATCACCCGCCTTAAAAAAAGGTAATATCGTCTCTCGTATGATCTCGCCTGCCCGCCCGTCCGTGATGATCGGTTCCAGGCCATAGCCGACCTCGATTTTAACCTTGCGCTCGTTCGGCGCGACGAGCAGGAGCACGCCGTTATCTTTACCTTTTTTTCCGATGCCCCAAGCCTTAAAAAGCTTGACCGCGTATTCCTCAACAGATATCCCCTCTAATGAGGTGATTGTTACCACGGCGATCTCGGCTCCGGTGGCCTTCTCCGTCTCCTCGATCAGGGCGGTAAGCTTAGACTTGGCTTCGCCGGATAAAATGCCGGCAAAATCGCTCACCCACCCCTGCGGCTTAGCCGGCATCTTTGCTTGTGCCGGCGGCGCCGCAGCCAGCACCAGCAAAACACCCAGGAGAAGGCCTTGCCAAACCCCCTTCATCAATATCCCCCGAGATAGCCTAGGCAGCATCGATCTTACCTATCACCGCTTCCACGGTCTCATGCAGATGGTAAAAGAGATCCTGGAGCTCAACGCGTTTTAACCGGATCTCCTTTTTTTTAAGCCTTTTGATCTTGGTAAAAAGATCAGGCGCCGTCACTCCCTTTTTCCCCAGCACGGCCTGCGCCTTGCTGATGAGATATTCAAAAGAAGTACCTGCCTTGATCAGATACCGCTCCTGGGCGTAGGTGTCCCGATTGATGGCCAGCCAGTCTTCCCGCAGCTTGAGCAGCTTCGCGCGCAGCTCAAATTCCAGCTGAAAGCGCAGGCGTTTCGTATCGATTCTTCTCCTCCTGAAGGGATCCGTGCCTGCCAAACAGCGGTGGTTTGCCGCGATATCGCTAAACTCCAGGGGAAAGACGTCCCAGGAGTTTGCTATCTCCTCTTGCCTCCAAAAAACCAGCCGCGGTAACTTCTTGCGTATCCGCCGCGGGATCAGGGTCTTAATTTTAGCTATCTGACCGAGATCGATCTTCTTGAAGACGAGCATCAGATTGAGATCGGAATGGCCGGGAACGAGATCCCCTCGCGCAGCGCTCCCGTACAGGATAACGCCGGTGAGGTTAGTGCCCAACACCTGTTTCAGATTTCTTGCCCAGGCCTGTACTTCGTTTTTCATAGGAGATACTCCTTTGCTGATTGTTTTCTTCTCATTATAGTTTGTGTATGTATTCGATAGGGCGCATGACCATGCCCTAGCGACGTCCAAAGGCCATCTTGTACAGCGCATACAGCACTATCAGATATGCCGCCGTCCTGATTATGATCAGGGGAGCTTCCAGATGCGCTGCCTGCCCCAGGAGCGAGGCCAGATGGGAGACCCCGAAAAGACCAAACGCGATGCCGATGTAAAGCGGAAACGGATTTTTCGTCCGGCGCCAGGCCATAAGGCCGAAGATGAGGATAATCACACATAAGATCAGATTAATAGCATACATCAGGCACATGGTAATCCTTTCTTATCTGCTGTGACGTATCGCGCGAGAGGTGCACCGTATTACAACTTGCCTTTCTTATCATGGAGCCGAATATTTTGCAATGCAGATAAGACCTTTGTTATTTCATCCGCCACCGCTTCAGTTTCGGGATGACCTCGCTCATGAAGGCCTGCGCCTGAGGCTCCGGCATAATGCCCTGCTGCGTCATAATGCCGACGCACTTGGCGATCATACCCTGCATAGTGATATCCGGCTCGGTAAAGGCGCCGTTACGAAAACAAAAATGGCAGTAATCGGTAATTTTAGATCCGTTCGCCGCGGTCCCGAAGTCATCAGCCTCTTCAAGGGGCATACCGCAGCTTTGGCAAATGGTTTCTTTGGATTGTTGACCCATTGTACGGCACCTCCTTTTTTTCTGACCGAACCGTATAAACGCCTAACGGGCACCTTATGCAACCGGATGCCCCAGTTTATTAGCCCATGTCTTTTATGATCGGTGCATAGTCGTCATGGGTGCCTACCCCAAACCCAAATGAAGTCTTCATTATCCTCGACGGCAAGCGCCCGATAGTCAAGCCCTATACGTGCAGACCAAAATTTGCCGACTTTTTTGAAATGAAGGGATGGATGTGAAGGATTTTCTTTGAGCAGCTGGAAGTTGCGTTTCGCTATTCTTTGAATGGGGTCAGGAAGATTTTCGAGACATCGCCAAAACCGTTCTGAGGTTCGGTGCATTTAGAGGTCCCGGAGCTTGCTCTTGCTTTTCTCGTCAATGGCCTCTCGGACCAAAAAATCAAGTTTACCTGTAGCGGAATCTGCCTCTATTTCCCTGTCCCACGTGCGCCAATCTTTCTCCGAAAACCATTGCCGTAACCGCGCATAATCATCCTCGGGCAGGGCATCAATAGCCTTTTTAATGGCGTTTATTCCGGTCATTGGTTCCTCCTCTTTGCTGCTACGCGGACATATTATAGCACATGTCTGTAATGACGAGAAGAAAGAAGGCAGGATCGGCTATCTTTTAAGGAATAAGTAAGGAATGAAAAATGTCCTCACGCCTTTCCCTCCTGCCTGATACAGGGGATCAGACCCCTGTATCAGGCCGAGGTGCGCTCTCAATCCCCTCCATTGTTAAGCCGTTGTAGTCAATGGCACTCCTCGCATTCCTCTCCCTGCCAGGCTTCGAAGCCCTCACGCGCGATGATCGGCACCATGATCAGGGCGGCAACGGGATCGGCCCACCACCACCCAAACAGGGCGTTCAAGACGAGCCCTCCAAGCAATATGGCAGACAGGTAAGCGCATATGTCGGTTTGGCGTGAATCGGCAACCAGGGCCTGGCTGGTAATGGCCGCTGCGACCCGCCGCTTGGCCCGCGCCAGTAACGGCATCACGATCAGGGATACGGCGGCGAGCAGGATTCCGACAATACTTGCCTCGGGTTGATCGCCCGCGACCAATGATTTTATCGCCTCGAAGCAGACATAGGCAGCCAACAGGAAAAGACTAACGCCAACCAGCCTGCGGGCCACCTGCTCGCGACTTTCATCGTGCGCAGGCGAGGCAAGCCGCCATAGCAAGATTGCCCCGGAGAAGCTTTCAATGAGGGAGTCCACGCCGAAGCCGATAAGGGCGATACTCCCTGCCAGCACACCGGCGCCGATGGCAACTGCGGCCTCCACCATGTTCCAGCCGAGGGTGAAATACTCGAGCCTCCTGCCGCGCATAAGATGCTGCGTGCGGCCTGTTTTGGCAGGGGAGGAGATTTTAGAAGCTTTTTTCATAGGGAGATGAGAGCAGGATTTCCGTATGTCAGGCCACGACCTATCCGCGCCTCTTTGATGGGATAATCTCAATGAGTGACCTGAGAACCTTATTGACTGACTCCGAATTGGGAAAGTACTTTCTTACGTCTGGCTCCAGCATAACTGCCCCGTCTTCGAGCTTGAAATACTGAACCGAGGTGGTGCCATCTGCCTTATGAATCTCGACACGGTGACCCGCGCGATATTCCTTATAGTACTTTCCTCGTACCGCAACTTTCATGCGGGAAAAATCATATTCCGATCTCATCTCTTCTACCCTTGAGGGATCCTTAGAATTCTCCTTCTTCATAATATCTCCCTTCGCGTGCCGTCGCCTTTCTGCAACTTATGATACGTATTTTACCCCCTCTCTCGGTATGAATCAAAACCAGTACGCGACCTCTAGCGGAAAGACCAACATTGACATACCGTTCCTCGTACTGAGTATTGTCACTGTCTGGAAATGAAAGCAAACCGAATCGAGGGGACGTTGTCCAAAATTATCAAAATCTTGGCCCGTTTGTAAAGCGCGTTTTTGAACAACGCCCCCTGGGTCGCACGTCCTCTGTTCCGCTGCGCCAAAGTGACCTGGTTGAACGATGTTTCCATGCTGCCCTCTCACACCGATCGAGGTTCGATAAACAATTTTATACCATCAAGGATCTCCAGTATCCTTTTTTCCGATACCTGCCCTATCTTCTCAGCCAGGTCGCTTTTGTTGACCGTAAAAATTTGAGAGATATTGACAACGCATTCCTTGGGAAGATTTGTTTCACCTTTGTTTAACCGGACATTGCCGGGGGCCTTTGTCCGGTTGAGGTTCGAGGTAAGGGAACAGACGACAACCGTGTTTATGCGGCTGGCATTAAATACGTTGTTTTGAATGACGATATGCGGATGGCGATATCCCGGCTCTGAACCCCTGGGTTCGGCAAGGTCAACCCAATATATCTCACCTTGTTTAATCACCACGGCTCCTGTTCGATGATCTCGTGGTGCCTGCGGCGCATGAGCCTTGCAATTTTCTCTTCGTTATCGTTCGGAAGATCCTCATACGCCTCATTCAATCGGGCAAGCAAGGATTGATTTTCTTGTCTTTTTAAATAGTCCTTTACCGCCATGGAAAAGACCTTGCTGCGGGAGACATGGAGGTCATGGGATAATTTATCGACCTCCTCTAGCAATTCTTCATCGAGCGATATTGCCGTCTTGACCCCAGGCATAACTGCCTCCAATCTAAATAGGGATTTTTCTCGTAATTTATTATGCACAATGTTTATACTTATGTCAATACTATTTATACTATCATTAGTATGATTTTAACTGATAGATAAGGGGGAATAAGAATTTATTCCCCCTTATCAAAGATTCGTATTTGATAATTAACTTCTAATCGCTTTTACGTCCCCATCTCCCATGAACTAAGATACTTCTCCTGCTCCGGTGTCAGGGTATCAATCGCAATCCCATTGCCTTTTTTGGTATTGAAGATTACAGCTCATTCTCCCTAATGCCTGCTATTTTTAAAAGATGCTTCATTAACCCAATTTTTAGTGGTTTATTACCATGAATCGGCACGGAAATACGGGCGGGATTACCTTCCTTCATATATACATGATGGCTACCTTTCACATGCTTGAGTTCCCATCCCTCTTTCTCCAGTAATCGAGCAAAGTCTTTCCCGGAGATGCTCTTCACACCGCAATCTCCATTACTCTATCCTTGTCAGTAACAGAAATATCCTTCAAATCGACTGACAGACAGGCATCGACGGCCTCGTAAATATTATTCAACAATTCATTAAATGAGTCTCCTTGGGTAGCACAACCCGGAATAGAGGGCACCTCTGCCCAATAACCGCCTTCTTCTGCTTCATGAACTATTACCTTGAGTTTCATCATTGCACCTCTTAAATGTTTAAAATACGCTCCTTATGGTTGGAGTTGAGCAACGTTTCAAATAACGGGGCAAGCCTCTTTTACGCCCTTAGCGGATAATTATACAGGATTTGCCGAGAGAGTAAAAGACCTTTAGGCGGGTTTCTAGAAGTTAGTTTTGATGGGTTTGCCGAACGAGGTGATTTATAAATACAGCCACCCCCTAGTATTGCGGGGGGTGGCTGTATTATCTTACGTCCCCATCTCCCACGAAGAAAGATACTTCTCCTGCTCCGGTGTCAGGGTGTCGATTGCCACCCCCATGGCCTTGAGTTTTAAGCGCGCGATTTCTTTGTCGATCTCCATCGGCACGCGGTAGACTTTCTTTTCCAGCTTCTTGGCGTTCTTGGCCAGGTACTCAGCTGCCAGGGCCTGGTTGGCAAAGCTCATGTCCATGACGCTCGATGGGTGTCCCTCGGCAGCAGCGAGGTTGACGAGCCTCCCCTCTCCCAGGACATTGATCCGCTTGCCGTTGGAAAGAGTAAACTCTTCCACGAACTCTCTGACCACGCGCCTTTTGGTTGCGATCTTGGCGAGCCCCTCCAGATCGAGCTCAACATTAAAATGCCCGGAGTTGGCCACGATGGCGCCGTCCTTCATCTGCTCGAAGTGCTCTTTTCTGATGACCTTGATATCGCCGGTCAGGGTGACGAAAAAGTCGCCGACCTTGGCTGCCTCAGCCATGGGCAGGACCCGGTAGCCGTCCATCACGGCTTCTAAGGCACGCAGAGGATCCACCTCGGTGATGATGACGTTGGCCGCCATCCCCTGTGCCCGCATGGCCACCCCCCTGCCGCACCACCCATAGCCGCACACCACAAAAGTGGACCCGGCAATCAGGCGGTTGGTGGCCCTGAGGATCCCGTCAATGGTGCTCTGGCCGGTGCCGTAGCGGTTGTCGAAGAGGTGCTTGGTGTCGGCGTCGTTGACCGCGATCACCGGGAACATCAGCACCTTTCCCTGTTCCATGCTCCGCAGGCGGATAACGCCGGTGGTGGTCTCCTCCGTGCTCCCGAGGATTGTCCTTACCACCTCCTCCCGCTCTTTGACGGAAAGGGCGGTGACCCACTCCTTGACCGGTGGGGCAAGCTCATCCAAGCGCCCCCCGCCGATCATGTGCAGGGCAGATACGAGATCAGCCCCGTCGTCCATGGTGATGGCAGGGCGGTGCGCAATGGCCTGCTGGATGTGGCGGTAGTAGGTCGCACTGTCCTCCCCCTTGATGGCAAAGGTCGGTATCCCCATGTCCTCGACAAGCGAGGCAGCCGCGTCATCCTGCGTGCTCAAGGGATTGGAGGCGCAAAGCACTACCTCTGCGCCGCCGGCCTTTAAGACCTCGGCCAGGTTCGCCGTCTCGGTGGTGATGTGGAGACAGGCAGACACCCGTATGCCCTTGAGGGGCTTTTCCTTGGCAAAACGCTCTTTAATGAGCTTTAAGACCGGCATCTCGTGCGCGGCC
>MGQT01000091.1:4153-5844 GCA_001797935.1 Deltaproteobacteria bacterium RBG_16_54_18 | reverse complement strand
ACCGGAGAGGTGTCATATATACGCGATATCATGGATGACGTAGTTTCTGACTCTATAAACGAAGGAAGCGATACTATTTTAATGGTAAATCCGCTCTTTCATATCATGGCAAAAGGGTTTGCCATAGCCTTCGGGTTTAATTATGGTAATACGGTTGTATTGATGCCGCTCGCCGAGATTGACCCGATACTCTATGCAATTGAAAGGCATAAGATAAAATGGATGCTCGGCGTTCCGGCGCTATACCGGATGATGCTGGAAAATGACAGGATTGATCAATATGACTTAAGCTCGCTCAAGTATTGCTACTGTGGGGGGGATGTATTACCTGCGGAAGTATTTAAAATTTGGAAGGGTAGATATAATATACCACTTTATCAGGTCTACGGTTCAACTGAAATAGGTCATGTCACATACAGCCTCTTGAACATGGAGCCTTCATGCACGGTGATCGGGAAACCCTTAAAATCGAGAAAATCAATCGTTGCCGATAGGGATACGCTTAAAGTCCTCCCTTACGGCGAGACCGGGGAGCTGCTGGTGACATCTCCCTATACTATCAAAAAATATATCAATAAGCCTGAAGAGACGAAATATTCCTTTGTCAAAATCGGGGGAGAGATTTATTATCGAATGGGCGATTTTGTAAAGATGAATGAAGATGGCACGCTTGAATTTGTGGAGAGGACCGCGGACATTATCAAACACAAGGCTTACAGGGTATCCGCATCGGAGGTTGAAGCTGTGCTGCAAGATCACCCGACCGTGATCGGCGCCTGCGTGATCGGCATACCGGACCCGAGAGTGGGTGAAAGAATAAAGGCAATCGTTGTTTTACAAGAAGACGCACGAGGAATCGGGAGTTCAGAGCTTATCATGTGGTGCAGGGGTAGACTTGCATCGTATAAGGTTCCAAGTTATATTGAATTCAGAGACATGCTGCCTAAATCAAAGGTAGGAAAACTGTTGCGACGAGAAATCAGGGACGAAGAAAAGAGGAAGACAGAAAAAAATCAGGCGACGCCGTAACGTTTTAAAGGGACGAATTAGAAAAAGCATTCATTCCAAAAGAGTCATCACCCCGCCGGCGCAACGTCCGGCGTCTCCTCATGTTTTCATATTAAGCTCACCCAAGACCAGCCCCATAAAATCGTAGAGCATGTAACGTACGATCGCTCTTAGGGAATATAGGTCGTTTTCTCTTTGACGGCCTTTCTCGATATGGCGGCCGGTTCCTGAGAGCGTTTTCCCAAGCATACAAGGGAAATAAGCGTTTTGTCTTCTTCAATACCAAGAATCTTTATTATGTTCTTTTTATCGTAGAAATTGAACCAGAGGCTACCAAGTCCCAAGGCATGGGCTGCCAAATGCATATTTTGAATGGCTGCCGCGCAGGCATACTGATAACTGACACTGCCGCCTTCCTTCATAAACATGTCAATGCCCGTTTTCGTGGGATCCCCCGTAACAGCGATGATGACCGGCGCTGATTTGACGAAATCGCTCTTGTAACTTCCAAGCCATTTCCAGCCGCTCTCTTTCAGCGCCCAGTCCCGACATCGTTCAGCTTCTGCGAAGATATTGTCCTTTACCTCCTGTTTTGTAATGACAATGAACTGCCAGGGCTGCATATTCAACGGGGAAGGGGCATATGAAGCTGCCTCAAGTATTTTTTCAATAATTTCAGGGCT
>MGQT01000091.1:0-4045 GCA_001797935.1 Deltaproteobacteria bacterium RBG_16_54_18 | reverse complement strand
GTCAAGTTAGTACGCATGGAAGATATTCAATTCTCAGGGGACAGTATTTTAACGAGGGTAACGCCGCTGCGGGAAAGGCCCCCCGATCTAAAAACGATATATGAACATGATCTCAGACAATCTCCTGCATGAGTCTTCCCTCATGGGGGTAAAAAAGCAAATTAAGCATTTTAATGATATCTAAGTAGTTACTGGAATGACTATGATTGATTCGGTTTCAACACGCGCGCTATAAAGTTTGTCATGGCATGCAACGTTGCTTCAGGCTGATCATAATGCGGAGTGTGCGTGCAGCCGTCCAAGATGAGGGATTCAGCCGCGACTTTTTGTTTGATTCTCTTTATTTGCTCTAGTGTGCCGTATTCATCATCCTTGCCCTGAATCAGAAGCATAGGCACTTTGATTGCCGGCACATATGCTTCAATGTTCCAGTTCATAAAATCGGGATCAAGCCAGGATTCATTCCATCCATAAAATGCGCAATCGACATTGTTACCATGATATTTTATAAGCTTCTCGCGCAGATCTTTTTGTTCGTAATTTTCTTTTGTTTCTCGAATTTGGCGGACAGTTTTTTCTTCGCAGAATACATGCGGGGCCTCGGCAATGATGGCGTGAAGCTTTTCCGCCGGCGTGCTGCCGGCATAGATGAGAGCGATGGACGCGCCGTCTGAATGGCCGACCAAAATGTATTCGCGAATACCGGCCTTCTTGATGAGCTCGGGCAGAACCTCAAGGCCCTCATAATGCATACAGGTCAACGGAAGCGGGAGCTTGCACGGATCGGATTTGCCGTAGCCAAGCCTGCTATAAACGAGCGCTCCGCAGCCGGTTGCCAGACTGAGCTTTTCGGGAAAATCGCGCCACATTCCAACGCAACCCAATCCTTCGTGAAGAAATATGAGCGTAGGAGCCACGTTAGGCAAAGGTCCATGCCACGCGATCTCAAGTCTTTTCCCACTGGCAACGAGATATTCTGTTTTGTCTGATTTGATAATCCGTTGCCTCCGAAGGCAAGGTAGATAGCTTGTTAAAATTAGTCGGAAACTTGGGAGACGGTGTTATCTAGATTGCACTACACCCCCAATGTCTGCTGCCAGGCTGCTTTGAGCTTATAGATATCTCCTTGGATGATTTTTCCCCCCTTGAGGCCAATCACGACGAATGCGTTACCCTTGGTCACCTTTCCAATCTCGCCTAAAGAAATCCCTTTCATAATTGAGAGAAAGGCATCTTTTTTCTCAGGTGGGACAGTCACCACGAATCTGCTTTGTGATTCTGAAAAAAGAAGATAGTCATCCCTCTCTATCCCCTCAGCCGTAACCTTGGCCAGGTCCACCTCCATACCGAAGCCGCCGGCAAAGGCGCTCTCAGCCAGGGCCACGCCCAGCCCTCCGTCAGAGCAGTCATGGCATGAGGCAATCAAGCCTTCCATCATAGTCGCATGGAGTTTGTGATAGATCTCCTTGGCCTGCTCTGCCCTGACTTGCGGCACTTGGTTCCCGATGGAGCCATGCAGAGCAAGGTACTCCGATCCCCCCAATTCCTGATAGGTCTTGCCCACGCAATAGACGATATCACCCGGCGCCTTCACATCCATGGTCACGGCCTTGCGCACGTCATCTATCCGCCCGAGGACGGAAAAGAGGACCGTGGGGGGCACGGATATTTTTTTCGGGCCGGCCATAAAGTCGTTCTTCATACTGTCCTTGCCCGAGATGCAGGGGCATTGATAGGCAACGGTGTAGTCTGACAGGGCCTTGTTGGCGCGCACGAGCTGTGCCAACTTGTACTCGCCGTCCGGCGTCTTTTCCGACTGCACGGGATCGGGCCAGCAGAAGTTGTCCAAGCCCACCATCCTGCTAGGATCGCCTCCCACAGCTACGTTGTTCCTAACTGCCTCATCGATGGCACATGCCATCATATGATACGTATCGAGGTCGCTATAGCGGGGACATATCCCGTGCGAGACCACGGCACCCTGCAAGGAGTCCAACAGCGGCCGGAGAACAGCTGCATCCCCGGGGCCGTCTGCCTGCACCCCTACCAGGGGTTTGATGGCGCTTCCCCCCTGGACCTCGTGGTCGTACTGGCGCACTACCCTTTCTTTACTGCAGATGTTGAGCCGGGAGAGCATCCCTGCCAAGGTCGGGGTCAGGTCCTGCGGCATGGGGAAGTCAGGCTCGGGAAGCAGAGGGCGTTGCCAATGAGCCACTAAGTCCATGCGGGGCGCGCCGTCGTGGAAAAACTCCATATCGAGATAGGCAACGGTCTCACCATGCCAGAGGCAGTGAAATACGCCGCTTTCCGTAAAGCGACCGATATCCGTGGCCTCGACATCTATCTTGGCGGCAAGCTCTAAGAATTCCGCGAGCCTTTCCGGTGCCACCGCCACGGTCATCCGCTCCTGCGATTCCGAGACAAGCACCTCCCAGGGATCGAGGCCGGGGTACTTGAGAGGCGCACGCTCCAGATGGATCTCGCCCCCCCCCGGCCCCTTCGCCATCTCGCCGACTGAAGAGGAGAGCCCGCCGGCCCCGTTGTCGGTGATGGCCGTGTACAGGCCGCGATCGCGGGCCATGAGGAGGAAGTCGGTCATCCGCTTCTGGGTGATGGGGTCGCCGATCTGCACGGCGCTCGTGGGGGAGGCCTCGTGCAACTCTTCCGAGGAAAAGGTGGCGCCGTGTATCCCGTCCTTACCAATGCGCCCCCCCACCATGACAATCAAATCACCAGGACGGGCCTCTTTTACATATGAGGGCTCACCCTTTATGAGTCGGGGCATGATGCCGCAGGTGCCGCAGTAGACCAGTGGTTTACCCACATACCGCCTGTCAAAGACGATGCTCCCGTTGACCGTAGGGATGCCGCTCTTGTTCCCCCCGTGCTCCACCCCTTCCCTGACCCCCTCGAATATTCTCTTGGGGTGCAATACCCGCTCGGGCAGGGGGCCTTCCCAATCAGGGGGTGCAAAGCAGAAGACGTCCACATTAAAGATGAGCTTGGCCCCCATGCCTGTGCCGAAAGGATCGCGGTTCACCCCCACGATGCCGGTCAAGGCGCCGCCGTAGGGGTCGAGGGCCGACGGGGTATTGTGGGTCTCCACCTTGTAGCAAAGGCTCCACTGGTCGTTAAAGGCCACCACGCCGGCGTTATCCGTGAATACCGAGAGACAGGGGTCTGCCTTCCCCAAAGAACGCCTGATGGCCTCGGTGCTTCCTTTAATATAAGTAGCAAAGAGGCTGTCGATCACCTCCTCCTTGCCCGCCTCATCCCTATAGCGGATGCGGGCCTGGAAGATCTTGTGCTTGCAGTGCTCGGACCAGGTCTGCGCAAGGGCCTCCAGCTCCACGTCGGTGATCTGTGCGTTGATGCCCATCTCTTGCCGTTTCTTTTGAACCTCTTTATCCCTGAGATAGCGTTGGATGGCCTTCATCTCTGCCAGTGCAAGGGCCAGCAGCCGCTCTTTGCTGAGCCGGAGTAGCGCCTGGTCTTCGACATCCAGGTCAAAACGCTCTACTCTGCCGCCCTTGAGCCCCGTCACCTTGGGAATGAGGACGCCCATCCCCTTTTTCGGATCCCATTGCTCGTGACTTCTGATCTCAAAACGGTTGATCAAGGGGTTGCCGAGAAGCTGCGTGGCGATTCTCTCGGCCTCTTCTTTCGAGAGCCGCCCTTGAATCAGGTATTGGCGGGAGGCATAGACCTTTTCCGCTGCCTGTAATTTGACTGCCAGGCAGGCCTCGAGGGCCTCGCCAGCGGTCCTCCCCACATTGTCCGTCACCCCGGGTAAGAGTCCCACCTCAATGACCCAGTCAAAGTGCTTGGCCAGGGGGCGATCAATTGACCATTGCTGGGTGATGGGATCGCCGTAGGCGTCGCGTGCTACCAGCTCAAGCTGGGGCATCGTGAAGGTGGCATCGATGGTATAGCAATCAATGGTACGCACCGATTCAACCGCAAGTCCGAGGTCATTTTTGATCCTTGCGGCTGTTTTTTTCCCGAAGGCATCCCGCAAATTTTCTTTGAAAGCCACCTCTATCCG
>MGQT01000090.1 GCA_001797935.1 Deltaproteobacteria bacterium RBG_16_54_18 | reverse complement strand
TTTTGCGCAGGCCGCTCACATCAAACGGAGAACGTTGTGTACGAGCTTCCGGGACAATAAAAAACTTGTCTCCTTTACGACGATGAATAACAACGTCTTCGCTTTTCGACTCTTCAAGTATATCTGCCAGCTTTTGCCTGGCCTGAGAGTAGGTATAAATCTTCATAGTTCACTCCACCATGTCGCAGAGCGACAGTGCGGGACTTTCTTCCTCTATTATTTAACAACTTTCAATCTTCCCCCCGCTCTGCGGCCCCCTACCACTCAGCTTTTTTATGGATGGGGTGTCGCAAAGCGACAGATGCCGCATTCCATAAAATCAAAATTAAGTCCCCCTCAACTTTGTAATATATATAAATGAGGGGATGTCGCAGAGCGACAGAGTGGGACTTCCCTCCTCTACTTTACAACCTTAAGCTTTCCCCTCTTTCCTCCCATAGGATCTTTTTCAGGTCCTTTTTGTGTCTCTCCTGTATGCCCTGCGACGACGTGCTGGTTAAAGAGATTATTCTTGGCAATCACCCCGTTGATGAGGAAGTAGATGATCACCGCCTTTTCCCATTCTTTCGTGGGCTCAAAGTGAAAGAGCCTGTCCAGATACCGTTTTCGCAGCTGCGTTAAGGAGGCCTCATCCAGCGCGATAATCTGCTCCGCGATCTTATCCAGGGCTTGCTCCAGCATTGCCTCTCCTCCGTATCTTACAAGATCAACCAGGGACGCGGGAGGAATATCCTCTCATACAGCGTCAAGGCGTACCGATCCGTCATCCCCGCCACATAATCACAGACACACTTTTCTACCGTATCGTAGAGCTCGTCCTTACCGATCTCCTTTAAAAAGAGATCGACATCCGTCGTGAATCGCTCATAGAGCTCTATCAAGATCTTGGAGGACTTGATAAAGTCGCCGTGCACCACCTCTGAGTCATATACCCGTTCGTAGAGAAAATCCCTGAGCCGAACGATGGCGTCCAGTACCTGTGGGCTCATGGCGATGGCAGAGCCATTATGCGGTGCGGCAAGGGTGGCATAGACGGCATCCTTTACCATCGTGTCTATCCTGTCTCCGTGGCTTGCGCCAATGATTTTAACGCACCCCTGCGGGATATCCTCCTCGGCAATCACCCCTGCCCTGACGGCATCATCCAAATCATGATTGACATAGGCGATAATGTCGGCCACCCGCGCTACCTGCCCTTCAACGGTCGCAGTCTGCTCCGCGGGATCGCACGGGATCACCGCTCCCCTCCCCTTGGAGTGTTTGACGATTCCATCCCTGACCTCATACGTGAGGTTGAGGCCCCTGCCCTCCCGCTCCAGTAGATCAACTACCCGCAGGCTCTGCTCGGTGTGAGAAAATCCGTGCGGTGCTATTCGGTCGAGGACCTCCTCGCCGGCATGTCCAAAGGGGGTATGTCCCAAATCATGGCCGAGGGCGATGGCCTCGGTGAGGTCTTCATTGAGCCGCAACCCTTTTGCGATGGTCCTTGCGATCTGGGAGGCCTCCAGGGTATGGGTCAGGCGTGTACGGTAATGATCGCCGGTAGGGGAAAGAAAGACCTGGGTCTTATGTTTGAGGCGGCGAAAGGCCTTGCAGTGGATAATCCGATCACGGTCCCGCTGGAAGCAGGGACGCAGGTCGCATTCCCGTTCTTCGCGCGCCCGGCCTCTGGTCGCGCTGCTGAGTTGGGCGTGGGGGGAAAGGATCTGCTGTTCTACCGCCTCCAAGGCATCACGGATCAATGTCATAACACTCTCTATCGATGGGGAGGTATCAATCGGGGAGAACAAACATATCCCCCGCATAGGTCTCGAAATCGGGGATCTCCGCCCGCAGAAACTCCCTCGCCTTTCCCACAATCTCTTCCTCTATCTGCCGCACCCGTTCCGCCGATATGTTATATTTTTTCCCGATTTCCCGCAGGGTCTTGGGCTTTTCGGCCAACATACGCGTCTCGAAGATCTCCCGGTTTCTCCCATCGAGCGAGAGGCGGAACTCCCCCAACTTTTGAGTGAAAAGCTCCTTGAGTTCTTTATCTGCCAGCCGTTCATCTGCCGCAGGAGTCCCTGCCGGCAAAAGATCACCAAAGGTAACCCGGGCGTCGTCGCCCACGAAGGTATCAAGAGAGATATCCGCTCCCCGCATGCGCTGGTCCATAGAGACCACTTCATCTTCCTTAACCTCTAAATTCTCAGCCACCAGTTTAGGGACTGGATCAAAGCCCAAGCGTTCGAGCCGCTCTTTTTCTTTCTTGAGATCGAAGAAGAGCTTCCGTTGGGCCTGCGTCGTGCCGATGCGCACCAGACTCCAATTGTCCATGATGAACTTGAGGATATGCGCCCTGATCCAGAACGAAGAATAGGTGGTAAATCTGACCCCGCGATAGGGATCAAATCGCTTCACCGCCTGCATAAGTCCTACATTGCCTTCCTGGATCAGGTCGAGGAGGTTGGTGATCCAGTAGCGGTGGTGTTCAAGGGCAATCTTCACCACCAGTCTTAGGTTGGAGACCACGAGCTTCCAGGCAGCCTCTTTATCCCCGTGCTCCCGATAGCTCATAGCGGCCTCATGCTCTTCTTCCTCACTGAGGATGGGATGCAGGGCAATCTCTTGGAGGTAGCGGCGCAGCGGGTCAAAGGGTGCTAATTGCTCGCCCTTGCCCGGCGCCGGCGTCGCGAGCGCATGCAACTCGCCGGGAACCGATTTGCGAGACTTTTTAGGGGCTTTAGCCATGCCTCATTACCATCACGGTATGGTAATCCTCTCAAGCGAAAATGACAACCCTTTCACACCGCTCATCGCTTCTTTTTCTTTGCATACCAGCGGCCTTTGTGCTATAAATGGAACATACTAAAAAACTGGGAAGAACTATGGCAAAGGCGAAGATCCTTGTAGTGGACGACGAAGAAGGAATCCTGAAATCCATCGTGGGCATCCTCCAGGATGAGGGATATGAAACCCTGACTGCCCGGGACGGCAGAGAGGCCTTGAAATTATATCAGGAACAGACAGTCGATGCCCTCTTGCTCGACATATGGATGCCTGATATGGATGGGATCGAGGTCCTCAAGGCATTACAACAGATAGACATTGATAGCGCGGTGGTCGTCATCTCAGGGCACGGAACCATTTCCACCGCGATTAAGGCGGTAAAACTAGGGGCCTTTGATTTTATCGAAAAACCTTTGTCCATGGATGTCCTCCTGGCCATTTTGGAAAAAGCCCTTGAACACCGCCGATTGCGGATAGAGAGCAAACGTCTCCAACGGCTGCTCAAAGAAAACGAACGTCGGCAGCAGCAGTTCGCCTTCGTGACGACCGCGCAGGCAGAGGGAACAAAACCCTTCCCGCCATCGCCGGCGACCTCTTTAGCCTCCGGGGTGTACCCTCAACACACGCTCAAGCAGAGCATGGTTCTCTATGGCACCGGTCTGCACTCCGGGCTGAAGACGGGGATGATCCTCCTCCCCTCACCCCCCGGCAGCGGTATCGTCTTCTGTAAGCTCTCGGAAGACCTGAACGTACCGGGACATCTGGATTATGTCCTCTCAACGGAGTTTGCGACGTCGGTGGCAAAAGGGAGAACCGTTATCAGGACCGTGGAACACTTCATGGCGGTCTTGCACGCGTACCGCATCAACAACCTCGTGGTAAAGATCAACGGCGAGATCCCCATAATGGACGGTTCCGCCCTCGATTTTTGCCGGATCATCGAGGAGGCGGGAGTCGAAGAGCAGTTGGCCGGATACGAGGATGTAGTGATCGATCGCCGCTACCAGGTAGGTGAGGAATCGCCCGAAAAAAAATACATCTACATCGAGCCCGCAGATACCTTTACCGTTCGCTATCGTTTAAACTATCCACCCCCTATCGGGGAACAACAGTACACCTTTGTTATGGACGGCACGGAGCACTTCAAGCAGGAAATCGCCCCGGCAAGGACCTTCGGTTTTTTAAAGGACGCGGAGAAGCTGAGCAAGATGGGGATGGCCGGCGGCGGCCATCTGCACAATAATATCCTGTTGGATGACAAGGGAGTAGTCAACACCACCCTGCGGTTCCCCGATGAATTCGTCCGCCATAAGATTCTCGATATCCTCGGTGATTTCTATCTCCTGAACCGTCCCTTGAAGGGAATCATCACCGCCAATATGACCGGACACGGAGACAATATCGCCCTGTTGCGCGAGATCAGAAAGGGTATGGGGCTCTGACGATCAGGTCACCAGCTCGACAGTCCGCAAAGGTCTCCCGAGGAACCGTTCACCTACCTTAATAAAACGCTGCCGGTTATCGGTAATATAGAAGCGATAGGAGCCGTCTTTTTTTGCGGCCTTCGCCAGCCTTCCCTCAGTGAGGACCTGCTGTACCTCTTTGGCCGTCTCCTTGGCGGAGTTAACAAGATAGACCTCGTCACCCATCACCTCCCTGATGACGCCTTCCAAAAGGGGATAGTGGGTGCAGCCGAGGACGAGGGTATCTATCCGCTCCTCCCTGAGCGGGCGGAGATAGCCTTGAGCCGTCAGCCGGGCCACCTCGTTATCCACCCACCCCTCTTCCGCAAGGGAAACAAACAGGGGACAGGCGCGACTCATAACGGTAATTTGATCATCAACGGCCTTGATCGTCTGCTCATAGGCGCGACTCTTTACCGTCCCTTCCGTGCCGATGACGCCGATCCGTTTGTTCTCGGTCACCTCCGACGCACGTCGGGCACCGGGTTCTATCACCCCGATAATTGGTAGGGCATGCTCCTGCTTAAGCGTAAGGAGACTCACGGCCGATGAAGTGTTGCAGGCCACGACCAGCACCTTGATCCCCTGGCCTATGAGAAACCGTGTATTCTCCTGCGAATACTTCACGACCGTCTGAGGAGACCTTGTACCATAGGGTACCCGGGCGGTATCTCCCAGATAGATGACGTCCTCATGGGGGAGGAGACTGATAATCTCTTTAAAAACCGTTAATCCCCCTACCCCTGAATCGAAGATCCCGATGGGAAGCTTTTCTACCTGCATAGTTGTCAAAAAAACTCTTTCCTTTAAAAAAGGTTATGTTTGACTATATGAGATTTCATACCGCTTTTCAAGCCTTCTGTCACAATGGTGATACGCGAGAATTTTTTTGTTTGCGAAGACTTCTTCCTAATGATACAGTATACCAGAATTTTATTGAGCATAAATCACAAACGCACCAGGGAAGGAGGTACAGATGATACGGAACTGGTCAATTATAGTGGGGGGCATGCTGGGCATTGCCTTGTCCATGCTCGCCGTAACGTCAGGCAGCGCGGCAGATATCGAGTGGACCACAAGCGGGCAGATTGACCTCAAGGCCCCAGCTTTGGATGTCTGCCCATCGGCCGACGGCAAGTGGCTCTACCTGCTGTCCGCCGGAGAGATCGCGGTCTACGCCTTTGCCGACGGAAAGATCGTCAATCGTATCCCCCTCGATGCGGCCTTTGACCGGCTGGTATACGTGAAAGAAACAAATTCCCTTGTTGCTACGAGTCGTTCCAATAATAAGGTGAAGATTATCCGCCTCGAAATCGTGTATAAGGTTACCACGACGGGGCTGCCATACAAGGGCGCCAAGAACGCCCCGGTCACCATCGCCGTCTTCAGCGACTACCAATGACCGTACTGCGCGCGGCTTGAGCCGCTCCTCCAACAGGTGCTGGAGAAATATCCTAAAAAGGTTAAGCTGGTCTTGAAAAACTTCCCCCTTTCTGCCATACACCCCTTCGCCCACTCGGCTGCTGCTGCGGCCTTGGCTGCGGATGCCCAGGGAAAATTTTGGGAGTTCCATCAGAGGCTCTTTGCGAACCAGGAAAAGCTCAACGATGCGGTAATCCAGGGAATTGCCAGACAACTTAATCTTGATATGGAACGTTTTAATCGCGCCATGCGTGATCCCGCTATACAGAACTTAATTGCCAGAGATGTAGCAGAGGGACAACAGGCAGGCGTGGAAGGAATCCCGATAGTCTTTGTTAATGGCAAACTTCCCCTGCGGGGCAGTCTAGAAGGGATAGAAGAACTGATTAAGGCGGAATCGAAGAAAGAGAAAAGGCAATAGAGGGCTTCTGTAACAGTTTTTCTGATCTCCGGTAATCCCGCCAATGGCTGGTAAATCGTTATCGTTGGTTGCACTCAGCCACGGGAACACTGGCCCACGCCGTTAAACGAGATTGTACCTAGCTGCCAAGATGATGATAAGGCGGTGATGAGAATAGAGACAATAGACATGGGCATCCCTGAGAGAGATGCCCATGTAGTTTATGCCTATGTTATAAATTATTTGTTTGCAGCAGCCTATTAAGGGCGGATCTCGATGGTTTTTGCGATATTCTTGCCTCC
>MGQT01000089.1:14860-15573 GCA_001797935.1 Deltaproteobacteria bacterium RBG_16_54_18 | reverse complement strand
TCGACGACCGAATCGAAACTGAGGTCAAAGTATTTCAAATGCAGAGGGCCTAACAAACGGGGCGAGGCCAGCGTGAATAGCTCTGCTTGATTTTATGGTGAGCGCTTGTCGCCTCACCCTTATCGTCAGGCTTCCAACAAAAGGTCATATGAGTTTAACCCAACCAGAATTGAAACGGTATCGAACTTTTTGGCTAAGGTTTTGGGCCGCTCTTTTGGACGGCGCTGCCCTCGCTCCACTCGAATGGATTGACAAGGTGATATGGAATTCCACGGTCGTAGCTCCAGTCTTAATTGGTTGGTCACTTTTTCCACCCATAGCGTCCCTATTAATCACTGTCGGTATGGTTGCGATTTGCGGGCAGACTCCTGGGAAAATGGCATGCGGAGTAAAAATAGTTAGTTTCGATGAATCCCCTGTTTCTCTCAAACAGGCATTCCTGAGAGATATTGTACATGTTTTGCTCCTCCCAATTATTTATATTTTCCAAATTAATAATGTTTTAAAAGGGTATATGGCAAATCGCGCCTTGGGAACTTATCAAAGTATGCTCTGGTTTATTGGTGCCATGATGATTTGGACGATTCTTGAATTCATAACTATGATTACCAACAAAAAAAGGCGAGCAATCCATGATTTTATCGCGGGGACCGTAGTAATTCGTGATTCATCATCACAAAAAAAATTGATTCTTTGGCTATTGGTTATGCTAT
>MGQT01000089.1:14509-14845 GCA_001797935.1 Deltaproteobacteria bacterium RBG_16_54_18 | reverse complement strand
CCACTTCATTACTGAAACAAATTTTGTGGTTGGAAAGAAATGACGTCATTTTCTGGAAGTCTAACCATCGGATGATGCAGAATAAGCTCATCGGCACTCATGTCTTTCAGCATTAGCGGCCTTGTCACTTTTCGCCAGCTGCTTCCTCACGGCCCATGAAAATATCATGAGGACCGCCGATACTCAAGCCTGGCCCCGGCAATTGGCTACGAAGGTCGGCAGTGTCCTGATTTGAGACATTAAAATTTAGGCAGTTATATATTTCACAGACTCAGGCCCTTAGATCTTTATATTGCATGAAAAGGAGACAAAAAGTACAATAACCAGACGGTTTTG
>MGQT01000089.1:14089-14492 GCA_001797935.1 Deltaproteobacteria bacterium RBG_16_54_18 | reverse complement strand
GATGCGCTGCCATGGATGTTGTGCGAGAAACGATAAGGGCAGTCGGTTCTACGTGGGTTGCGGCCGGGAGTTTCCCCTAGTCTGCGCATCGCAGCCTCGGCAAACGAGTGTTTTTTTGAAGATGGTACTTCTATTACTCCCGGTTATAGCAATTATTGTCGGTATCGCAATATCCTCTTTTGCCGCACAGCCCACTTCCGCGTCCAAAGCAGGGCCTATTTCAGGAGAGGAGGCAGTTGGAGAAGAGAAGGTTGGGCTGTTTCCGGTTCGCATTGGCGTTAAGTCGGGCTTCATCGATAAAACCGGGAAGATGGTCATCAATCCCCAATTTTATGATGCTTTGGGCTTTCAAGAAGGCCTCGCTCAAGTAAAGATCGGTGCTAAGTATGGCTTCATCGATAAA
>MGQT01000089.1:11625-14055 GCA_001797935.1 Deltaproteobacteria bacterium RBG_16_54_18 | reverse complement strand
GTTTGTTTGGTTATTATGAAGGTCTCGCTTCGGTAGCGATCGGTGATAAGTATGGCTTCATCGATAAAACCGGGAAAATCGTCATCAAGCCTCAATTCGATTATCCCGGTTTTTTTTACGAAGGTCTCGTTTCAGTAAAGATCGGCGATAAGTACGGCTACATCGATAAAACTGGAAAATTCGTTATCAAGCCCCAATTTGATTATGCTGGGGATTTTCACGAAGGTCTCGCTTCAGTAAAGATCGGTGATAAGCGGGGTTATATCGGTAAAACCGGGAAGATCGTCATCAATCCCCAGTTTGATGGTGCTGGGAGTTTTGGCGAAGGTCTTGCTTCAGTAAAGATCGGTGATAAACGGGGCTGGGGCTTCATCGAGAAAACCGGCAAGATTATCATCAACCCTCAATTTGATGATGCTTTGGGCTTTCAAGAAGGCCTCGCATCAGTGAAGATTGATGGTAAGTGGGGTTATATCGATAAAAACGGCAAGATTATCATCAATCCCCAGTTTGATGGTGCTGGCGATTTTCACGAAGGTCTCGCTTACGTAACAATCGGCGCCAGGAAGGGCTACATCGATGAAACCGGAAGGTATGTTTATGAAGAACCCCCGTCCCAAGAGCGCCTGATACGTAGCGACAAGGTTCTCTCAGCGCTGGATTATCGCTTGAACGCGGTGTACTCAGTCGCAGTATTGATCGCAAAACCTGCAGGACCTCTGCGCTCCGAGCAGCGCGAATGGCTCCAAAACGTTCGCGCCAATTGTTCAGTGGATGTCGCATGCTTGACCACGGTCTACCGCCAACGCATCGAGACCATTTTGAAGGTCGTGCAAGAGAAGGCGGGACCTTTCCCGGCCGAGGTGAAGGGAACGGTTCAGCATCGAGCATCAGACAGTCCCTACTGTAAGATCAATGGTGTTGCGGGAACAGAGAATGGAGACTATTTCACCCTTGAAGCATACGTAACGGATCAATCCCTTGCCGGCAGCATCGATGGAATATATGATTGCGGAAGGAAGGTCTGGGGCAGCATTGAGATCGAGGGGCGCGTGCTCGGTAATATCGCTTTAGTCAAGTTTCAACCTGGGTTCTCGAAACCCGACCAGGGACCTTTGGCAGAGGCTTTGATCGTGGTTACTACCGATCGGATCTACTGGCGCATGCTAAGCAAAGTCAAAGTCGAAAGCTATGTACCTGAGGCGGAACATATCCGAGTCAAAAGTGCTGCCCCCTAACCCGCGCATCTAGGTGGATATCGCGCCCACGACACTTCGCCCACATGCGTGACATTGTTCGCAGTAGATAAGCAGCGCTACACTAACAATCATTCAAATCCACTATACAGGAAGGTAGCTGTATGAAAACAGGTTTTGAAGGCATTCCTGACGAGCTTCGCGATCGGGCTTGGTACGCTAGGGACGGTGTCTACGCATTCTTGGTTGACGCACCAATCACGCTTGGGCATTCCCAGTTCAAGGTCAGCCTCAATGATGCGCAACGGGAAGAGGATGCTTTTAACGGCGCCGCGGGACACATTGTGAAGTGCATCGGAGTTCTCCGAACAACGCTCTGCAACATTAAGCTCGAGGAATGGGCCGCTCTTACGCACTATACCGGCACGTCGGGCGAGTACAAGAAGACGCTGGTCCTCAGGGCTAGCGCGAAAGAGAGTAAGTATGAGTATAAGATTCACCTGGTTCCGTATTTTCACTCACATCTCTGCGCAACAAATAGGCTTCATGCTGCAATTCAAAACCTAGAGCCGAATGTGTCTGGGGGCTTGCTTCATTGGGTCGGTCAACGCGAGCGAATTGTTGATTACGATATGCGGCATGGACGAGACGACGAGATAGTAAAGAAACGGATCGAGTCATTTAATCTACCGAGACTGGCATCCGAGCTATATAAGCACACAACACTGTGAGCCTTAGTCCCGCAAGCGGAAGTGCGGCCCAACACACAGCTGCAAATAAGGACATTTCCCGAAGGTCAAAGACCTTGCGGAAGTTGCCGGATATATGGTAAAAAATGAACGAGGAGACGGCGTATGACAGCAATTGCCCTCAATTTTGATAAGCTCGGCGGTCTGATCCCCTGCGTGGTGCAGGACTTCACCTCGGGTGAGGTCTTGATGCTGGCCTTTATGAATCGCCAGGCCTGGGAGGAAACCGTAAAGACCCGGCGCGGCACCTACTGGAGCAGATCGCGCAATCAGCTGTGGGTCAAGGGTGAGCAGTCGGGGAATACGCAGGAGGTCAAGGAGATCTACGTGGACTGCGACGCGGACACCGTCCTCCTCAAGGTGATCCAGCAGGGGGGCGCTGCCTGCCACACCGGCTATCGGAGCTGTTTCTACCAAAAACTGGAGGGTGAGGAATTGAAGGTCGTCGGCAAACGGGTCTTTGATCCGCAGGAGGTGTACCGGTG
>MGQT01000089.1:7426-11601 GCA_001797935.1 Deltaproteobacteria bacterium RBG_16_54_18 | reverse complement strand
GAAAGGAAGCCTGGAGAAGGCCACCATCGAGCTCTTCCGTCGTTCAGGATGGAAGATCACGATGGACGCACGCAGCTATTTCCCGGCCATAGACGACCCGGAGATTCGCTGTACTCTCGTGCGGGCCCAGGAGATGTCCCGTTTCGTGGAGATGGGGACCCTTGACCTGGGATTGACCGGCAAGGACTGGATCTTGGAAAACGATTCGAAGGTAACCGTGGTACAAGACCTGGTCTATTCCAAGACCACCCAGCAACCGGCCAGGTGGGTGTTGGTGGTCACGGAGAATTCTCCGGTCAAACGGATTGAGGACCTCAAGGGGAAAAAAATATTTACCGAGCTGGTGAACTTTACCCGCCGGTACTTTGCCGAAAAAGGGGTGGCGGTCGAGGTGGAATTTTCCTGGGGGGCGACCGAGGCCAAGGTCGTGGAGGGGTTGGCCGACGCCATCGTGGAGGTAACAGAAACCGGCAGCACGATCAGGGCCAACGGCCTGCGCATCGTCAGCGAACTCATGACCACCTATCCCCAACTAATCGCCAACACGCAGGCCTGGAACGATCCCTGGAAGCGCGAGAAGATAGAGCAGATCAGTACGCTCCTCAAGGGCGCCCTGGTTGCCGAGGGAATGGTCGGCCTCAAGATGAACGTTCCCAAAAATCGGTTTAGCGAGGTAATGCAAGTCCTCCCGAGCATCACCGCTCCCACCGTGGCCGACCTGTACAATCAGGAGTGGGTCTCGGTAGAGACGGTGATGTCAGAACGGGAGGCGAGAGAACTTATCCCCCAATTGATCAAGAAGGGGGCGGTCGGTATCATCGAGTATCCTCTCAATAAGGTCATCTAGCCCTTTTTCTCCAAGACGATAAAGAAGGTATGATACTCATTGGCCTTTTGCCGCACGGTGAGCAAGAGGCTCTTTTTCTTTTTATACGGCTCGATCTGTTTGCGAAACTCGGCGAGACCCTTGATCGGGCTATGTTCTATCTCAATGATGACATCCCCTGCTTGGAGGCCTTTTTGCTGCGCGGCAGAGCCCGGCTCCACCTCGGTAATCATCACGCCGGTATCGTCGGGGAGCCCGACTTTTTCGGCCATGGCGCGGCCGACTTCCTGGACCGCAAAGCCCCAGGTATTTGACTCCTCCGCCCCGGGCGCGGTTTTCCCCTGTGCGATCTTCTTCTCTGCTACCTCCCCGATGGTGACCCAGAAGGTCTTTTGATCTTTGTTGCGCCAGACAACCATCTTCACCTTCTTCCCCACCTGGGTGTTTCCCACCAGCTTGACGAACTGGCCTCTCTCCTCAACCCGTTTGCCGTCATACTCCAGGACAACATCCCCTTTCATCACCCCGCCTTTTTGGGCCGGAGAATCCTTGAGTACGTCGGAGATCAGCACCCCTTTTGCTTCCTTGAGACCGAAGGACTTCGCCAGCTCCGGGGTTATGTCTTGGATCATTACCCCGAGATAGCCGTAGACCACGTGCCCCTTTTTGAGTTGGGGCAAGAGTCCCTTGGCCAGATTGATGGGGATGGCAAATCCGATCCCCTGTCCCCCCGCCACAATGGCGGTGTTGATCCCTACCACCTCACCCTTGAGGTTGAACAGGGGGCCGCCACTGTTGCCCGGGTTAATGGAGGCATCGGTCTGGAGAAAGTCGTCATAGGGGCCGGCCCCGATCACCCTCCCCTTGGCGCTGATAATCCCCGTCGTCACAGTCTGCTCGAGGCCAAAGGGGTTGCCGATGGCAACGACCCACTCGCCGACCTCCAGCTTGTCCGAATCTCCCAGGCGGGCTACGGGGAGCTCACCCGCGGTCTTGATCTTGATCAGGGCGAGATCCGTCTTGGGGTCCGTGCCGATGACCTTGGCGTCATATTCCTTTTCATTCGAGAGCTTTACCTTGATCTCATTCGCCTGCTCGACGACGTGATTGTTCGTGATAATATATCCTTCCTTATCAAGGATAAATCCCGACCCCAGGCTTCGCTGCTTGAACTCCCGCTGCTGATTCCTGTCGCCAAAAAACCTGCGGAAAAAGTCATCGCCGAAGAAGTCGGGCATGTCGCGCCCGCGGAAGAAATCATCCATAGGGCTGCGTACCACCTTGGTGGTGCTGATGTTGACCACCGTGGGCTTGAGCTCTTTGACCAGCCCGGTCAAAGAAGGAAATTCGTTTGCCCCCTGCGCCGTATTCGCGACGGTGATCAGGGTGCACAGGGCAAGCGCTACGACAACGGACACCACAACGCTCATTTTGGAAAATGGTTTCATCTTTTGGACTCCTTATATTTTGTTATAAGTGATAAAACAACGCTGGGAAAACAATCAATTGCGGTTGAGGTAGGGGTCTTTTCGCTCTTGATCCTTACCGGCCATATACTCTCGCCAGGAGATTTCCTGGATAAGCTTGACGCCACTGCCAAACTCCTTTTTCTTTAAGCGGGGGGTGCGGAAGGACCGGGAAAAGACGCCGAAGATGTCATCCCCCTCAAAATAGCGCACCATATCGTAACTCTTCCCCGCCCCGACATGCCCGCCTTCCATGACCAACTTGAAATACATGCTCTTCCTCAGTCTTTCTTTTTGAACAGTATACCCGAGGAAGATTAAAAATCCGTTAAACAAAGATTAAATTTTTTTAATGTTTCAGGGGGAGCGTCACCGTAAAGGTACTCCCCTTCCCCACTTTGCTCTTGACCGCAATCTCCCCCTTATGGGCGCGGGCTATCCACTGGCAGATACTGAGCCCGAGCCCCGTACCTCCCGTATCACGGGACGTGTCGCGAGACCTTGCCTTGTCCGTCCTGAAGAAGCGATCGAAAATTCGCTTCAGGTCCTTCGGGGCGATCCCTACCCCGGTATCGGCGACAAAAATCCTCGCGACCCCGTTGTCGCGATCGCTCTCTACCTTCATACTCACCTCGCCGCCGGGGCGGGTATACTTCAACCCGTTCTCCGCCAAATTCAAGATGAGCTGGCGCAAAAATAGGGGATCACCATCCACCGGCGCGTGACCGTCTCCGATAAACGTCAGCTCGACCTTGCGCTGGTGGGCCATGATCTGCAGGTCCTCCCACACCTCCCGGGCCAACGAGGACAACTCCACTTTCTCGCGCTCCATCTTGAGCTCCCCCATGTCCGCGCGGGAGAGGGTAAGCAGGTCCTCGACAATACGGGACATGCGGGTGATCTCTTCCAGGTTGCTGACCAATATCCTTTTATATTCTTTCAGGGCCCTTTCTCTCTTCAGCCCTACCTCTACCTCTCCCCGGAGGATGGTCAGGGGCGTCTTGAGTTCGTGCGAGGCGTCGGCGGTAAAGCGTTTTACCTGACGAAATGACTCGTCTACCTTCGCAATCATCTCATTAAAGGTTGAGGCAAGCCTCCCCAGTTCGTCATTGCCGCGTTTGATCCGTATCCGCTGGCTGAGGTCGCCGGAGCCGATGCGCCGGGCAATCTGCGTGATCTGATCCACCGGCTTTAACGCCTTATTGGCCAAAAAGAGGCCGCCGGCACTCGCAAACAACAGGACGGCGGGGACCGCAATAAAGAGGATGAGAGCGAGTTTGTCCAGGGCCTCTTCCACCCCCTCGAGGGAACTCGCCACCTGGACAACGCCCGCCATCTTGCCGTTCTCCATCACGGGCATGGTGACGAGGCGGAGCGGATATTTCCCCATCACCTCTACGGTCTCATAGGTGGTGATCCCCTTGGAGGCGGCCGTCAGGGTCGGTACGCTGATGGGAATCTTGATATCCTGCACATTGGTCGAACTCCCCCCGATCTTCCCGGACTCGTCCAATACCTGGATAAACCGCCCGAGGGGGCGCACCCCGTAGCGGTCCGTCATGAGCTGGTCGAGATCGATTGTAAAAGGACTGCGCGCGGAGGAAACAACGATCTCCGCCATCGTCTTGATCTTGCCGTCTACCCCCTTATACAGGCTGTCGGCAAGCGTAAAATACAGAAAGAGGCTGAACGTCGAGAGAATGACCGCCAGGATCACCACATACCACGAGGTCAGTTTAAACTTTATGCTTTTAAACCATTGCATCTTCGTTGCCCCTGAGTATATACCCCACCCCTCTGATAGTATGAATAAGCTTCTGCGAGGAGTCCACATCTATCTTGCCGCGCAGGTGGTTGACATAGACATCGATGACGTTGGTCAT
>MGQT01000089.1:7159-7329 GCA_001797935.1 Deltaproteobacteria bacterium RBG_16_54_18 | reverse complement strand
TCGACCTTCTTGCCGCCTCTGCTCACCGCATGGGTGACGGGGTCCAGGACCAGATCAGCCACGCGTAATTCCCCTGCCGGCTCACGACCTTTCCTCCGCAACAATGCCCGCACGCGGGCCAGCAGCTCGGCAAAGGCAAAGGGCTTGGTCAGGTAGTCGTCGCACCCCCT
>MGQT01000089.1:6881-7122 GCA_001797935.1 Deltaproteobacteria bacterium RBG_16_54_18 | reverse complement strand
GTCCTTGGCCGTGAGCATCAGGACGGGGAGGGTCGCCCCCTTGTCCCTGACCTGCTTGAGGACCTCCAGGCCATCTACCTTGGGAAGCATGATGTCCAGGATCACCAGGTCATACTCATTGGCCTCCGCCATGAAGAGGGCCTCTTCACCGTCAAAGGCACAGTCCACGGCGTATCGTTCTTCTTCCAGACCTTTTTTTAAAAAGCTGGCGACCTTTTTTTCGTCCTCGACAACCAAAATG
>MGQT01000089.1:2875-6847 GCA_001797935.1 Deltaproteobacteria bacterium RBG_16_54_18 | reverse complement strand
AAAGCAAGGGGTATTTGTAACCCTCCTTCTTGACACGTAACCACCTTCTATATAAAATGCCACCAATAATAAAATAAGCATAAAAATAAATGTTAGAGAGCATGAATTAAAAAAATATGGATTATTTGAGCCGATGGGATAATCTATTTAATAGAATTGGATGCAATAAAAATCCAGAAGAACAGTTCCATCGTCTTGTAAAAGCTTATTCAGAAAAGCATCGTGCTTACCATAATCTGAACCATATAGAGCAGTGCCTTAATGAATTTGATCAACTAAAATATTATTTGGATCTCCCAGATTTAGTTGAAATTGCTATTTGGTATCACGATGCAATTTACAATACACGATCTGATAGGAATGAAGAAGAAAGCGCATTAATAGCAGAGAACGAGCTTAATAGTTTGGGTATTATAGAAGAACCGATCAAGACAGTACATGATTTGATTCTATCCACGAAGCACAATGATGAACCTAAAAATTCTGATTCCAAATATTTAATTGATATCGATCTTTCCATTTTGGGGGCAAATACAAACATATTTCAAGAATACGAAAAAAACATAAGAAAAGAGTTTAAATGGGTTCCAAAATATCTATTTCAAAAAAAACGGGGTGAAGTCCTGAAATCATTTTTAAGAAGGAAGCATATTTTTTATACAGAATTATTCAGAAAAAAATACGAATATCAAGCACGAATCAACATCAATTCAGTTTTATCAGTTTAGTTACGGATTAATTTATGGGCCTATTATCCTTTCTCAAACGTATATTCAAAGGTGATGGGAAGCTTTATCCTGAGTCATTAACTAAGGTAGGGTTTGATTCCGAAAGAATCTGGGTTAAGCATCCAAATCAAGATGAAAAATCTATTTTGTGGAAGGATCTAATTGGCGTCGCGATCCGAACAACGGATGAAGGTCCACTTAATCCAGATGTGTTATGGATTTTAGGAACTAAGGAAAAAACCTTAGTTTTCCCCGGCGGGGCAACTGGCGAGTCTAATATGATTGAGCGTCTCCAAACACTACCGAATTTCGATAATGAAGCTGTAATATCAGCTATGGGTTCGGCATTTAATAATACATTTATATGTTGGGAAAACAAATAGACTCTCCAACAACTGCATTCACAAGGAAGCTCGAAAACTCGCGCCTGTGATGCTGGGCGTTGCCACATGCTGAAGGCTAATGTCTAACGTAAAACAATATGCTGAATACTTTGCGCGGCCGTTCCCGCGGGCTGAGGGTTTTTCCGCCTATCGCTTTCCCGGTGTGTTTGTCCATATCCCCCTGTTTTTTATCTTTCTCTACCTCGGTCTCTATCTGAATTGGGGAACGCCTGAGCTCAGGCCTTTCATGATCCTCTACCTCATACTCGGCCTCTATGTCGGCAGGGACATCGCCATCTATGCCCATTATATGCCCCTGCTTATCCTCGCGCTCGTTGCCCTGGTTATCTTTGCGCCGTCCCTGGTAAAGGGCGTCCTCATGCCGCTGAAGGCCTCCCTGGGTAGTTCCTTCTTCGTCTTTGCCGCGCTCGTGGATATCACCACCCTTGCGGTCTTTGTCTGGTACGTGCGTCGCTGGATTAAAAAGGGGGAAGTATGAGCGCTCACGCGGCTTTACGGTTATGGGAGATCACGTATGCCCATCTATGAATACCGTTGCGAGGAGTGCGACAGCTTCTCAACCTTTTTGGTCTTAAAGCAAGAGAGGTTTGCGCCCGCCTGTAAAAAGTGCGGCGGTAAGAGGCTCACCAAACTCATCTCACGCGTTGCGCGCCTGCACTCGGACGCGGAACGCATGGAGCGCGTGACCGACCCCGCGCGCCTCGGTGATCTGGATGAAAACGACCCCGCCTCCATGGCCCGCTGGATGAAGCGGATGGGGAAGGACTTAGGGGAAGATATGGGGACGGACTTCGACCAGATGGTGGATGAGTCGATGGAAGAAGAGGGGGGCGAGGTAAATGCTCAGAAGGATTTATGATAGGTACCTCAATCCAACTTGCAATCGTACCTCGGGGGACGAGGCCCCCTGAAACTTTTTATTGGGATTTTATAACTTAGCATTTCCTCTCCCTGGGGGGGGAGAGGATAAAGTCCCGCTCCGCTTTGTATGAATCTGAGAAGTCGGAATGTGTCGCAAGGCGACACAGTGAGGGGGAAAAATTATACCCACCCTCACCCCTGCCCTCTCCCGTGTCGCTGTGCGACATCCCCACCGCCATATTTGTGATAAAGTGGAGGGGGACAGCGAGAGAGGGAGAGCGACGGTGCAGGTAGACCCTTATGGTCGTTTTATCATGGTCAACCGCAGGACCTGCGTCGTCCCTGCGGTGACCTTACATCGTTCGTCAATCCTCAATCCCGCCACCCAGCAGATATCGGTACCCGAGGTCACCAGGGGTATCCGGCCTCGCTCCGCGCGCGGGATCTTGAGATCGGTGAAGAAGTCTTGGAGTTTTTTGAGGTCATGCATCCCCAGGGGGATAAAGCTGTCACCAGGCCGGAAGGCGCGGCAGCGCAGAGGTAAGACCACCTGCTCGTAGTCAAGGTATGCCGCGTGGGGATCGGCGTGGGGGGCTGTTCCGCCGTGCGCTATCGTCGCCTCTATCTCCACCCCCATCCCCGCCAGTTGCGTCCGGCCGGGGATCACGAGTTCGGTTTCTCTTTCTCTTCTTTCTTTCTTTGACACCGGCGCGCCCCCCGCGCCTACGGTCAGGTATTCATAGCTCCTGGTCGCCGTATAACCCTTGGGGAGCGCCGTCCACCTCGTCCCCCCTCCTTCCCGGATCAGTTCCCTGATCCCCTGCAGGTGGGAAAATTCGAGCGCCCCGCCCGGGCAGACCTGCGCAAAGGCGCGCTGCAGGACCCGGGCTTGTAAGGCATGAGGGAGTGCGAGGAGAGCAGGGATAGAGATAACGATTCCATCCTTCTGCACGGTGACAAGATCTGCGGCAACCTTCTGGGCAAGCCCTTCGAGATAGGCATCGTCTTCACCCAAGACCTGCGCGAGGCGCACGAGATGCTCCTTGATGCTGGGGTTATACTCCGCAAGCGCGGGCAGGAGCCTGCGGCGGACACGGTTCCTGAGATAGTGTTCATCGCTGTTGGAGCTGTCCTGGACAAAGGAGAGCCCCTGGTACTCAGCGTAGCGCGCGAGCTCGACCCGCCATATCTCAATAAGGGGTCTGATATACGCCCCCCGGACAGGAGGTATCCCCTTGAGTCCCCTGGTCCCCCCGCCCCTGATGAACCGCATGAGCACGGTCTCGGCCTGGTCGTCGGCAGTCTGCCCGATGGCCACCCTGTCGAGGGCGTGGGTCTGAATGGCCTCGGCAAAGAAGCGATACCTGACCTCCCTGGCCGCCTCCTGGGGAGAGAGGGAGTTCTCCTTCTTATAGGCCGGTACGTCGGCCCTTGAACCCACATACGGTAGGTCGTATCGCGTGCTGAGGTCTTGGACAAAACGCTCGTCCCGCGCAGCCTCCTCACCCCTGATGCCATGATTGAGGTGCAAAACCATGAGGGTGATCGAGAGCCGCTCGCGCAGGTTGGCCAGGATGTCCAGGAGGGCCACCGAATCGATGCCTCCCGACACCGCCACGCCGATGCAATCGCCGGGCTTTAACAGGTGGTATCGGTCTATGGTCTTAGTAACGCCGGTAAGAATAGTCGCGAGGGGGTTGAAGAACACGTTACGTCGCCTCGGCGATGAGCCGCTTGAGCTCGTCTCCTGTGATGACCTCTTTCTCGAGGAGGATACGGGCTACCTTATTTAAGACGGCTTTCTTTTCCTTGAGGATCTTTCTGGCGCTCTGGTGGGCCTCATCCATGATCCGCTTGATCTCCGCATCTATCCCGCGTGCCGTCTCTTCGCTGTATTCCTGCGCGGCACCAAACGGTGCGGCCTGGAGGTAGAGGGGTTCGCGTTCCCTTTCAAAGGCCACGAGCCCCAGGCTTTCGCT
>MGQT01000089.1:1215-2846 GCA_001797935.1 Deltaproteobacteria bacterium RBG_16_54_18 | reverse complement strand
CAATGTCGGTGGCCTTGACCAGGTCGTTTTGCGCACCGGTGGAGATCTCGTCAAAGGCCAGTTCTTCCGCCACCCTCCCGCCGAGCAGGGTCGTCAGCTTATCGATGAGCTCCGATTTGGTCATAAGATAGCGGTCCTCCGTGGGGCGCTGGAGCGTGTACCCTAGGGCGGCGATACCGCGCGGGATGATGGAGACCTTCTGCACGGGGTCGGCGTGCGGCACCGTGAGGGCCACCAGGGCATGCCCCAGCTCGTGATAGGCCACGATCCGCCGCTCCTGCTCGTTCATCACGCGGGTCTTCTTTTCCAATCCCGCCACCATCCGCTCGATCGCCTCCTCCATCTCCGCCATTCCCACGGCCTTCTTCCCCCGCCTGACGGCCAGCAGCGCCGCCTCGTTGATCACATTGGCCAGGTCGGCCCCCACAAATCCGGGGGTCATCCCGGCCAAGACCTTGAAGTCTACCTCTTTGGTCAAGGTCACCCCCTTGGCGTGGATCTCCAATATGGCCTGCCTCCCCTTGATGTCGGGGCGGTCTACCAAGATGTGGCGGTCGAACCTCCCCGGACGCAGCAGGGCCGGGTCCAGGATCTCCGGACGGTTGGTAGCGGCCATGAGGATGACCCCTTTTTTAGTATCAAAGCCGTCCATCTCCACGAGGAGCTGGTTTAAGGTCTGCTCACGCTCGTCGTGCCCGCCCATGGGATTCATCCCCCGGGCCTTGCCCAGGGCATCCAACTCGTCGATGAAGACGATGCACGGCGCCTTCTCCAACGCGCGGGCAAAGAGGTCGCGCACCCTGGCCGCCCCCACCCCCACGAACATCTCGACAAACTCCGATCCGCTGATGCTGAAAAAGGGGACCTTGGCCTCGCCGGCAACGGCCTTGGCCAGGAGCGTCTTGCCGCACCCCGGGGGGCCGACGAGCAAGACCCCCTTGGGAAGTTTTCCACCGAGCTGGGTGAATTTTTTGGGATTCTTCAGGAACTCCACCGTCTCCTGGAGCTCCTCTTTGGCCTCATCCACCCCGGCCACATCGTCAAAGGTCACGTTGAATTGATCCTCCGCATAGATCTTTGCCTTGGAGCGCCCGATGGACATAAACTCCGGCCCCCTCCCCATCCTGCGCATGAGGAATACCCAGACCCCCACGAAGAGCAGCAGGGGAAGAATAAGCGTCACGAGGAAATTCATAAAGGTATTTTCCGGCGTCCCCTCAAAGGAAACCTTGTGCTGGCGGAGCTCCGCCACCAGCCCCGGGTCTTCGACGCGAATGGTGACAAAGGGCTGCTCTTTGTCACCCTTTTCGCCGGTTACCAGGACCTTACCCTTGATCTTTTCCTTGTCAATAGTCACCTGCTTGACCCTGCCCTCGGCCAGGTAGTCCTTGAATTGGCTGTAGCTGATCTTCTCCGCCTTTTCCGGGGAGAAAAAGATGCTGTTGATCATGATGCCGGCCCACAGGGCGAGCAGAATATACCAGATGGGAAAGCGTATCTTTTTCTTTTTTGGTTTCATGGTGCGGTCGTGTAATACCTCCTTGGCTCAATCAAGCAACGCGTGCCATCCGTGCTTCCAGTCTGCGTATTAACTTTTCCCCTTTTACCGCCGGCCTTTTCCCCGTGGTGCG
>MGQT01000089.1:989-1176 GCA_001797935.1 Deltaproteobacteria bacterium RBG_16_54_18 | reverse complement strand
ATAATTGATAGTATAATATAGTAATATGAAAGATAACGTACGTCAATATATCCGCCAAGACCCAAGCGAGGACGGTGAGGGCGGCATATAATAATAGGCAAACCAATCGATGCTGCTCATTTCTCATTTCGCTGAGAATCCGGATATCGTCACGCTTAAGATCGTGATAACCTGCGCCGACCAATTT
>MGQT01000089.1:0-975 GCA_001797935.1 Deltaproteobacteria bacterium RBG_16_54_18 | reverse complement strand
ACAAAAAAAATAAAAAAATCCTTGCATCATTATTGAGAGAGGGTATAATGAAAAAAGAAAGTTCCACGGGGGGCTCTTTTAAAAAAATAATTGATAATTAAGGAGGGAAGTTATGAAAAGAACACTGTTAAAGAAGGTATGTATTGCTATGGCGGCGTTGTTTCTATTTGCCATGCTCGGCGTCGGATGCGCCACACAGGAAGATATGAAGGCCCAGCAGAAGGCCGCAGAGGCCGCCGCAGTACGGTCTGAAGCCGCCGCAAAGAAGGCCGAAGATGCCGCGGCGCGGGCGGATGCAGCTGCTGCCAAATGCGAGAAGGCCTTTGAAAAGGGATTAAAGAAATAGGTACGGTATGGTATGACAGGGGCGGCGGCCGGTTGGCTGCCGCCCTATTTTTGTCTGGTGATGTCGACGGGGATCCCCTTGTGTTCTTCGATGGCCTGGGCAAGGAGTGGGATATCCACCGCCTCCCAGAGCCGTGCCATAAAGAGCTTGCGTGCGGTGTAAATAAAAAGGTCGGTGATCTTGTGATAGATATCTGGATGGACCTCGGCAAAGATACGTCCTTCTTTGAAGCCGATCTTGACAGGTTCATAGATGATCTCCACCCGCGTCCCTACCGGTACCAACGAAAAAAGCTCCTTGATGTCCTCAGGGTAGAGCCTGATGCACCCATGGCTTACCAGGCGTCCGATCCCGAGCGGCGCGTTGGTGCCGTGAATGCCGTAATCATAACTGGAGAGCCGCAGGCGGTATTCACCCAGGGGGTTGTCCGGGCCGGGGGGCATTGATTGCCTGCCGTATTCCTCCTGCAGCGAAAGGGGAATATACCAGGTGGGATCCTTGGTCTTTTCGATGATCGTAAATCTTCCGAACGGGGTAGGAGCATCAAGAACGCCAATGCCGATCGGGTAGGTCTTTACCGTCGAGGGTGCCTTGAAGAGATACAGCCGCAATTCGGGGACGTTGATGAC
>MGQT01000088.1:2297-19045 GCA_001797935.1 Deltaproteobacteria bacterium RBG_16_54_18 | reverse complement strand
CGGGTACGGTACGTTCCGCCGTAAATGGCCGTTACGGAGCAGAATTCACAATCAAAGGGGCACCCCCGAGTGGTCTGGATGGTATTTTCAAAGAAGTACCCTTTCGGGGGAAGGAGATCCCGGCGCGGGAAGGGGAGGTGGGAGAGATCGGTCCTGTCTTTTTGCTGATAAAAGCGCTTTAACGTCCCGTTGGCGGCATCCTGCACAACGTGCGGCCAGATCTCATCGGCCTCCCCGATGACCACCGCGTCGCAATGGGCAATGGCCTCGTCGGGCAGCCAGGTGGGGTGTATCCCCCCCATAACGACCTTGACCCCTCGCTGCCGGTATGCCTCGGCGATCTCGTACCCCCGTGGTGCCAAAGGGGTTATGGCGGTGATGGCGGCAAGATCGCACGCCTCGTCTAAATTAAGCGGCGCAATCCCCTCGTCGTGGATAGATACCTCGTGTTCCGGCGGGGTCAGGGCGGCGAGGAGCGTCGTCCCCAGTAAGGGGAACTTAAAAGAGATGACGTCCCAAAAACTGTCCTTAGGCCATTGGGGGATGATGATCTTGATCTTCATGGTCGGCCTTCCATCTTACCCGCGAGGAATTCCTTTAAGTCCGCAAGGGGGTATATCTTCCACCCTGTCTGCCCAGGGGCAAACGCCCCCGGGGGGAGGGGGAGATTGATCCGAGGTTCTTTCATACGCAGCTCAAACCTGAGACCTATTGCCTCGAGATCGCCGGAGATGCTCGTGGGGAACCGCCCGGGCGTAGCCTCTTGGTAGTCCTGAAAACGCATAGTGAGAAATAAGGACGAGCCTTCTTGCAGCCTGCCTTGGTAGAGCTTCCCTTCACTCGGTACGAGGACCTGCAGGAGGCCGTTGGTGTAAATGATTTCCCCTACGGTAGGGCCGAGACTGACGGCGAAGCGCATCCGCAACGAGTCGGGGTTTTCATAGAGGAAAGGCCCCTGCAAGACATAATATTCTCCTTGCACCTCGAGCTTCAGTGAGGCCTGCGCCTGCAGCGAATCGACCCCCTGATATTGTCTCGTGATTTCCGCAAAGACTTGAGCAAGGGGGACTGTTTCCTCCCCCTCCTGCGGCATCTTCTGAGGTGCGCAGCCGGGCACGACGGCGCAGAGCATTACCATTATCAGTGCATACGCACGCAGCTTCATTGTTCCTCCCTCAGTCGGTTACCGATGAGTTCGGCGGTTATTTCTCCGGAGGCCATGGCTGCCGCTACACCGCCACCCGGGGCGGTCCAATGCCCTGCCAGATAGAGGCCTGCGATGGGGGCGACCCTGCTCAAACGATAGAGCCCCGCCTGTCGGGGTATCTGGGCCCACCCATAGGCCGCGCCCCAGCGATTGCCTGTCATCCGTTCGATGGTAAGCGGCGTGGAGCTCACTTGTACGACGACCCGCCGGCGGAGATCGGGTAGCATGTCCGCCGCCTGCGAGAGGAGCTGTTCAACCAGCGTTTTTTTTGCTCCCTCATCCCACCCCCCTGTTAGGTGGTAAGGCGCCTTGTAGCTGAGACAGAGGGTGCTGTACCCCTGCGGTGCATGCGAGGGATTGACGAGGGAGGGGGCGAGGAGGTAGTAGGAAGAGGCAGCGGGGATCTCTCCTGCGGCCAGAGAACGGTATTCCTGCTCCAAGTCGTATTGGGGGAAGACCTCATTGTTGGAGCATGACAGCGCCGGTTGCCCTTCCACGCCGAGATAAGTGATAAAGTAGGAGAACGATGGCCGCATACCTTTTAAACGCTTGGACCAACCGGGGGGTAGGGAATCCTCGCCGATCATCTGCAGGAAGGTGGTGGTGGCGTCGGCGTTGGAGATAACGGCGCGGGCAGTGGCCGTTTGCCCGCCCTTTATTTGTACCCCGATGGCCTTACCGCCTGTCACGATGATCTTTTTGACCTCGTGCCGGGGGTAGAGAGTACCCCCGCGCTGCGTCAAATTTTCCGCGAGCAGCAGGGGCAAGTCTTCCATCTTGCCCTGCAGGACGGCGACGCCCTCCTGCAGGTAGCTCATCTCCAGCGAGGCCATGGCGATCACGGAGAGCTGGCTCGGCGGCAGGAGGGTATAGGACTCCGCACGCCGAGGATCACCTTGAGCACGGGGTCCTGAATAAATGCGTCCAGCAATTCCTGGAGGGTCTGCTCACGGTATTGAAAGATAGAGGGAAATTCCCGCTCGACATGCGAGGGGTCAAACCACGAGAGGGTATGCGGGAATCGATCTATCTCTGCGGCAAGAGAACGGTACACCTGATATATTTTTTTGATCCCGGCTTGTTCACGGGGGAAGAGGGATGCCAGGTATTCAATATGGGTATTGAGTTCCGCGTACTGTATAATCGTGCGGTCGGGAAAGTGGTATTCGCGGGCTCGGTCGAGGGGGAGTAGCTCGATACGATCTCGCAGGCCGAGGGAACCCAAGAGCCGCCACACCCGTCCTCCTGCTCGACACCCCCCGATAGACTGAACGGACAGATCGAAGGTAAAACCTCGACGCTTGAAGGATGTACAGCACCCCCCGACGGCGGCCTTTTTTTCAAATATGGCCACGTGGAACCCCTTTTCGGCGAGGATGTTTGCGCAGACGAGCCCGCCCAACCCTGCGCCGATAATGATGACGTCGTAATCCATGTTCTGCTCAATGTAAAGAAGCGTATCCCTCTTCCTTACCTGATTTCTTCGTTTGAGGCAAGTCCGCTCGCTGTATTAGTTAGCGAAGGGTATTGGCAGGGCAGAAGTGGAGGATAAGCTCCCTGATGAGTTTGGCAGCGGCCATGACGGACTGTTGGGTGGGGTCATAGGGGGGCGAGAGTTCAACCACATCGAACCCTATGACGCGCAGCGAGCTCAATTGAGAGATGAGGGTAATACATTCAACGAACGTAAGGCCCCCCGGCTCCGGAGTGCCAACGCCCGGGGCCACAGCGGGATCAAGGACGTCGAGGTCGACAGTGAGATAAACCGGCCGGCCTGCGGCCCGCTGAAGCGTTTCCGGCACTTGGGCAAGACTTCCCATGATGCGTGCAGCCTGTATCTCCTCTTTGGTCCCCGACCTGATGCCGAGCTGGCAGATATTTTCCCCTCCCAGGATATCGGCTATGCGCCGCATGACGGTGGCATGAGACAAGATGTCTCCCAGGTATTCCTGCCGGAGGTCGGCATGAGCGTCCAATTGGATTACCAGCAGGTTAGGATAGTATTTTATCAGTGCCCTGACGGCAGAGAGCGAGATCAGGTGTTCTCCCCCGAGCAGGATGGGGAACTTCTTTGCCCGTATGACGGTCTCCAGATAGCCCTGAATGAGCTCCAGAGCACCTTCCACATTTACCTGCGGGAGAAGAATATCGCCCGCGTCGCATATTTCCAGATCGTCCAGGTCCTTATTTGAAAGAAGACTATAGGTCTCAAGCCCCCAGGAGGCATCGCGGATGGCTTGCGGAGCAAAGCGCGTCCCCGATCGGAATGACGAGGTGCTATCTAAAGGGCAACCAATGACGACCGCGGTACTTTTATCATAGGGGGCATGGGCGGCGAGAAAAGAGCGAGAGGAGAACTGCAAGTCCATCTGGGTTGTTTGCCGCCGTTGTTAGGACGAAGCCCACAATACCACGGCGGCCAGGGAGGCACCGATGTTCTCAACGGTATGCTCGACGGCGATCGACTGGAGGGCCTTGATCTCCCTCCCGCGAAGCATCATCCCTTCCACCGCCATAGCGCGGACGATCTCTTCGATCTGGCGCCGCTCTCCCTTGGCAGAATATTCCATGATCAACCCATTCTGATTTTCATCCTCAGGAAGTGCTATAGCGACGCCGGCCGAGATGATCTCGCCGGGTACATCGCTGGTAATCGCGGCATACGCGGCCGGGACCAGGGCCCCGGGAGGAAGGTCGATCGGGTCAATCAAGGTGCACCGCGGCGGCACGATGCTCGACATCTTGACGATATTCGTATTGCCGATTCCCGCCTGCAGCAAGGCGCCGTCAAACGCGTTCAGAGGGGTATACCCCTCTGATACCCCGGAAGCCAAAAAATATATATCTGGCATTTTGAAGATCACTTTTTTCTCCGTTCTCTATTCTCTATAGAATACTATTGTTCCCCATCTGGTAATGTGCCCTTCCTTATCTCCCGAGTCGTCTCGGCCGCATCAAACCTAGAGCACAGTATAAGAAGAAATTAGTTTAATAAACTAAACTGGCCTTATTATAATAATATCCGTAGAATTGTCAAGTGTTTTTTTTGAAATTTGTGAATTTTTTTAGAGCTCTGTTCGACGGCCTTCTTTTCTGCTGTTTCTGCCTTTTTCGCAGATCGGGCAAGTGGGTTGCGGGCAGTCCATCTCCTCGGCTTACGATAGCCTGTTTTTATAATCGTGATAGGTAAATTCCTTGACCACCTTGAATCCCGATTGTTCATTCCATAATCCGATAGAGGGATGGTTGACGCCATTGAACATGGTCGTCTTCACCGTCGTATAATGGATCATGTCCTCGAATATGATTTTATCTCCAACGTGCAATTCTCTCTCGAATGACCAATTGCCCATATAATCTCCTGCCAGACAGCATATCCCTCCCATGCGGTATGTAGGCCTTCCTTGCTTTTCGTCGACGGCTCCTTGAATGGTCGGCTTATACGGCATTTCCAGACAATCGGGCATGTGGCAGGTAAAGGAGACGTCGAGGATCGCCGTTTTGATTCCCTGATGCTCGACGATATCTAAGATTGTTGCCACGAGGTAACCCGTTTGATAGGTAAAGGCGCTCCCCGGCTCTAAGATGATGTTCACCGCGAAGCGCCCCTTGAAATCGGCGAGCAGGGAAATCAAATGGTCAATATTATAATTCTTTCCTGTCATAAGGTGACCGCCGCCCATGTTGACCCATTGTACGCGCGGCAAAAAGCGGCCGAATTTAGTCATAAAAACGGCGAGCACCTGTTCCAGTGCAAAAGAGTCGGCCTCGAAGAGGGTATGAAAATGCAGTCCCTCTACGCCCGCAGGGAGAGCATCACCAAGTTCCTCTGCCGTGATGCCAAACCGGGAACCCGGTTTGCAGGGGTTATATATATCATAAGCGGTATCTGAAAACTCGGGATTGACGCGCAGGCCAAGCGAAATCCCCTCCCGTTGGGCCATCTCACGATACCTTTGCAATTCGACAAGGGAATTGCAGGAGATGTGGCTGCAGTATCGTAGGATGTCCGCCATCTCCCTTTGTTGATACGCCGGGGCATAGATATGCGTCTTTACCCCGAGTTCCTCGAATGCCAAACGCGCTTCATTCAGTGAGCTTGCCGATGCGCCAAAGCCGTATTCTTTGAAGATCGGGAAGACGCCCCACGTCGAGAAGGATTTAAACGCCAGGAGGATTTCAACGCCGGCAGCCTCCTTAACTTTTTTGATTATGGCCAGATTATTTCGGAGCAGTTGTTCATCAATGACGTAACAGGGCGTTTCAATCTGATTGAAGTCGATAGGCATGGATATCTATACTTCCAAATCTACATCGTGTAGTTCGTGCCAGGGGAGACCGTGCAGATTGAGTTGCTCCATAAACGGGTCCGGGTCGAATTCCTCGACATTGAACACACCCGATTTTTGCCACTGACCAATCATAAACAGCATCGCACCGATCATGGCAGGCACGCCGGTGGTATAGCTAACCCCCTGCGCACCGGTTTCCCGGTAGGCGTCCTGATGCGTGCAGTTGTTGTAGACATAGTATGTCTTCTCGCGCCGATTTTTTACCCCTTTGATGCGGCACCCAATGGAGGTTTTGCCCGAATAGTGTTCTCCGAGTTCACCGGGATCGGGCAATACCGCCTTGAGGAACTGCAGCGGTATTATTTCCCTGCCTTCATACAGAATCGGCGTAATACTTGCCATCCCGATATTTTGAATCACCCGCAAATGGGTCAAATATTCCTGTCCGAAGGTCATCCAGAAGCGGGCACGCCTGAGAGACGGGAAATGTTTTACCAAGGACTCTAATTCCTCATGATAGATCAGATAAGATTCTCGTGGGCCGATCTCCGGATACGTCAACGGCCGATGAATCTCGTGCGGCTCCGTTTCAACCCATTTCCCCTGCTCCCAATACTTTCCTTTTTGTGTCACCTCCCGGATGTTGATTTCCGGATTAAAATTAGTGGCAAACGGCTTGCCATGATCGCCGGCGTTACAGTCGACAATATCAAGATAGTGGATCTCGTCGAAATGATGTTTGGCGGCATACGCCGTGAAGACGCCTGTTACCCCCGGATCAAAACCACAGCCTAAAATGGCGGTGAGCCCGGCCCGTTTGAATCTGTCGTGATAGGCCCATTGCCAGGAATATTCGAATCGCGCGACCTCGGGGGGTTCGTAATTTGCCGTATCCAGATAATTGACGCCCGCTTCCAGGCAGGCGTCCATAATGGTTAAATCCTGGTACGGGAGCGCAACATTGATAACGATTGCCGGCCGAAAGCTTTTAAATAAAGCTACTAATTGTTGAACATCGTCGGCGTCCACCTGGGCCGTCTTAATTTTCGTGCCGCCGACCGCAGCGGCAATGGCCTCGCACTTTGCCCGCGTACGACTTGCCAGCATGATATCATCAAATACCGCAGGTACTTGTGCGACCTTATGCGCTACGACGGTGCCGACGCCGCCTGCGCCGATGATCAATATGCGCTCCATGGTCAATCAACCATACTTTCGTCTCTATACTTATACCTACTGAACATCGCTGCGTTAGAAATATGGCGGCGAACTGATCCAAAGCACCAGGGCGCTTTGCGAGCTCGTGTTTTGCAGCCAGTGCTCCTTTTCCGCCGAAAAATAAAAACATTCGCCTTTCTTCAGTTTTAAAACCTCCCGTCCGAAGCGGAGGTTTACCCGTCCCCACAGGACGTAGCCGAATTCCTCCCCCTCGTGGGGCCTCTCCTTCGGCGTTGCCTGCCCTCGCTGCAAGGTGACGATGATCGGTTCCAAACGACGATTCGTTGAACCGGGGATCAAGAGTTCGAAATTCTCTATTCCTTCCTTTTCTATCGGGACGCGATCCTTTGCCTGATAGACGATCTTTTCTACCGAGGTCTCACGGAAGAAATCAGAGATATTTTCGTCCATAGCCTTCAAAATCTGGAAAAGACTGTCTAGAGAGATAGAGGTCAAATCGCGCTCGATCTGCGAGATAAACCCCTTTGTCAACCCCGCCCGATCGGCCAACTCCTCCTGGGTTAGGTTGCTCGACTCCCGCAAATTTCTGATCCGTTCCCCGATTTTCATCTGCTGGTTCCCCGCGCCGTCCGAAGAATACTATAAAAAGAAATTTGTTTAATAAAATAAACAGGGTTTATTATATCGTGCCGTTCTTATTTGTCAAGCATTTTAAGGTTCTTACGATGAGCGGGGAGATTCGAATCGGCGGTACAATGCTCCGGAGGATGCGTGCAGCACTTCACTCTCTTGAGTTGTATTACAGATGATTTTTCAGGTACAATGAAAAAGTATCGGGGCATGCTGCAGGGGCATTTCCCTTTGACATTTAGCCTACGGAGCGTTATATAGGTCGTCGAAGAAAGATGGCAAAAAAAAGCGTAACCTACAAAAATGCCGGGGTAGATATTGTGGCGGGCGACCGTTTCGTCCAGTTGCTGAAACCCCTGGCCCAGCGCACCTTCACCGCCGGGGTAAGGGGGGACATCGGAGGGTTTGCCGCCCTCTTCGCCCCCGACCTCGCCGCGTATCAGCGTCCCCTCTTGGTCTCGGCTACTGACGGCGTCGGGACAAAATTAAAAGTGGCCACACTCATGGGGCGATACAACACCGTCGGGATCGACCTGGTGGCCATGTGCGTCAACGATATCGTGGTTACGGGGGCCACGCCACTCTTCTTCCTCGATTATTTTGCCACCGCCCGCCTTGATGTGGCACAAGGGGTAGAGGTTATAGACGGCATAACACAGGGATGTCTGCAGGCGGGATGTGCCTTGATAGGAGGGGAGACGGCGGAGCTGCCAGGTTTTTATCCGGCGGGTGATTTTGAGCTGGCCGGGTTTGCCGTGGGGGTAGTGGATGAAACAAAGGTGGTAGACGGCGCTGCTATCCGCCCCGGCGATGCCATCATCGGCCTTGCCTCCCAAGGGCTGCACAGCAACGGCTACTCTCTGGCCAGGCGAGTCCTCTTAGACGCGTTGCACTTGGGGATTCATGATACCGTCGCCGGATTAGCAACTTCGCTGGGGGAAGAACTCTTGCGGCCGACACGCATCTATGTGAAGACGATCCTTGCCCTGCTACGGACTTTTACCATCAAGGGGATGGCCCACGTTACCGGCGGCGGGATAGCGGGGAATGTCATCCGGATACTTCCGCCCGGCAGCAAGGCGGTGATTGTGAAAGAGCGGTGGCAGATTCCGCCCATTTTCCACTTGATCGCCAAAAGGGGTAATGTCCCCGATGAGGAGATGTGGAAGACGTTTAATAACGGTATAGGGTTGGTCTTGGTGGTTGCTGCGGCAGATACAGCGGCGATCGTCCAAGCGATTGAGACGATGGGTGATAAGGCATTTATTATCGGTGAGGTAGTTGCGGGGGAGGGGGTAGAACTCGTATGAGCAACGGCGTGATATATTGTTACGGGCAAAGGCTTATGGCGTGCATACCGTGAGAAAAGAACACAGAGACCTTAACGACGCGAAGATCCTCTTTATTCGGCTGAGCTCACTCGGTGATCTGATTCTTACCCTTCCTACCTTGAAGGCTCTCAAGGATCAGTACCCCCGAGCCCACATCTCCTGGCTGGTGCAGGATGCCCTCAAAGATGTTTTGACGGGTAATCCCTATCTCGATGAGATCATTCCGGTTGACCTGCTCTCGATGACTGATAAATATGCCACCCCCAAGATATGGCTGCAGGGAGGGATGAGACTCTTTCGTAACCTCAAAAAGGCCGCTGGCATCTTCCGCGAGAAAAGATTCGATATCGTCCTGGAATTTCAAGCCCTCTTTAAAAGCGGCGTTTTTGCTGCATTGAACGGCAGGGCCGAACGCTATGGGTTTAAAAACGCTCGCGAATTGAGCCATCTCTTCCTCAACCGCCCCCTATTTGTACGCGATAAGTCCAGGCATGCCGTCGAGAACTATTTGCAGTTCGCCCGCTATTTCGGCTGTTCGGCGAAGAGGGTAGAATTTCCCCTCTTTATCCCCGCCGAGGATGAACGTTATATCGAAGGACACCTCAGCCAAAAAGGGATCAAGAGGGGAGACTTCACAGTATTTGTCAGCGCCACGGCCCGGTGGCAAAGCAAATTCTGGGACCAAGAGTCCTTCGCCCGCCTCTGCGACGAATTAGTGCACCGCTTTGGAGCCAAGGTTATCTTTTCCGGTCTCCCTTCGGAGTTTAATTATCTACAGGGGATCAGAGAAAGAATGCAGGAGAATGCGCTCATTATGGCGGGAAGGACTACCATTAAACAGTTTCTCGCCTTGCTCAAACAATCACGCCTCTATGTCGGGGTTGACAGCGGATCTATGCACGCGGCAGTTGCTTTGGGGATACCGGTAGTCGCCCTCTTCGGCCCATCGAACCCTCGCTGGATAGGGCCCTATGGTCAAGAACAGGGGATCGTCACCGTCAATTTCCCTTGTGCGCCCTGCAATAAGCGGGAGTGTCGTGACCACCGTTGCATGCTCCAGATAACACCCGAGATGGTCCTCGATAAGGTGGAAAAAATTATTCCCCGTATTCCCCGTATCTTATAGGGATTCGTTGGCTCTTGCTTGTGTGAGCGAGTGATACTTGCGGATGACTCTGTCGGCGTATTCGGTGGGTAGCGGCATGCCAAGTTCGATCCTTTCCCGCACGTAGCCGGGGCCGAAGTTATAGGCGGCGAGCGCTACCTTGAGGTCTTTAAATTGCAAAAGCAATTTGGAGAGGTAGTAGAGGCCTAACCGAATGTTTATCGCGGGGTCATAGATGGCTTGCTCATCATCAGTCAAAACTATTCCTACTTCCTGCGCCAGACCTTTGGCTACCGGCGGAAGCAACTGCATTAATCCTCTCGCCCCCTTCGACGACGTCGCCTTACTGTAGAATGAGCTCTCCACGATGATGAGGGCAAGAACCAGCTCCGGATCACACTGGTATCGCTGCGATTCAGCACAGATGAGAGCAGCGAGCTGCGCCTCTTCTTTGTCGGTGAGCCCCGTATCGTACCGTTGCATAAAGCGATAGATCTCTCCCCACGCGGACGTGTCGAACTCCAGCAGGACGACATCCCAATAGCCAGCTGCAACTACCTGTTCCCTATTTTCCTGATACGCCATATAGGCGAGCGGTACATAACTGAAAAATACGATGAGCGGGAAGGTAATAAGAAATTTAAAGCTGGATTTTTTACGCAGGGTCTTCAGGGAGAGGAGGCGTCTGCCCCATGTCAGTAATGACTCCTCCAATAAGTCCTCCTTACCTACATTTGCATAAAGTATAGGTTCAGTAAACGCATATGTCAAGGTTTACTGTAGAGGGGTAGGTTGAGCTGCTTTTTCCGCTTCCTGCCGTTTCTTGATAAACTCGAGTCCCGTTATTGGATAGAGCGCGTAAATGAGGATGTCCTCCATTCTGTCCGATATTCCCTTGAGGGCCTCACGCGCCTTTGGCAACTCAGGCTCCAGTACGTCGCCGGGGCGCGCGTCAATGGGTTGATCGCCGCGCTCGTAGCCCTTGAGTGCCAGTTTTTGTATCTCTTTGTCGACTGCTGTCGACGGACGTCCATAGAGGCCGAAGAAGTAATCCTTCACTTCTTTCGAGATTATCTTATAACGCCCTGCCAGCACATTTATGACCGCTTGGACTCCCACGATTTGACTCGTCGGCGTCACCAATGGCGGATACCCCATTTCTTTTCTCGTCCGTGGAATCTCTTCATATACCTCTTTTATTCTATGCAAGGCCTTTGCCTGTTTTAGTTGGCTCACCAAGTTGCTGATCATGCCGCCCGGTATCTGGTGCATGAGTACACCAATATCAATGACCGAGAATTTCGTCGTATCTGCAAATGACAGGTATTTGGGAATGATGGATTCAAGATATTCATCAATTTCCGCTATTTTTTCAAGGTCAAAATGTGTATCGTACGGGGTATCTCGCAGGGTAACAACAAATGGTTCGATTGCCGGGTGTGAAGATCTTAAGGCGAAAGGCGCAAGACAAGTATCAATGCCATCTACCCCTGCCTCAATTGCCTTCAGACATGCCATAGAAGCCATGCCGCTCGTGTAGTGCGTATGCAGATGGATGGGAATGGCAAGCTTTTGTTTCAGCACCGATACGAGGTCAACGACGTCATAGGGGGATATGATGCCGGCCATATCCTTTATAACGACGGAATCTGCCCCCATATCCTCGATCTTCCGAAACTTGTCAATATAGTATGCAAGGTTGAAGATAGGCCCCCCCATCCTCTTCTCCGTCAGCGCGTAGGAAACACCACCCTGAATATGCTTGCCCACCTTTTTGATGCTTTTGAAAGCGGCGATAAAGTTCCTTTCGTCATTTACCGCATCGAACACCCTGAAAATGTCTATCCCTACTTCGGCGGCCTTTTCGACGAAGGCTTCCACAACATCGTCGGCGTAGTGACGGTATCCCACGAGATTTTGACCGCGCAAGAGCATCTGCAACTTCGTATTGGGCATCTTCCTCTTCAGTACCCTCACCCTCTCCCATGGATCTTCATTTAAAAAACGCGACATGACATCGAATGTTGCTCCACCCCAGATTTCCATGGAATAAAATCCAATACCATCCATTTTTTCCGCGATCGGAAGCATGTCCTCGGTGGTCATCCTGGTGGCAAAAAGGGACTGGTGGCCATCCCTGAACGTTGAATCCGTGATCTTTATAGATTTTTTCTCGTCCATGCTATGTTTCGTGCAACCTCCTGATACTGATATTTATACAATATTCTTTTTAAGATCGTCTAAGTAATTGTTGAGTTTCTCCGGGAACCTTTCACCGAATTGCCCATAGAATGCCTCGATATCCTCTGCCTCTTTTTCCCAGTGTTCAGTTTTTATCTCGAAGAGGGTGTCAAGGACTTCCGGCGAGATATCAAGGCCCGCAAGATTGAGATCCTTGTGATGCGGCATGAAGCCGAGGGGAGTTTCTTGTGCGGGGACGGTCCCCTTGACCCTGTCCATCATCCATTTGATAATGCGGAAGTTGTCCCTGAATCCTGGCCACAGGAATTTGCCCTCGGCGTTCTTTTTAAACCAGTTCACGAAGAAAATCTTCGGGTGGGTCTTAAGCTTGTCTCCCACATTCATCCAGTGCCGGAAATAGTCCGCCATATTGTATCCGCAAAAGGGGAGCATCGCCATGGGATCGCGCCTGACAATTCCTGCTTGGCCGGCGGCGGCAGTCGTTGTCTCCGAGCCAAGGGACGATGCCTTGAAAACCCCGTGATCCCAATCGAAACTCTCGCAGACGAGAGGGACCGTATCGGACCGTCTTCCTCCGAACAAGATTGCCGAAATCGGTACGCCCGTAGGATTATCAAATTCCTTTGATAAGGTAGGGCAGTTAACTGCCGACACGGTGAAGCGGGAGTTGGGGTGCGCAACGACCTTTCCCGCTGCTGCATCCCAGGACTTACCCTGCCAGTCAAGAAGATGGGGAGGGGGTACGTCGGTTAGCCCTTCCCACCAGGGGGCATTTGTATCTGTGTCGAGCCCGGTATTGGTAAAGAGCGTTGGGTAATATTTTCCCGCGCGCAATGTTTCTATCATATGAGGGTTGGTCTTATCGCTGGTTCCTGGGGCAACGCCAAAAAAACCGGCCTCGGGGTTAATAGCATAGAGTCTGCCGTCGGGTCCCACGTTGATCCAGGCAATATCGTCGCCTAAGGTAGTTACCTCGTAGCCATCGAGGATGGGATCAATCATGGCGAGATTTGTCTTGCCGCACGCCGATGGAAAGGCGCCGAGAAAATAGACTATTTCCCCGGTCTTTTTATCTTCGACGCCCATGATGACCATATGTTCGGCAAGCCAGCCTTCCCGGTAACCTTGATAAGAAGCTATTCTTAACGAGAAGCATTTTTTCCCGAGCAGCGCATTTCCTCCATAACCGGAGCCGATGCTCATCACCAGATCTTCCTGCGGGAAGTGCATAATGTACCGTTTATTCGGATCAAGCTCGCCGACAGAATGGAGGCCCTTGACGAAATTCCCCGAGGGGCCTATTCGTTCAAGGGTTTTTTTGCCCGCTCTGGTCATGATGTACATACTAACGACGACATAAATGGAATCGGTAATCTGGATGCAGGGTTTTGCATAAGGGGAGTCGGGGTGGCCCATCATGTAAGGGATAACGTAGAGTGTCCGTCCTTTCATACACCCGTCAAAGAGTGTAGAGACCATCTGCTTGGCCTCTTTTGGCTCCATCCAGTTGTTGTTGGGGCCGGCGTCTTCTTTGGCAGGAGTACACACAAAGGTAAGCTGCTCTGTCCGGGCCACATCATTGGGATGGCTGCGATGGAGATATGAGTTGGCGAAGATCTGATGGTTCAATTCCTTGAAGGTTTGGTGCGGCCCTGTTTTTTCCTTCGTCATACCGATCGCAATGAGCCGTCTCATTTCATCTTCTGTGCCTTGCACCCAGTATACCTTGTCAGGCTTGGTAAGAGCGGCCTGCTCTTCTACCCATCGTTCCACTGCACTTGCCATATGTCATTCTCCTTTGCTGCTAAATCTGTATCTTGGCTATTCGCTGTTGCCCCGATGGTTACGCATGGATCTTCCAGGGGAGCTCTTGTCTCTCACGGGTTCTAATTTTTACTATACGCAATTTTTAGGTTAGAGTATAGAGAGACGCTGCAGGTCAATATATCTTTCCCCGGCTGTGACTGAACAGCAGGAATCTCTGGGACTCGTCAATCACATCGATCTGTTGAGCGATGGCTTTGAGATCGGTTACAACCGGAGTAGCCTTGCGTTGGCTCGTTTTGGAGACGTCTCAAATTCCTTTGCAACCCCCTTGATCAGCAATGCTTCTTAGTCTATCACAAGATCACCTGCGATCCAACCTTCTCTGTCGCGCGTTTAAAAAACCTTGAACTCCCCCTGCTATTTTGATATATATACTATCGTAATTGCCCCGGTAGCTCAATCGACAGAGTCCCGCCGGTAGTGGGATTAACCACGAGGTTGCGGAGAGCTTAGAAAATAGATGTTGAGGGTTTATCAAGCATGCGTTGCCATTCCCCGGTAGCTCAATTGGCAGAGTCCCGCCGGGGGCGGGATTAACCACGAGGTTGTAGAGGACTTATACAAAAAATAGATGTTGAGGGTTTATCAGGCATAGGTCGCTGTTCCCCGGTAGCTCAATCGGCAGAGCGGGTGGCTGTTAACCACTAGGTTGCAAGTTCGAGTCTTGCCCGGGGAGCCAAAAAACATTACTCTAGGCCAGAATATTCTGGCCTATTTCATTATGAAATGCTGGGTGTACATTTTACAAAGTGAAAGTACGGGCCGATATTATTGCGGGCAAACGGCATATCTTGGTAAGCGGATTAGTCAGCACAACGATCCAGCCTCCGATCTTTCTAAGACAACCAAGCGATTTCAAGGACCATGGATGTTTATTTGGTCTCATCCATGCTTTAACCGCAGTGAAGCGCTCAAATTAGAGAGAGCGATCAAAAAACGAGGGATTGGTCGTTACCTCATAGATATCAATCGGTTGAGACAAAAGTTGTAATGCCGTTCGCCTTTGAGGGAGCGGGTTGCAAGTTCGATCCCGCTTCAGCGGGATTGCCCGGGGAGTGGGGGTACCTTCGTTAGTAGGTACCCCCTTTTGTTTATCAACGAGTAGACGCAATGGCTCTTGCTGCGCATGAAGATTGCTTTACGAGCCTTTCTTGCGATTGCGTTTACTGGCCCCGGCCCAGGCGACGACATAACCGAGGACAAAACCTATGGTCATTGCCAGCGGGACCAAGATTACTTGCGATATGACGATTTGCCAGAACAGTAATCTGAGCGTGACCACTTGCACGTTTTGGGCAAGGATTATAAGAAAGAGGCCAATGACAACTACCAGGACAATGTTTTTTATGTTCACCGACCTTCTCCCTTTCGTGTATATTGAGCTTATTTTCGGACAATAAATATATCATGATTTCCCATCGATTGACACCCTTGACGTATATGTTATTATAATTACAATACAAACTATAATAGCGTGGTCGCGTAGCCAACGATGGCAAGTTGGGCAATGAGGAGGGCCACCAATGATCAGAAGAATTGTCATAGCTATAAGTGTTATCCTCTGTTTTACGATTCCTTGTATCGTCCATGCCGAGGTTTACAAATGGATAGACGAAAAAGGAACGCTCCACTTTACCGACGACGAATCGACAATCCCGGACAAATATAGGCAACAGGCAGAAAAAGTTATCTTACCCGAGGGTTCAAAGTTTATAGAAGGGGGAAGCCAAACAAATCGCCCGGCAGAAGATACTATTCCGGGCTCGTTAGGGCAAGACATATCGTTATGGTTCAACGGGGTAATTAATACGGTCGGTACGGGACAGATCTCCGTTACCGGTGAAGGGAAGGACATGGTCTTTCTGATGACGCAAGATACGAAGATTCAAACCGGTGATGAAAAGAGCGTATCGGCCAGCGAGCTTAAATATGGCAGGCCGGTTACCATCGAATATGTAAAAAAGGATGAAGAAAACGTCGCGCGCACTGTGAGAGTTACTATTTTACAAGAGAAAGTAACGAATCCTCTCGAAGAACAAGTGGGTGGTGCCGGACAACAGCAAAATCCAAGTGATGTTCAGAAAGACGTGTGGAAAGAAAAAAAGGAGCACCAACAGCCGAAACCACCCAATTGGCCTCAAGTGCCTAAAAAACCTAGTGGAGAAGTGCCTAAAAAATAATGTATCCGCACTACCGTAATCATGTGTGGCGAAATATCGTAATGTTATTGACGTGTGATGGTTTTTTACCTGCTCGATGATTTTTTAGAAAGAGTTGTGATATAATGAAAATATCATGAAATATATTTTTTGCGGCGTCACGTTTTTTATTGGTAAAGGTAGCAATGCCGCGATGGAATTTGCACAAAGCGATGTTCAAGGAGACGGACCATGAAGATAAGACAAACAGCTATGAGTATTTTTATCTTGCTGTGCGCGGTTGCATTTTTTTACCCTATAAGTCTGCATGCTGAGATTTATAAGTATATCGATAAAAATGGCACGGTTCATTTTGTCGATGACTTGAGCAAGGTACCGCCGGAATACATCAAACAAATACCCGCGCAGGAAGCGGCTCCTACCCCTGCTTCTCCTCCGCAAGAGACGACAACGTCGGCGCCAGAAAAAAAAGGTGATACGCCTGAGGAGGCGCGGACGCGGCAGATGAAAGAAATGATCGAAGCAAGGAAAAAGCAGGAGGACGAAAAGGCGAGAGAGGAATTCGAAAAAAGCCTGGTAACCAAGGTCACGATTCAAGGAAATCACGTTGTGGTGCCTGCTACGCTTGGGTATAACGGGAAAGAGGTCCAGACCTCTCTTGTCCTGGACACCGGGGCCGATCTCATCACCTTGCATCGGCCTATCGCAGTTCAATTGGGTCTTCCGCTTACGCAGCGGGCAAATGTACGGGTAGTGGGAGGCGGTGTGGTCAATGCAAATCTGGCGAAACTGGATTACGTACGTGTTGGGCCTTAC
>MGQT01000088.1:1955-2130 GCA_001797935.1 Deltaproteobacteria bacterium RBG_16_54_18 | reverse complement strand
CTCAAATCGTCACGATCCTGTTTCAATCTCCCCTATCAGGTCATAAGGGAGTGCCTTCGTAATCTTTACGTGGACAATTTCACCTATCTGTGCCATGCCCTTTTCAATGTGGACTGTTCCGTCAACTGATGGTGCTTGATAGGCGGTTCTCCCCACGAGTACCTCTTTTTTTTCT
>MGQT01000088.1:0-1889 GCA_001797935.1 Deltaproteobacteria bacterium RBG_16_54_18 | reverse complement strand
ATGCCCTGCTGGAGCTCCATGATGCGGGCGGCGCGCTCCTTGGCAAGCTCCACGGCGATTTGACCCTTCATACGTGATGCCTTGGTACCCTCCTCGGGGGAATAGGTGAACACCCCCAGATGGGTAAAAGACGCCTCGCGGACAAAATCATGAAGCCTTCTGAATTCTCCTTCTCCTTCTCCCGGGAATCCGACCATCAGGGTTGTGCGCAGATGGATGCGCGGGTAATCCCTTTTAATGTTTGCAATCAACCCCCTGATTTCTTGCTCTGAAACTCTTCTCCCCATGCGGTGCAAAATGGCATCATCGATATGTTGCAGGGGGATGTCAAACGATGGGCAGATCTTTTCTTCTGCGGCGACCATATCGAGGAAAGAAGCGGGAAAATTCCTCGGATGGGGGTATGCATAGAGAAACCTGATCCATCGAAGTTCCTTGACCTTAGTGAGCGCCTTTAAGAGGTCGGCAAGCCCTTGTTCCTCTCCACGATCGACCCCATATGCCGTGGTATCTTGGGCGACCAGCGTGACCTCGACAACGCCGTTGGCAACTAACTGCTCGACCTCTTGAATGATTGAATCCACCTCCCTGCTGCGATATCCCCCCCGCAGACGGGGGATGAGACAGAAAGTACAGGGGTGAGAGCACCCTTCCGCGATCTTCACATAAGCCGAATGAGGGGTATTTGCGATAATGCGAGGAGTATGGTGATCATAGAGGTACCGGGGTTTGCCGATTATTGATCGAGGGCCGCTTTTCCGTAACCACTGCGGTATTTGAAGGAAGTCACCTGTTCCCGTCCAGAAGTCCACTTCCGGCATTGATCGCACTAGTTCCTTGCCGTATCGTTGCGGCAGACACCCCGTCACGATCAATGTTGCGGCTTTCCCAGCCTTTTTCGCCTCAGCGGCCTCCAGGACCGTCTCGATAGACTCTTCTACCGCCTCCTGAATGAAGGCACAGGTATTGACGATGACTATATCCGCTTCCTCACGAGAGGCAACCGGCATGAGACCGTCTTTGGCCAGACATCCTAAGAGCACTTCGGTGTCGACTTGGTTCTTGGGACAACCCAGACTGACAAGAAAGACCTTTTTCATCATGTAATAATATAAGGAAAACAAAAAAGAAAAAAGGGGGAATGAACCCCCTCGGATGTATGATTTACTTTTATTGAAATGGTATGCTTATAATCCCTTTCGACTTTTTTCTTCCTGCATTTGCTCAACCTTCGCACCCTTGATTTCTACCTTGCCGGTATCCAAATGGAGGGTAATCTCATCTCCCCTTGTCCATTCTCCAACTCCTCTTATCTTGGCATTTTCGGTCATCACCACTGTTTTTTGCGTTGCGGACCAGACGGCCTTGTCGCAAAAAAATTGTTGTTCCCCTTTCTTTACAACTACTTCCTTCCTGGCTACAATTTCCTTGTAGACATCACCTGCATCCATGGTCAACAGGAGCGATTCGCAGCGAACGGTTACTTCGTCTCCTAAGGCCACTACGTCGCCTGTGTATAAGATAGCATTGTTTTCGGGGATGTTCCTACTACTATCAGCGGTGATACGGAAGGGGAGATCTTTTCCTGTCTTGTCAAGAGCTTTGGCGTCCCTTGTAAGAGCCAACGATTCGTTCATTGTGGAGGCAGCTACTACGCCTTGCGCTTTCAGACTGGCCAAAAGCCTTTCTCCCGGTTTGGCGAAGAGGCTTTGAGGGTAATCCCGTACCAAGAACGTTAACGGTGTTAAGGCCTCAGGGTCCCTCTCCTGCTTGTGCAGGGCTAAGGCAAGATAGTAAAGGCCCTGATCCTTTATGCCGGAAACAGGGTACTTCGCCAATGCCGACGATGCCCTCTTTTCCGCGGCAGAGTATTTACCCTTACGCAGATA
>MGQT01000087.1:6879-8616 GCA_001797935.1 Deltaproteobacteria bacterium RBG_16_54_18 | reverse complement strand
GCGTCTTCGATTTGAGAAAAGCTTCCTTGTCAATGTCGTATGCCGAGACTGCATAGCCGAAAAGAGCGGCCTGGATGGCGATCTGGGTGCCCATGGTGCCGGTCCCGATAACAGCCACCTTTTGAATTTTCATCTCTGTCTCCTTTTTTCGTTGTGTGGCGTAGTGTGGTAGCTGCCTCGGCGCCCCTTGTGCCAGGGGTTCATGCGGCTGTCAGATCGGATCAAAGGCCCGTATCCGTTCCAAATGCTCCAGCATCTTGAGATATTGTCTATCCCTCTTGGTGAGGATTTCTTCCTCGCTCCTGCCGCCATAATCGTACAGACCCTTCGATGTCTTGGCGCCGAGGTGCCCCTGTTCGACCTTTTCCGCCACCACAGGGCTTACGGCCCCATAACCTCGCATGATATCGGCAGCCACATCAAGGCCGGTGAAATCCACGGATTGAACCACCCCGACGATAGGCAGTCTGATCCCCAGGCTGGTCTTGACAGCCAGATCGATTTGCTCGGGGGTCGCCCATGCCTTTTCCAACATCTCCCACACCACCCGTGCGATGCTGTTTTGAATCCGATTGACGATAAGGGCAGGCACGTACTGCTTCAGCACCAGGGGTCTTTTACCGAGCCTTTGCATCAAAGCTGTTGTAAAGGCGATTACTTTGGGAAGAGTGGCCGGCCCAGGCGCCACCTCGACCAAGGGGATAATATGCGGCGGGGCGAACCAGTGCGCCACGATGAGGCGTTCGGGCCGTTTTATGCGGGCGATCTTGAAGATGTTCAGCGATGAGGTGTTGCTCGCCAGAACCGTATCCGGGGGGCAGAACCGATCGAGTTGCGAGAATACGCGTTGCTTTATCTCAGGCGCCTCGTTCACCGCTTCCAGGACAAAGCCCGTATCTTTGGCCGCAGCTGCCAGATTCGTTGATGGGCGAATGCGGGCTACGATCTCCGGTATCTGAGCGCTCGGCACCCGTCCGCATTCGGCCAACAGGTCCAGGTTTGATTGTATGAGGGTCATGGCACGCGAGAGTTTTCCCTCATCCAGATCCACGAGCTCCACGTCAATGCCGGCCTGGGCAAAGACCTGGGCAATAGAATGACCCATCGCCCCGGCCCCAACCACCAGGACAGTGCTAACACCTCTCGGATCCATGGTTGTCATTTCTTTTTATTGTTCAACCATGGCATAGGAGTGGCTGAGGACCACCCCGCGGTCGGTGAGGGATTGGATCAGGTAGCGCCCGCCCTTATCCAGCCATCCCTTTGTCACGAGGGTGTCGCCGGGATAGACCACTCCGGAAAAGCGGGCCTTGAACTCCTTGAAGCGTTCCACCTCTCCGTTACAAGCCTTGTGTACAATGGCCCTCACGGTGTAGCCATACGTGCAGAGGCCGTGGAGGATAGGGCGGGGGAACCCGCCTCTCTTGGCAAAATCGGGGTCCAGGTGCAGGGGGTTGAGGTCGCCGTTGAGGCGGTAGAGGGCTGCCTGGTTTTCGGGGATACAAGAGGAGCAGGTGAAATCAGGCTCGATCCCCTGGGGAGGATCAAGCGCCTCGGCCTTGGGCCCGGAATCACCGCCGAAGCCCCCTTCGCCCACATAGAAGATGCTGTTCTCGATCTCAGCCAGAGGCTCGCCCTTCTCCGTCATAACCTTTGTCCACCGGACAATCAGCGCCCCTTTGCCCTTGTCGTAGATATTTTTAATCCCCCCCTCAACGAGGGCCTTCCCTCCGGCTG
>MGQT01000087.1:5582-6848 GCA_001797935.1 Deltaproteobacteria bacterium RBG_16_54_18 | reverse complement strand
GAATGAATCTGGAAAAGTCCACCTTCGTACCTTTAAAGAGTTCACCAAACAGCTCGTTGCCCATCACGGTGCAAAAGCTGGGGAAGACCTTGAGGCCGCCTTTGGCGTTCTCATAGATAAAAGGCAGCTCATCTGTCTGCGCACCGATGCTAATGGCATAGCGGACCGCATCCCTCCATGTGTACTGGAAGGGGATCGGCCCGCACTTTTTACCGATCAGGCTCACATCAATCATACCTGTCTCCTTACCCTCCTCGACGCCTCCAGATCTCAGCCCTCAAGGAAGCGACCGGAGATGAGCACCGTGGCGAGAGATCTATTTGGCAATCACTGTGGCCGGGAGCTTATTTGTCAGAATATCCACCGCCTCCTCCACCATTTCCTCAAGGACCTGGCGGGCCGGTTTGATTTCATGGATAATGCCGGAAATCTGTCCGGCAAGCCCCCCCACGTAGTCGACCTTCTTGGCCTCAATAAGGCTCCAGAGGAGTGCCGACGAGATCACAACCTGCGTGGGGAAGGGGAGCGGGGCGAGACCCGATTCCTCCCAGAGCCCATGATACTTGTTCAGACTGGCCCTGAGCGTCTTGCCCGTATAGGCGGTGCTGACCCGGGTGCCCTCGTCCATAGAGTCAAGGATACGCTGTTTATTGACATCCAGGGCGCCTCCCTCAGTCGTGGCCAGGAAACGGGTGCCCACCCAGACGCCCACGCAGCCCATGGCTAAGGCCGCAGCCAGCCCCCGGCCGTCGCCGATACCGCCTGCAGCCAATACCGGCACGGGCGCAGCTGCATCGATGGCCGCCGGCAGCAAGGCCATAGTCCCTATCCTGCCCGTGTGGCCGCCCCCTTCGTGGCCCTGGGCCACCAAGAGGTCGATGCCCGCTTCGGCCATCCGCTTGGCGTTTTTCGTATTCCCGGTGATGCCCAGAACCTTCATGCCGACGGCATGGGCATCCTTCACCATGAAGCCCGGATTGCCCAGGCCTGCGCAAAAGAGCGGGACCCTTTCCTCGATACAGACCTGGATGGACTCCTGAGGGCGCATGGTGGTGGTGTTGAGCTTGACCATGACGTCCTTGTCCGGCAGATCGAGATCTTTCTTCACCTTGCTGAGCCAATCCTGGTGGGGCTGGGGCAGGCTCTTCAGGATCTCGCTGAGCGGAATCTCTTGCGGTCCCTCCGATTTCAAAGGGCTGCTCCTGTCCACGCGAGGGGGCAAGAGGAGATCCACCCCGTAAGGCTTATCCGTCTGCGCCTTGATCT
>MGQT01000087.1:5018-5477 GCA_001797935.1 Deltaproteobacteria bacterium RBG_16_54_18 | reverse complement strand
TCTTCTCCCCGATCAGGGTCGGGCCCATTCCCGCGCTCAGGATGGGGTACTCGATTCCCAGCATATCGCAGAGCTTTGTTCTCAATACTCGTTTACCCATACTATGTTCCTCCTTTCAAAATAGCCTGGATGCTTTTACGGGCAGTATGACCGCAAGAGTCGATAGATGGGTCCGCGCCTCAGGGGGCGTTGCAAGGCATCCAGGATGCCATGATCTATAAGGCCTTGGATTGTTAAAATGGGCATTATATAGCGTTCAAAGGGGGTTGTAAAGGCATTCGCATCTGAAACTTGACATTCTGGGACCAATGATGATAGCCTTTGATCGTTCCCAAAGCCTGGGGGGCTTATGCCAGGGGTACTTTCCATATCAGTCCCTTCGAAACCGGTTGACAGATCCCAGGGCCATACGCTTGGGACATCTGCGCAACCGAAACTTCTGAACCTGCTCCGTCAGGC
>MGQT01000087.1:0-5006 GCA_001797935.1 Deltaproteobacteria bacterium RBG_16_54_18 | reverse complement strand
GCCACGTGCCACACCTTTCGTCATTCTTTTGCCACTCTTTTGCTCGAAGGTGGATACGACATCCGAACCGTCCAGGAACTCCTGGGCCACAGCGACGTCAAGACGACGATGGTCTACACCCATGTCCTCAACCGTGGTCCGGTGGGTGTCCGTAGTTGCGTGGACGGGCTTTAAGTCAACATAAGGAGGATATTATGCCGATCCGCATAAGCTGCCGTGATAAGCCGCTCAATAGAGTGCAACTACTTGAATATAAAGAGGTTAACACGCTTCTGGTAAGCGATCCAAAGGCGTCTTATATAGACAGGAAAACGCATTTCCGCATCTTATGCGGATCCGTATAATCTATGTTAGCCCGCTAAGAGATATTTATGAAACGATCAGTGATGTCTGGTGCAATTGCAGCTCTTGTTGGAATGTTTCCGGCGGCCTTCCTTTTTGCGTTGGTCTGGAAATTTCCAATTCCTTTGGCTGGTTATGCGAGTGGATTGAAAGGGGCTCTTCTTAGTCCTCTCGCAGTAGTATTCTACGGAGTCTTAGGCGGGTTTATTGTTGTTCCTGGACTTGGCGCGGCAACCGGAGCGCTGGCTTTTCAAATAGCGCGTGGCAACGCTCCTAAAGCGCAAAAGTTAAGCGTTATCTTCGGGCTGCTTTGGGCACTTGCTGCCGCTGCTTTTCTAGCGCTACTAGATAAAATAATCGGACCATGGTGATAAAAAAATAGCGGGCTAACCAATCATTGGAGCCGACCCCGATAGTCCGGGGCCGCCTGCGGCGGCTCCTCCTAAACATCGGGGCGGCTGAATTCGTTCGTTAGAAGGCTATGAATTGGGGATTCGTTGAGGCGTACATGCAGTTCTACGGTGCCCCAGTCGTCACGGCAGCAATCAGCGCCGGGTACTTTTGGGCTGACCGCTCGGGTGCACCATTGGGCCGCCGGATCCTGGCTTCCGCGCATGGTGCAGCGGCGGCGCTGCTAAACGTTGCAGCGCTCATCATCTGGATGGTAGGCATTTCCAAACGTAGCTTTGCAGCACCATTCCTTTGGCTTCATCTGGTCCCGGTGATACTTATTCTCCTGTCCTTCTTCATTTACAGGGGCCCGAAGTGGATGCACTTCCTGCAGCTGCCCAACGTGGCGGCCCTACTTTGGGGTTTGTTCATCGGCTCAATGGCGGTGACGAATGAGTGGCTCTAACCTTCTAACCTCAAGCTGCTGCGGACGGGCCATTAGGCTTGCCATTGATCCAACCTTTGCGGTGGCCCGCCGCAGAGCAAGACGTTAGCAAAAAATATGAAACTGACTATTGCACAAGCAGAATCTAAGTTTGAGGATTACAGGAAATATTTACGACAAGAGGCGCAAAAACTTATAAGCTATATGTCTTTGTATAGACACCTGCAAGAGAGAAAACGTGATCGCCTCAATGAAATGAATATCTCTCCGGCTTTTTTCCAAGTTACCCTTGATTCTCTTTTTTCATCAATTGTTCTTTGGGTAGACAAATTGTTCTGCGAAAAATCAGAATTTGGTTTTGTTAATTTTCTTACTTTTATAGAGTACAACAGAAATACATTTAGTATTCAGGAACTCAAGAGAAGAAATAACTACTCAGATGGTCATTGGATGATAGACAGGGAAGAGATAACATACGATGTTATAGAAAAAGACAGGGAAAAAATACGTTCGATAGAGGCCCTTCCTAGCTTCAAACTAAGGAGGGATAAATTCTATGCCCATTTTGACAGTGCATATTTATTTGAACGCCATAAGCTTGAAGATGAAGCTCCTCTTGTCTTGGGTGATCTGACAAAAATCGCCGAAATAATGAATGATATTATCAATACATATTCGACGGCTTATGACGGCAATATCTTCTTATTGAAGCCGTTAAATGTTACTGACATTGATCGTATTCTTGATTTCATTCACAAAAACAATAAATCAAATTGCTAACAAAGGGGTGGAGAGGGACGCGATGATCTGCTGCGGCCTTACGGGGCAGGGCTTTAGGCGCGCCCTTCACCCCTGATGTTAGGTGTCCAGGGTCGTACTACTGGACGTTGGTCCACAGGGTACTTGACAACGAGAGGGGAGGAAGATAGGTAGGCGAGACTCGATGCCCGGGGGACGATGCACCAGGTCACGGGAGAAAAAATTGAGGAAAAATTCCTCTTGACACCGCGCCTAAAGAGGTTTATATAAAAAAATTCACGAGGAGGGCACGATGTCGAGGATATGCGATATATGTGGAAAAAGCCAGCTCAGGGGTAATAATGTCAGCCATGCCAACAACAGGACAAAACGGGTGTGGCTCCCCAACCTCCAACGAGTACGGGTCCTCCATGACGGCAGGGTAACCAGGATGAGGGTGTGCACGAAGTGCATCAAGGCAGGGCGTGTCGTCAAGGCCCCGCGGGTCCCTGCCACTCCTTGACGCGCTCGACCTTCATCACGCCTTCTATCTGCTGTAAGCCACTGATCACCTTTTTCAATTCCTTTAGATTACGGATCTCAATATCAAAAGTACTCTCCGCAGTACCGTCACTCGTCGTCTTGATCTGAGCGCCTGTAATATTGACCCCATGGCGCGAGATCGAGGAGCTGATGGTCGCCAGCATTCCTTTTTTATCGGCAGAGTGAATACGAATCCTCGTGGGAAAGGCAGTATCTCCGTCAAGGGCCCAGCGCGCCTCGATACGCCTGCGGGGGTCTGCGGCCAGGGCATTGATACAATCCTCCGTGTGGATGGTCACCCCCCTCCCCCGCGTGATAAAACCGATGATCTTGTCCCCGGGCAAGGGATTGCAGCACCGGGCAAAGCTCATGAGGACATTATCAATCCCTTCGATCATGACCAGCCCCTTGGGTCGGCTGGTCATGCGTTTGAATATCTTCCCCAGTCCCTCCTCACCCGCCTTCTTTTCGACGAGCTTAAGTTTCTCAGGGGCGAGACGGCCTACCACCTGCTGCGTCGTGATCTTCCCGTAACCGATTGCCGCGAGGAGTTCTTCACCGTCGCTCAGGCTGAACTCGTGTGCCACCTCCCCGAACGCTCCCGGTTTCCAGTATTTGGAGAAGCGCAAGCCGAACTTCTTAAAATCCCGCTCGCACAAATCCCTCCCCAGGGCGATGCTCTTCTCCCGCTGTTCGGCCTTTATCCATTGGAGGATCTTGGTCTTGGCGCGCGAGGTCCGCACAAATTTCAGCCAATCTCGGCTTGGATGGTGCTTCAGGGAAGTGATGATCTCCACCGTGTCGCCGTTTTGCAGCTGGTAATCGAGCGGTACCAGCCTGCCGTTGACCTTCGCCCGCACGCATTGGTGCCCGACAACCGTATGAACGCCGTAGGCGAAATCGATAGGGGTGGCACCCTTGGGAAACTCCCGCACCTCACCCTTCGGCGTGAATACATATACCTCGGCGGGAAAGAGGTCGACCTTGACCGTCTGGAGAAATTCCCGATTGTCCTTCAGATCCGTCTGCCACTCCAAAAGCTGTCTGAGCCACGAAAAACGTTTCTCGTCTTTTTCGTCGATCTTCCCGCTTTCCTTGTATTTCCAATGGGCGGCGATCCCTTGTTCCGATATCTGGTGCATCTCCCCCGACCTGATCTGGATCTCTATCCTTTCTCCGTAGGGGCCGATAACCGTCGTATGGAGGGATTGGTACATATTCCCTTTAGGAAGGGCTATGTAATCCTTGAATTTGCCGGAGACCGGCGGCCAGAGGGAATGAATGATACCCAAGGCTTCGTAACACTCTTTGACGGTCCCCACGATGATCCTGAAGGCGGTGATGTCGTATACGTCATGGAATTCGATTCTCTGGCGTTTCATCTTTTGGAAGATACTGGAGAGTTGTTTGACCCGTCCTGTCACCTCCCCCGTGATGCCGAGCTCCGTCAGTTTTTTGGTAATGATCCCCTTTACCTCATCCACATAGCGTTCCCGCTCCTTCTTGGTCTTGGCCACCTTCTGGGAGAGCTCGCGATAGGCCTCAGGTTCCAGGTACCGGAATGACAGTTCCTCCAGTTCCGTCTTAATCCAATCAATACCCAGGCGGTTGGCAATGGGGGCAAAAATCTCGAGGGTCTCCTGGGCGATCTCCTGCTGCTTCTGGGGATCGAGAAAGTGCAGGGTGCGCATGTTGTGAAGCCGGTCGGCCAGCTTGATCAGGATTACCTTGATATCCTTCACCATCGCCAAGATCATCTTGCGGAAGTTCTCGGCCTGCTGCTCTTCCCGGGTCTTAAAGCTTATCTGGCTGATCTTGGTCACCCCATCTACCAACTGGGCAATCTCATCACCAAAGCGTTCCTTGATCTCCTCCATGGTAGTCAGCGTGTCCTCGATGGTATCGTGGAGCAGACCGGTAATGACGCTCGCCATATCCAACTTCATCTTTACCAAGATCCCCGCCACTTCGAGTGGATGGATAAGATAGGGTTCCCCGGAACGGCGCACCTGCCCCTGATGAACCTTGGCCGAGAAGACATAGGCCTTCTCCAAAAGCCCTAGGTCTGCCGAGGGGTTGTAGGCCTCAATTTGTTCTGCTATGTCATTGAATCGAAGCATGGTTAGTGTAGAAAAACCGAAAGCACGTTGCGAAAGGATCTGTTTGATTTTGTGGCGAGGAATTGTTTGACCATAGTTATAATTATATTCTGTACCCTATGAAAGGGCAAGACCTCTCACCTGACCATTCAGTTTCAGACGCTCCATGAATGTCGTGATTGCCCGAGCACCACGAGTATGGTAGATTACGCCGTAGTTCTACGACAGGGCTCGGGAGACAATCTCGTCAAGGGCATAATTGAGACATCTCGCCGTACCAGAACAACGGTATGCCCTTGAGGAAGGACGTGAAATCAACGATGATTTTTTGTCCGCAATGCGGCCGGCAACTGGTCACCTACAGCATTGAGGGGCGTAAACGTCCGTTCTGCCCTCCCGAAAAAAATGGTTGTGGTTTTATCGACTTTGGAACGTATTCTTTGGGGGTC
>MGQT01000086.1:11501-12340 GCA_001797935.1 Deltaproteobacteria bacterium RBG_16_54_18 | reverse complement strand
GCGACAAAAGCAGCCGAAGCCGAAGGTGGCCCCTTGGCCAGTGACCCTTTGGTCAGTGGCCCTGCGCCACCAAGAAAATCACACCTCTCGCCGAAAAAATTACACCTCTCACTTTGAAAGACGAATTTTCGCAGGTGGCTCTTCACCAGCCACTTTCCCACGAAAACAAGCCGCCCCCTACCCCTGCTTCTTAAATTTTAAGTTTAAGGTCCCGCCCTACTTTACAAGAGAATCTGAACGGCGGGATCCCCAAGCGGGAAAAGCGACAAAAGCAGCCGAAGCCGAAGGTGGCCCCTTGGCCAGTGACCCTTTGGTCAGTGGCCCTGCGCCACCAAGAAAATAACCTTCTTTTCCCTCCCGAAGATACTCTGTCAGACACGCATTAAGGTGCCACTTGGCCAGCCGAAGCCGAAGGTGGCCCCTTGGCCAGGGCCCATCTTTACTCGCTATCCCGCAATGGGGATTGCATAGAAGAACGAAGGGCTAGCGATCGTTACGTCTCTTCCCGCCTCTGTCCCGCTCATGGCCCCGCGCACCCTCCTGCTCATCACCGCCGAGTAACGCCTTACGGCTCAATCTGATCTTGCCGTTGCTGTCGATCTCCAGACACTTGACCTGGATCTCATCCCCCACCTTGACGACGTCGGTGACCTTGGCCACCCGTTCGCGTGCAAGCTGGGATATGTGGACCAGCCCTTCGATGCCGGGGAGGATCTCCACAAAGGCGCCGAAGTCCATGATCTTCTTGACCTTGCCGGTATAGACCTCCCCCACCTCGGCATCCTGCGACGCCCCCTTGACCAGGGCGATGGCCTCTTCAATGGCCTCTGCCGACGACG
>MGQT01000086.1:0-11458 GCA_001797935.1 Deltaproteobacteria bacterium RBG_16_54_18 | reverse complement strand
TTTGCACCCGGTCCGCTCGATGATGGAACGGATGTTCTTCCCCAGGGGGCCGACGACGTCCCTGATCCGGTCGGGGTTTATCTGGATGGTTATGATACGGGGGGCGTGTTGGGAGAGTTCCGCGCGCGGCCTCTCCAGGGTTTGGTGCATGGCGTCAAGGACCTTGAGCCGGGCCTGGCGGGCCTGGTGGAGGGCCTGCCCCATGATTTCCTTACTAAGGCCGGGTACCTTTACATCCATCTGCAGGGCCGTGATCCCCTGTGCCGTTCCCGCCACCTTAAAGTCCATATCGCCGTGATGATCTTCATCCCCTGCAATATCGGTCAGAATGGCGACCTGGGTGTCTTGCTTCATGAGCCCCATGGCGATGCCGGCCACGGACGCCTTGAGGGGCACCCCGGCATCCATCAGGGAGAGACAGCTCCCGCAGACGGTGGCCATGGAGGAGGAACCGTTGGACTCCAACACCTCCGAGACCACCCGAATCGTATAGGGAAACTCCTCGGCCGAAGGCAGAATGGGCAACAGTGCCCGCTCCGCCAGGAAACCGTGCCCCACCTCGCGCCTGCTCGGCGCCCGGAGAAAAGAGACCTCACCGACGCTGAAGGGAGGAAAATTATAGTGGAGCATAAAGGTCTTATACATGTCACCCACGAGGAGGGATTCCACCTTTTTTTCATCTTCTGACGTCCCGAAGGTCGTCACCGCTATGACCTGTGTTTCTCCCCGGGTGAAGAGCGCCGAACCGTGGGTGCGCGGCAGCAGGCCTACCTCACTGCTGATCGGCCTGATGTCCGCAGGCCCCCTGCCGTCAAAACGTTTCTGTTCTTGAAAAATGGAAGAGCGGATGATCTCCCGCTCGGCGTACTCACAGGACCTCCGCACCTCGCCGGCGAATTCCCCCTCTTGACCGCCGAACCGTTCCATCGCCTCTTGAAAAACTTCTGCAATCCTGTCCCGGCGTTCAATCTTGTGCGCGATCTGAAAGGCGCTGCTGAGCAGCGGCTTGACATGGTCCTTGACCTCGTCCCACAGCGTGCCGCCTGTCTGCAGGGGTGTATGGGCCCTCTTTTCCTTACCGCAGCGCTTTTTTAACTCCTCCTGCATGGCGAGGATCGGTTTGATGGCCTCATACCCGGCGAAGATCGCTTCGAGGACGGCCGCTTCATCGACGACCTGTCCGCCCCCTTCAACCATCATCACCCCCTCGCGGTTCCCCGCAATGACGAGTTCGAGATCGCTCCGTGTCAAATCTTCCGTCGTGGGGTTGAAGACGAAATTTCCGTCAACCCTCCCTACCTTGACCCCGGCCAGGGGGCCGTCAAAGGGAATGGCCGATATCTGCAGGGCGGCCGATGCCCCGATGATCCCCAGGATGGCGGGATCACTCTGCCGGTCCACGGAAAGAACCGTGGCAATCACCTGGGTCTCGTTGCGGAACCCCTTGGGGAACAGCGGCCTGATCCCCCGGTCGATCAGACGGGAGGAAAGGACTTCTCTTTCCGTCGGACGCCCCTCGCGCTTAAAGAAGCCCCCGGGGATGCGCCCTGCCGCATACGTCATCTCCATATAGTTTACCGTGAGCGGAAAGAAGTCCTTGTCTCTTTTCTCCTCACGCTCCGTTACCGCCGTTACCAGGACAACGGTCTCCCCATAATGAACGAGGACAGCACCATCTGCCTGTTTCGCAACCCTCTCCACCTCGATGACGAGGGTCCGCCCCGCCCATTCTTGTTCAAGCTTCGTATACATGCTATCTCCTCTCAAAAATCCGGTACTACTTCCTAATTCCCAGCCGTTCAATCACCGTTCGGTAGCGCTCCGTATCGTTGCGTTTGAGATAATCGAGGAGCGATCGCCGCAGACTAACCAGCCGCAGGAGCCCCTGCCGGGAATGATGATCCGTTTTGTGTGTTTTAAAGTGTTCCGTCAGATAATTAATACGTTCCGTGAGCAGTGCTATCTGTACCTCCGATGAACCGGTATCTTTCGCGTGTATCTTGAACTGCTCCACGATCTCTTTCTTCTTTTCAACCGCTAAAACCATCGATCTTCCTCCTTTGTGACCGAGAAAATAATCTTTGTTTCATACTGCCATACGTTATGTCGAGCATCGCTAGGCATAGTCTTTTTTTGTACCATACGGGGGGTTTTTTGTAAACAGCACATCGTGAAAGACCCTGAGCGGCTTGATCACGAGGTCTTGGCCGTCCCGCTCGATCTCCCCCACCGCAATGAGCGCCCCCCCATTTCCTGCTACTACGCGCACTGTCTGCCCGGCCTCCGCCTGCCGATCGCCGCCGGGCAATGAGATGCCTTGCCCGTTGGTGATATGCAGGGCCTGCGCCTCGTCCACCTCGATGGCGGGCAAAAAGCTCACGGCCTGCGAAAGGGGGATTATCGAGTCTGAGGTAAGCCCCTCTTCGACCGTATCCAACGTCATGGCGTCAGCAAGGCAAAAGTTACCGCTCCGTGTCCGCCGCAGCGCGGCCAGGTGGGCACCGCATCCCAAACACTGACCGATATCGTGGGCCAGCGTGCGTATGTACGTCCCCTTGGAGCACTCGACGTGGAGCTCAAGCGCGGGCAAGGCGATCCCCGTAAGCTCGAGCACCGATATCTCCACCTCCTGCAGGGCCCGCTCCACCTCTTCTCCCCTGCGTGCCAGCTTGTACAGGGGCTCGCCACGCTGTTTGTGCGCAGAGTACATGGGGGGGAGCTGCATGATCCGCCCCCGAAACCGCCCGAGGACATCTTCTATCTTCCGGGGAGTAAGATCATACCCCCCCGGATCTACCGCGTGCAAGATTTGCCCTTCTCGATCCTGGGTATCCGTGGTCACCCCGAGGCAAATAAACGCCTCGTACACCTTTTGCCCGTCCTCTAAAAAGGGGGCGAGCTTGGTCCCCTCTCCTAACATTATGGGAAGCACCCCCGTGGCGAGCGGATCTAGAGTCCCCAGATAACCGATCTTTATCCCCGGCAGCACCCGCTTGAGCCTGCGCACCACGTCGTACGACGAGATCCCAGCCGGTTTATCGACGACGAAAATTCCATTCACCCCGGTGAAGACCCCCTGTTATGCGCCTTCGTCGCTGCCCTTGACACCGCGCAAGAGCTCTTCGATATGCTCCCCGTGTTCCAGGGAGTCGTCAAACCGAAAGGTGATCGTCGGCATATATTTGAGCCGCATCCTCTTGCCGAGCTCCCGCTTGATATACCCTGTGGCGCTCACCAAACCCTGGAACGACTCATCCTTCTCCTGCGCTCCGCCAAAGACACTGTAGTAGACCGTGGCCGTACGGAGGTCATCAGAGACGGCAACTTTGGTAATGGTGACAAACCCTATCCGCGGATCCTTAAGTTCCACGAGCAGGATTTGCGAAATCTCTTCCCTGATTTGGTCGCCTACCTTTTCTGACCTTTTAAACCTCACCATAATTAAAGTGCAAAAATTCTATCTCCGTGCCCACCACCTCGAACAGGCCCAGCCGTTCTATGTAATTAAGCACCGTATCGAGGGAGGCATTGATGAATCGTTGGTCCGACCCCACCAGGCAAATCCCTATGCGTGCGCGCTGCCAGAGATCCTGTGCTCCCACTTCGGCGATGGAACAATTGAACTTTCCCCGTACCCGTGTCACGAGGCTCTTGATTACCTGTCGTTTCGCCTTGAGTGATGATCCCTCGGCGAGAACAAGATCAAGATGACATACCCCAACCACCACCGCGTTACTCCACCTACCGTGTCACCTCTTCGTAAGTAAAGGCCTCAATGGTATCGCCGACCTCCCAGGTGTCGTACCCCTCGACCCCGACGCCGCATTCGTAACCCGCCTGCACCTCTTTAGCATCGTCCTTAAAACGCTTCAACGAGGTAACGTTGCCTTCATGCACCAGATCGCCGTTTCTGAAGAGACGTACCTCCGCTCCTCTGGCCAATTTACCCTCCACCACATAACTGCCGGCTATCACCCCGATCTTGGATACACTAAAGACATTGCGCACCTCGGCCTTGCCGAGGACGACTTCTTTCTTAATCGGACCGAGGAGCCCCTTGAGGGCCCTTTCCACGTCCTCAATAACCTCGTAGATGATGTCGTACACCCTGATATCCACCTGCTCTTGCTCCGCTACCTTCCGTGCCTTGCCGAGCGGAGCGACGCTGAATCCGACGATGATGGCATCGGAAGCGGCTGCCAGGTTTACATCCGTCTCTGAGATACCGCCGACTCCCTCATGGATGATCACGATCTTGACCTCGTCGGTGCTTAACCGCCCCAGGGCCTCATGAATGGCTTGGATGGAGCCTTGGGTGTCTCCCTTGAGGATGAGCCGTAATTCCTTGGTCGCCCCCTGCTGGATACGCTCGTAGAGATCCTCGAGGGATAACCGCTCTGATTTGGTCTCCACCTCTCCCCGCAATTGTTTCTGGCGAAAGAGGCTGATGTCCTTCGCCACCTTCTCGCTCTCCACGCAGATAAAATCATCCCCGGCATTGGGTATATCGGTAAATCCGATTACCTCGACCGGCGTGGCCGGCCCTGCCGCAGGTACCTGTTTTCCCCACTCATCCAGCATCGCCTTTACCCGGCCATAGGTACCCCCGGAGACAAAGACTTCGCCGGTCGTGAGGGTTCCTTCTTGAATCAAGACCGTCCCCACGGGGCCGCGTCCGCGATCCAACCAGGCCTCCACCAGGACCCCCCTCGCAGGCTTATGGGGGTTCTCTTTGAGATCGAGCATCTCCGCCTGCAGGAGGACCAACTCCAAGAGCCCCTCGATCCCCGTGCGCTTCTTTGCCGATACCTGCGCGTACAGGGTATGCCCCCCCCATTCCTCGGGGACCAAACCCAGTTCGGTCAGGTCCCGCTTGACCTTTTCCGGATCTGCCTCCGGCTTATCTATCTTGTTGATGGCGACGATCAGAGGGACCTCGGCGGCCTTGGCGTGATCGACGGCCTCGACGGTCTGCGGCATGACCCCGTCATCGGCTGCCACGACCAACACGACGATATCCGTCACCTGGGCCCCCCGCGCCCGCATCGCGGTAAAGGCCTCGTGGCCGGGGGTATCGATAAAGACGATCGTCCCCTTGTCGAGTTCCACTTTATAGGCCCCGATATGTTGCGTGATGCCGCCGGCCTCTTCGTCGACCAGGCGGGACTTTCTGACGGCATCGAGCAGCATGGTCTTCCCGTGGTCCACATGCCCCATGATCGTGACGACCGGTGGACGGGGTATAAGGGTATCCGGGGTATCCTCGACCCGCTGCAGGAGTTTGTCTACATCGATGGCAACGTTCTCTACCTCGTAACCGAACTCACTCGCCACCAGGGCGGCAGTATCCACATCGATCGTCTGGTTGACGGTGGCCGTTACCCCGAGATCGAACAATTTCCTCCCTACTTCCCCCACCTTCGTCCCCATCCGCCGGGCCAACTCTCCCACCGAGATTACCTCGCTGATCTTGATGACCTTCTTGATGGCCTTAGGTGTTGTTATCTGGGTCTTGAGGCGCGGTCGCGTAATGACCTTTTTCTTCGTGTATCTTGGAAAGGTAAAGACTCGTTCCCCCCTGCGCGCGACGGGCACCACCTCTTCAAGCTCTTGACCGGAAATGGTTATGACCTCCCGCCGTTTCCGGAAGCGCTTGCGGGCCTTCGGCTCCGGTTCTTCCTGTATCCGTTTGCCCTTGCGTTCTTTTTTCCCCTTCTCGGCCGGTGGCTCTTCTACTACCGGTATCTTCTCTACAACTGCTTGGGGGCGTTCTCCCCGGGGGGGAGCAATTTTTTCAGGGGGCACTGGCACCGGAGGCGCCTGCAGATCGACTCTTCCCACAACACGCGCCGCTTTCGTCCGGCCCTTCGGGATCTTAACGATACGGGGTTCTTTCTGCGGGGTCTTCGGTGTTGGTTCCTGCGGCGGTGAAACCACTTCCACAACTGATTCTACCGCGGCCTCCGCCTGGTCTTCTGCCGCCAACTGTTCCTCGGCAGCAGATTCCATCTCTGTCATCCGCTTACGCCTGCGGATGACCGTCGGCTTGATCCGTCGTTCTTCGACTTGGAGCTTGTCTTCTTCTTCCATCAATCCTCTACCTCGTTACCCGTCACCGGCGTCAATCTCCGTAAAAAGCCCTCTTCCGCATCGCGGGGCAGTGCGCTACGCAACGCATGCGCTAATCTACCCCTTTTCTTACGCAACAGGGTAACACAGTTCCGGCTGGGACACAGATACGCACCCCTACCCTGGAATCTCACGTGGGTATCTGCCACCGGCACTCCGTCTTTGATCGTAATCCTCATCAACTCTCCCTGCGGCCGCCGCTGACCGCACCCGAGACAGGTCCTGATGGGCACATGGTTTGGCGTCATTCTCCCGTATCGATATAGTCCTTCGCCGTCTGGATCAACCCCTCCGCCTTTTTGCGGCTAACACCGGGAAGCTGGGAAAGGATTCCGATATCCGCCTGAAAGAGATCCCGGACGCTCGCATATCCCGACTCCTGCAGGAGTGTCGCGGTCTTTTTTCCGACGCCGGGCAGCCGTTCGACGGAATCGTCTCCGCGTTTGACGCGCTCCTGTTTCCCCCCCTCCGACACCTTCGTAAGTCCGATCAGGGAGCGGGCGGCCTCCACCATCTTTTCCCCCTTCTTTTCACCGATGCCGCAAATCCTTCCCAGTTCTTCGCCGTCCGCCTCGGCTACATCCTCGATGGAGTAAAATCCTTCGTCGTAGAGGACGCGGGCAATAATTTCGCCGATCCCGGGTATGGTCGAAAGGCGTTGGACTACCTCTTCCGAGAGCTTCTCCATCTTCGATTCGCTCTTGATGTCGATCTTCCAACCCGTCAATTTCGACGCCAGGCGCACGTTCTGACCCCGTTTGCCGATGGCCAGAGAAAGTTGATCGTCGGCGACAACGATCTCCATATATTTTTCCTCATCGTTGAGATAGACCTTCGACACCTTGGCCGGAGACAGGGCATTACAGACGAACTTGGCGGGATCCGCGTTGTAGGGGATGATATCGATCTTTTCTCCCCGTAGTTCCTGTACCACGCTCTGTACCCGGGAACCCTTCATCCCCACCGATGCCCCCACCGGATCAACATCAGAGTCGCTGCTGTACACGGCTATCTTGGACCGCTCCCCTGGCTCTCGCGCCACATTCATCACCCGTACGATCCCCTCGGAAATTTCCGGGACCTCGAGTTCAAAGAGCTTGGCCAAGAAGCCGGGGTGGGTTCGGGAGAGATAGATCTGACAGCCGACGGGGGTCCGCTGGACGTCCAGGATATAGACTTTGATGCGATCACTCCGCTTATAGACCTCGCGGGGGACCTGTTCCCGTTTGGGCAAGATGGCCTCGGCCCGGCCAAGGTTCACGTAGATGTTACCCCGCTCGATGCGTTGGATAAAGCCGGTGACCACGGCGCCCTTACGGTCCTTATACTCGTTATAGGTGGTCTCCCCCTCGGCATCCCTGACCCGCTGCATGATAACCTGTTTGGCCGTTTGGGCCTCGATCCTGCCCAATTCTTCAACGCTCAGCTTCATCCCTAAGCTGTCACCAACTTCCGCCTCGGCGTCCATCACTTGTGCCTGTTCCAGCGAGATTTCCAAATCGGGATCTTCGACGACCTTGTCGACCACCGTCTTAAACTGAAAGAGTTCGACCTCACCCAGCTCTTCGTTGTAGTGGGACTCGATTTCCCGTTGTAGGCCATAGCGCTTCTTTGAGGCCTTCAGCACGGCGTCTTCCAGGGCCTCGATGATGACCCGCTTATCGATCCCCTTATCTCTGCCCACCTGTTCAATGAGATAATTAAGGTTCTGATTCATGATAGTGCCCTCACAAACGATTTACCTCGACTTCAAGGTTCGCCTTACGGATAGCGGCGAGGGGAATGGAAAAGACGTCGCTTCCCTCCACCTTAACCATGATCTTGCCCTCGGCACAACCGAGCAGCGAGCCTCTGAAGTTGCGTCTCCCTGATACGGGATCAGTAGTCTTAATGTGCACCTGCCTGCCAGTATAGAGGATAAAATCCGCCTCATTCTTTAAGGGCCTGTCCAAGCCGGGAGACGAGACCTCGAGACGGTACGCAGCCGGTATGATATTGCCCACATCAAGTAACTGTCCGAACTCTCTATTCACCCGGGCACACTCATCGAGGGTTATCCCCCCCTTCCGATCGAGTAAGACCCTGAGGACCCACCCCCCACGCTCAAACTTGTATTCGATGTCCACCAGCGACAAGCCTTCATCCGCCAGAAGGGGGGCGAGGATTTCCTCGGCCTTCTGTACGATGGCCCTCGTGTTCATAACCGTGGCCCCTAACAAAAAAGCGGGTTTTTATACCCGCCTTTCGAAAAAAAGCAGGATTTGTTATCAATATTTTTAACACAGACGCGGTAAAAAAGCAAGGATTTTTTATCGCTCAATGGATGATGAGGTTGACCTTCTGTTCCCCTTTTTCAAGCTTATCCCCTACCGAGGAGCCGCAACGGCTGCACAAGTATTCATACTTTTCACCCTCCGGGAGGATCAGGAGTAACCGCTTACGAACGGGGGTCGCCATCTTGCAGCGCGCGCAGAAGAGAGTGGTGGCCTCAAAGTTCTTGAACTCTTCTCGTGTCATGCATGACAACATAATGCCGAACCGCATCTTCGTCAAGACGACTATAAGGCCAAACCAATTAATAATCGGGGAGCTGCATTGCATACCGATGTAAAAAATATTATTGACAACTAACCTTTTTAATGGGAAAATATGGCATCAAAATAATAAAAAATCTTGACCATGAACGAGAGAAGAGCAGGAGGTATTATGAACGTGCGCAAGAGTCACATGAGAAGGATCATCGCTATTGTCCTCGCCAGTCTTCTCCTCGCACCGGCGCTGGTGTGGGGTCAGGGCGAAGACCAACCAGGGGGAACGGAGATCGTCTTTGATCTAGTAATTGCCCGTCCGCTTGGTTTTGTGGGCCTGGTACTGGGGACAAGCATTTTTCTCGCCACCTACCCCTGTGCCGTCGTTACGGGGAGCGCAAAGAAAACTGCCCATGCGCTGGTGACCGAGCCGTACGAATTCACCTTTGAGCGCGATCTGGGAAGCTATTAGGTCTCCGATAACCACATATACCGTAGCATATTCTTCCGCGAGCATAACGGCAGCGGGGAAATCTGCAAGCATCCTTACCTCTCTATAAAACATTCATACGGTAATACGAGAATAATGCTGGAGGAAGTATGTATTTCATCATCCGTTTGCTGATCACCATGGTGGCGATCCTTATCATCGCCTATCTCCTTCCGAATGTGATCATGGTGGAAAGTATCATGGCGGCCTTGGTCGCAGCCTTTTGTTTGGGGATCGTCAACACCTTTATACGGCCTGTCGTCGTCTTGCTCACCCTCCCGCTTACCGTTGTCACCTTTGGCCTCTTTCTCCTGATCATCAATGGATTACTTCTTTGGCTGGTCTCGGCAGTCGTACGGGGATTTCACGTCAATGGCTTTTGGGGCGCCCTCCTCGGCGCAGTTTTGATCAGCATCGTGAGCTGGCTATTGACCAGGTTTCTGCAACCACGGCGAAGAAAAACGCCCCATCCTCTTGACGATGACCGTGTCATTGATATACCGAGGTCCCGGCAAGGGGGAAAAAGTCAAGGCTACAACCTTCCACCCGGGTTAAGGCATTGAAACTCCCACACCAGGTTATTATATTAATGGTCGGGGAAAACCGAGCCTTAAACTCCCCGCCGGTGTAAGCCGGCGGTGCGGTCGTAGGGGTACCCCCAGAATTCCCCCCCCCTGCGCCGGGTTTTCCCCCTTAAATTTTGAAATTCTGCAGAATTCCCTCCTGTGTTGGTCTTCCCCCTTAAATTTTGAAATTCTGCACCTGATCATTCCGCGCCATCTGCTCCACTTCATGCCTGCCGAGTGTGGCTGCCGCACAATGTTAAGGATATGTGAGAAAAGAATAGGGGCTCTCCCCTCACCGTGCGCACGCGGAAAGGGTGCAACAGGTGATCACTGCAGCGATTACCCTTGCGTATGACTGGGATGGCCTTATTGCCAGTTTTCTGTCTGGGGTTGGGGAAGTTGGTAGCTCTTCAGGTGCTGAATGTAGGCATTAAATCCATCGTCACCGCGCGCGTCCAGTCTGGTAATCTCCGGCAGTAATTGCTCCATCACTTTCGGATCCTTGACTACATCAATTGAATACTGCAATGCTGGATTGGATCGTTGCAAGAGGATATAGGCCCGCTGTTGTTCCTTGCTTAACGAGAGAAAGGCGTCCAACTCGCGCAGCATGGCGGGCTTGTCGGTATCAAGATACCCATCGACCTGCATCAGGAGATTAAGGCTGAAATCACCGCAGTGAAAATGGCTGTGCATCTCATCAAGATGTTCCACGAGCAGCCTGATCTCCGCCACGATTTCGTCATCGCTCATGGGGACAAACTGCCCCTCCGCGACCAGCTTGTTGATGGGCGACTGCGGGTGTAAGGCGAAGGTGCGCACCCGGATGTGATCCGGTCTGATGGCATTGAGCACGCGGGCGGTCTCAACGGCGTGTTCAGCGCTAAGCTGCCTGCCGCCGAGACCCGGCATGATGTACTCGGAAAGGGAAACTCCACTTTCCTTGACCCGTTGCCCGGCAGCGATCAGCTCCTCGGGGGTTGATCCCTTGTGCATCAGCTGCAGGACCGCTGCCGAGCCGCTTTCCAAACCCGTGTGGATCCGCGTCAAGCCGGCCTCCTTGAGCGTCTTATACTCATCAGCGCTCTTCCGTTTCAGACTCTTGGCGCGGGCATAGGTCGTGATATTGGTAATGTTGGGAAACCGCTTTTTGATATGCCGGATAATCGCCACCAGATCCTCCGTCGGGAGGAGGAGATTGTCGGCATCCTGCAAGAATGCCGAGGTAATCTGACTGCTATGCGGCTGATAGGCCTCGGCCATGGCATCGATATCTTGAATAACCTCCTCGACGCTGCGTTTGGAAAAGGTCGTCCCCTTGTATGCAGGACAAAACAGACAGCGATTCCACGGACAATTTCTCGTCACCCGCACCAACAGGCTCGACGCCTCGCTCGGGGGCCTGATTACTCCTTGCTCAAACATCGCGGTTGCTCCCTCCATTTTTATCTCCCGCTTCCTGCGGCGCATAGCCAACCCCGTCGGGGTCAACAAAGCCGTGCCCACGCTGCAGATCACTTACAGCCCTTGGCACACCGCAAGAAATATAATGCTCATTTAATGTAACAATTAGGTCTGTAAAATCAAGTCCATGTGTGGATCGGCAGGCACGAATAGCAAGAGGACAGAACATGGCCGGGATCAAGTTATGTGACGTTTTCCATCTTTTTGCTTGACACGACCTCCCACGCGTGATATCTCTATGCCTAATGTTTAAAACCTTGGTTTTATAAGTAGAACCTATG
>MGQT01000085.1:11542-37241 GCA_001797935.1 Deltaproteobacteria bacterium RBG_16_54_18 | reverse complement strand
ACGCATGGGGCAAAGTATGAGAGTCATGCGTAAGGTCCATGCCGTATCCGGCACTCACCAGACGAAGGGGCAAGGAAAGATATACCTCCACCCCAAAAAATATGGTGACCGTACAAGGAAAACGGTAGTGAGGCTGGCGGGTGATGCGGCGCTTGAGTCACACGTCCATGTCCTGACGGACCAATTCCCACACTTCCGCCAACAGGCAGCGCAACACCTGGGAAGGCTGAGAGATAAGCGGGCTGCAGTAGCACTCATCGAGGCGCTGCTCAACTGCTCAACGATGAATCCTTTTACGTTCGCAGTAGCGCGGCCTTATGCCCTGAAAATTAGGAGATGTGAGAGCAGCTCAGCCCCTTATTCAGGCACTTCATGACGAATCCGAGCACGTCCGACAGGGGGCAATAGAGGCATTGGTGATACTTGGGTATCGCAGTATTACCGAACCGTTGGCCAAAACGGTGCTGGATGATGACTCACTCGTTGCCCGAGAACGGGCAACCGAGGTTGTCGAGGCCCTCACGGATGCGCTTCAAGCATTACGGCGGCATACCGAGTGAACCACCCCGCAGCAGAGCTGCGGGGCATCTATTTCTTTAAAAACCTCTCCTCCCCCTTGTCGAAGATCACGCCATCCTTATGGCGGGGACGGGGGAGGATTCATCCCCCCAACAAAGCTGGGGGGTATTCTGGCATGTTTTTATAAAAAGTAGCGCCATAAACAATACGTGAGGCATATCAAGCCTCGCCGATTGCCTCTCACCCTTATTTTAAAAACAACTCCCACACACCGCCCGAGCCCCGAGATACTGCCATCACCAGGCGTCATGTCGCTTTTTTTAAGATGTCCCCTGAGGGTAACGTGATGAACCAGTTTCTCTATATTATCCATTAAGAATAGTATATAGTACGGAAAACTATATGAAATACCCGTCCGAGAAAAGCTATGTCGTTGCCGTTTGCCTGTCGGCGGTATGAGGCTTCATAGCCATGTAACATTTTTATTTAAAGAGACCTCTTCAGGGATTTATAGATATGGCGCTGACTACCGGATGGATTTACTGTTTTGTCGTCGGCGAGATCTTGGCAGGGGCCTTATTGCTAGCTGCAGATATGGCTCATGCTCTTACCGTGACGATATTATTATTAACGGGTTGCTATAGGGATGGTGCCCAGAATATGTTTGCTGTCCCGGGCAACAGCTTAACAAATATTAATTGATCAAAGGAGGAAAACAGTATGGCAAAGAGCAAAAAAGATTTTGTTCCAACAATCTTGTTATGCTTTTTTCTTGGCTCGTTCGGGGTTCACAGGTTCTATGTTGGAAAAATCGGGACGGGTATCGTAATGCTGCTTACCTTAGGTGGTTTGGGTGTTTGGACGCTCATTGATTTTATTATCATCGTGTGCAGTAGATTTAAGGATAAACAGGGTAATTATATACAACCGTAGGGGATGAAGCCGAAGCAAAAAGGAGGAGGGCTGGTCTCGCGTGAAGAAGTTATGGAAGGCCGGCATCCCCTCGTGGTATCTTGAGGGGCTTTTGTAAAAGAGGTCGGTGCCTCGCGTTACACCCAGTATGAAACCAATCTTTAAAAGGGCAGACGGAGATGGCGAATAGGGATGAATGGGGGAAAGATCCCTCAGTACAGGTCATGCGAAAGGTCTTTCAGGCCATGGAGCATGCCCACCAAGCGCTCCTCAAACGCCTTGACATTGCACCCGATGACCAGCGCCTCAGAACATGGCGGGAGCAGACGCTTGCCCTCTTCGAGCGCTGCTGGGGTGTTGCCGATCAATTGGACGTCACCATGGATGAACAGACCACCGCAACAATCTATTGTACGTTGTTTGCGAAGATTGTGGAGGCCGCGGGGATCGTAATCACGGCGGACATTGTCCCTCCAGAGGGAAACGTCGCCAGACTCATGCAGGCAGTCTTCCCATGATCCGTCTGCGCCTCTTTGGCCGCTGCCGCATCTACCACGACCCGGTAAGCCCGGTTTTACGGGCGCCAGCCGAGATCGGATGGGCGGCCTGGTTTCGCACCATTGACCTGGTGACCCCAAAGCGACTCAAGGGGCGAGAGCTCCTTATGCGCACCAAGGGCTGGTGGACCGTTGACCCTGCCGATATCTTCCCCGTGGTCGAAAAACACGGAAGGCTTGTGGTGGGGAAACAGGGGGAGCTGATGATCGAGTTTGTCGATCAAAAGGCCGCGGATGCCCTTACCGTATCACTCGCCGAGCGATTCGGCGATCAGGTGCTCCTCGCGCCATAAGATAGCAGAGGGAATGACAATGTGGCCGGGTGTGCAAGAATACACCGCATGAGTTTTCCTATTCGCCGCCTCCGTGGAATCGTATCATCATCATGGTGATATCATCAGACTGCGGTACTTCGCGGGCGAAAGAAGCAATTCCCTTCATGATTCCTGCGATCGTTTCCTGGGCAGATTTTCTGTGGAGCTTGATCAGTTGTTTTTTGAGCCTATCATCAGAAAAAAGCTCCCCTTGCTCGTTCATCGCCTCTGTAACGCCGTCTGTATAGACAAAGATGGCATCGCGGGGCTTTAAGATAACCGTTTCCGTCTGATATATACTCTCCTCCATTGCACCTACAACAAGACCGTGAGAGACCGGAAGCGGCTCCACGGCAAAGGAAAGATTATCCCCGCTGCGAATCATCAAAGGAGGATTATGCCCTCCGTTCGCATAGAGTATTTCACCTGTCGTGGTGTTAAGGATACCGATAAAGATGGTCACGAACATGCATGCCTCATTGCCCTGGTTCAAGTCCTTATTTACCTTCGTCAAGATCATCCCAGGATCGGCGTCTTGTGAGGTTTTCGCCTTCATCAGTGTTTTGGTAACCGCCATAAAAAGTGCAGCAGGAACGCCCTTGCCTGAAACATCACCGATGACAAAGCACAAGTGGTTGTCATCGATGAAGAAGAAGTCATAAAAGTCTCCCCCTACCTCTCGTGCCGGTTCGATAGCAGCATAGATGTCGAACTCCGTCCTGCCGGGAAAAGGCGGGAATACCTTGGGAAGGATACTCATCTGGATGTCGCGTGCGATCTTCAGTTCACTCTCTATCCTTTCTTTCGAGGCCGTGGTCTCGGTCAGCGCGCGGATGTATTCTTTGAGTGACTCCTTCATGTACCGGAAGGCCTCCGTGAGTTTTCCCACCTCATCTTCGAATCTCACCGGCGGCAGTTCAACGTCCAAATTTCCAATGGCGATGGTTTTCGTTGCCTGCACCATCGCCCTGAGGGGAGTCGTAATTGAATGGGCGATGAAGACAATCGCTACGGAAAGGAGCAAGAGGCCGGCTATCCCGAGAGCGATGACGATTCCGTTCAGCCTTGTGATATCTGCGACAAGCTCATCCCGGGGGAAGAGGACCGCAAGGGACCAATTGTTGGACGGGATCGGTGCGTAGTACATCCAGCACGGTTTTTCGGAATCGATGCTCCTGAACGGGACAAAGCCGGACTCGCCCCTGATCATTTTCCTGCCGATATCCCGCAGTTGAGGATCATCGCGTGCTTCGGCGACGCCGAAGATAGTTTCATTCATGATCAATTCTTTGGAAGGATGGGTGACGATGATCCCGTTCTTGGAGATCAAGAAGGCATATCCCGTCTGGAGCACCTTGGTAGAGGAAACGACCTCTTGGAGCCATGCCAGGTTGATATCGGCGGTCACGATCCCCCTGCATTGCTTTTTCCCTCCGCTCTGTTTGTAAAAGGGTACGGAGTAGGTGGCCATAAGGGTGTACCCTCCCCCCTCATCGTAGTAGGGCTCGCTCCAAGCGGGCATATTGAGTTCTTTCGGGATCTGATACCAATCCCAGGCATTATACCGGTACGATCCCTTGCCTAGGTCAGTAAATTCTATACTGCCGTCACTTTTAAAAAAATAGGGGGCAAAGTGAAGCAATTTCTTATCAAAGCCGTACGGCTCAAAGGCAACGGCAGCGCCGTAGATCTCAGGGTTGTTTTGTACCAGAGAGCGAAGTAAACGCATCAGCTCATTATTGTCGCATGAGCTATTCTCAAGATAGTATGCCAGATTCTCCGGGACCTTTTGAACAGCGCGAAGAACGGCTTCGATCTGGTTCGCCTTTGACAACGCAAGATTGCGGGCGTTGTCCTCGACATTCTTTTCTATTATTATCCGGGAGAAGTAATAGTTGAAGCCGAAGATGAGCAAAAAGATGAGCCCGCCGCTGAGCGTATAGAAGAAGATCAACTTAAAGGCAATGCCCTTAGTTCTCAGCACGGTTATCACACCTGACGCAGAAGGAGTTGTAAGCCGGTATTATTCTAATGAGGCCGCTTGCAAAAAGCTCGCGACCGACCCCTTCATAATCCGATGGCTGAAGGTTCCCGAGTGTGGATACTTCGTCCACCGGTAAAATGAGGTCTTTCATACGCGCGAGCATCCATCTCTGGTGCACCCTGTTCGCAGGGCCTTTTGCACGGGATATGTAGTTGAGCACGATATCCAGCGCCTCCTCGGGATGGGCAAAGGCATAGAGCCACCCTTCCAGCGAGGCCCTCACAAAAGCGCACGAGAGGGCAGGGTCTTTTCTATACGTATCTTCAAGGACATAGATGCCGTCTTCAGGAAAGTTTAGACCGTAGTCGTAAAAGAAAAAGGTGGTGAGCTCATCCTCATTGAGTCCTGAGTTTATGATCGTGTGATATTCGTTGTACCACATAGCAGAGGCGACATCCACACCACCCCTGAGGAAAAGGTTGACGGAAAAGGATTGAGGAATAACGTTAATGTGCAGGTTATATTTTTTAAAGAAAGCCCTTGGTTGAATCTGAAAATCTGCACCCCAGATGCCCACCTTTTTCCCGTTCATATCCTGGGGCGTTTTGATGTTGCTCGACTTTTTTGCGATGAGCATCAACGCCGAGCGCTGCATTACCTGGCCGATGTTGATCAGCTTGACCCCGTGTGAGCGCCTCTGCATTGCCGTTGAAAGCCACAGGGATACGAAGTCTGCCTTTCGTCTTTCCAAAAAATCGGTCGGGGATTGGTTGGGCCCTCCCTGGAGGATCGTCAAATCAACGCCGTATTTTTTATAGAAGCCCTTTTCGTAGGCAACATAGTATCCTGCAAATTGCGCCTGGGGGCTCCATTGAGGAATAAAGGATGCCTTTTTCAAAGCTATCTCGGCTGCCCCCGCAGGAAGGACTGCCAAAAACAGCATGAATAATAGGGACAACAGGATTCTCATCATCCTCCCCCTGCTTTCTTGAAGATGAGCTCCACGACATTCCGATCATTTTCCCGGCGGTATCTTACCTCATCCGCCATCTTCTTCATTAAGAAAACCCCCAAGCCACCGATCTTGCGTTCATCCACATCGTCAGTGATGTTAGGATCGGATAAGGCGGTTATGTCAAAAGGGATGCCTGAATCGATGATCTCAATGATGAAATTGTTATCATCCGCCTTCCCGATCACTTCGACATCGCCCGATTGTTCTGGATAGGCATAGTTGCATATATTCACCCACGCCTCTTCTGCAGCAAGCTCGATCTCACCGATCTTTTTTCGCGCAAAGCCCTGTATCTGTGCGCTGTCGCACACAGACCTCATCATTTTTTGTAGATTTTCGAGCTTGGCAGGGAGCGTGATAGTAAACACAATACTCACGGTCAGATCTCGTTAAGGGCAGTTTCTTCCGAGAGAAATATTTTAAAAATCGAGTCGAAGCCGGATATAGTGAAGATCTCCTCTACAGGACCATGTAATCCCGTAAACAGGATTTTCCCCCGTTTTTCTTTCAGTTTTTTTGAGATGGAAAGGATGCTCCTCAGCCCTGCGCTGCTGATATACTCCAGGCCGGTGAGATTTATAAGAAAGATATTTTCTCCCTTTGATATTTGACCGGATAGATCGTTTTCAAATTCAGGGGCGGTAAGGGCGTCCATTCTTCCTTTAACTAAAACGATGATTGCGCCTTTCTCTTTCCGCGTTTGAATCTCCATAATCCCTCCTCTTTAACAATCAGAAGATTTCCGGCTTCATCTCTTTTTTGTCGATTCGCCGCCAGTCCGCTTTCATCATGTCCAGGATCTTCTTCGCCCGGTCAGAGTATAGCTGAATCCCATCCCAGTTCGGCTCCCCGATGACCTTTTGCAACAGCATGCCGTCCTCATCGAACCACCGGGGCAAAATCCCACCCAGGAAATAGCCCTTTTTATTGAGGGCATCCACTATCCGGCCGCTCCAAGAGCAGGAAAGTTTAACCCAGACCTGGATAACTATTATTCCTTTTTCTCGCACCGCCTTCTCGTGCGTATCAAGGCTTTCTTCGAAGTCAGCCCCTGCCTCATCAACAACGAAACGGGCCACATTGGCAAAATCGAACACCTGGGTCTTGATGCTCGTTACAGAATCCGGCGGGGGATCTTTATCCGCGACGGCACAACGGCGCTCATCATCCAATCCGCTATAAATGAATCTGAGATTCTCTTCATACGCTGCGGGCAACCAGACCGTATGGGGCTTGGGCTTAAGCGTCTTAAAGTCCAAAAGGGAGGCAACACGTCCCGTTGCGCTCTTCTCTTTATCATACGCCGAGGCCGGCATGAGATCGACTTCAATGGCTTGAGTGATCGCGTCGAGGTTGATCGTTACCTTTTGAGAAAACAGATGATTGCAGACCGCTTCACCAAAGACAGCTTCAATGCCGAACTCGTTGCGTCCGACCTCTATGCCGTGAGCGACCAGGCTCGTAAAGATCCCTTTGCCCCCCCGGTAAGCGGGGTGCACTAATCCTGCCCCTGATTCATAGATCCGGTCATACGGGGCACTTTGGAAAATCGCATTATGGCCGACGATGTCTCCCTTAGGCGTCCGAGCCACACTGGATATGGTCCGGCCGGCGGCATTTTCTTCAATCAGGAGTTCAGGCTGAATAAATTTTTGGATGGGGTAACCGTCGCCGTAGACCGTTTTGAAGAGACTGGTTACGCCGAGGGCATCCTCGGGACGGAAGAGGTCGATCTCAAGGCTTTGGCCCGGCTCGATACCGAATGCATCCGTTCCTTGCATCATGGCGTCAATACCCTTCTCTTGCGGGTTACCAATAATGGTGTCAGGGCCACCGAGACGAAGGCGAAGACGGCGCAGAGGGAGAAAAGCTCCCTGAAATCTCCGTGGGCCAAGACCATGCCGCCGATAAAGGGCCCCAAAAAAAATCCTCCCTGAAACATCTGGACACCCAGATTGGTGTTTAAGCCCTTCACCTGAGCGGGCGATACATCGAACATCAAGCCATTGAGCACGGGCATCACCACTCCCCATCCCAGGCCCAAGAAGATGCCGAGACAATATAGCATAACGGCTCCGGAAAGATAAGCCAAGGCCAGGTAACCCAAGCCGATTGCAGCAAAGGAGCCGGCAATGATCGGCACTTTGTTCATCCTGTCAAAGAACGATCCAGCAAATACCCGTACGCCAATTTCCGTCATCGTAGACAGGGTGAAGAAAATGCCAGGTGTGGGGATAGCCGTCTTCTTTGCGTAGCCTTCGAGGAAGAAAAATACAGGGGTAAAACCGGAGTAGAGGAGAAGCATGAGCAGAAGGAGTATGACGACCCTCCTGTCTTTCAGATTCTCCGTCAGGTCACGGATAGTAAGCCGCTGCCCGATTGTGCCCGGCGACTTTCCCTGAAAGGTTTTGATTGCCAGCAAGAGCGGGAAGATCAGGAGCATGAGGAGAGCTGCCGCGTTGAGCACAGGGATGAATCCTCCTAACGTGCGTGCGAGGATTTCCAAAAAAGGGGGGAGGACCGCAAGGGGTAAAAGCGTGATCACCGTGACGAGGCCGAAGGCCTGGCCACTTTTTGAGGGAGGGATAAGGCCAACGAGCGATGCGTTCATGGCTACCCCCAGCACCACATAGGCGATTCCGTGCACCGCCCGCACCAGAAACATGCTCCAGAAGCCCTGAGCAAGGTTGTACCCCAACAGTGAGACAATAACCCCTGCGGTACTGAACATCATCCACATCCGCGCATTACCGGAGTGGAGAAAAGGACTAATCAAGGGACGAAGAATCAATCCTGTTACGGAAAAAAGGGCGATAAGAAAACCATACCACTCAGGCTTGATGGGGAGGGTTTGGAGGTAAAGGTAGAACTGGAAAAAGACAACCATATTACAGAACGCCAAAAAGGCGACACCATTGAGTGCGAGAAATTCCTTGGTAAACAATTTTTCAGGTTTAGGCATCCAGATATTCTCTTTCTTACGCTGTTCGATAACTCATAACACCTTGTCGATGGCCAGGCGCAAGGCATTTGGTTCTATGTACCGTATCCCTCCTTATAAGGAAAAGACGCGAGCAGCCTCAGCAGAATATTCCCGGCAACAGTTCTTCGATATGCAGCGGTTGCACGGATATCGTCAATGGGGGAGATCGCTTCCCGGAGCAGCGGCATGACCTTCTGCAGGGTGTCCTTCGACAAGAAATGCCCCTTGAGCGCAGCTTCTACGTTAGTGGGGCTCACTATGGTCGGCGCCACGCTACCCCAGGCAAGCCTTACGCGTTCGATAATGCCCGATTCCGACACCTTGAGGAGTGCGGACAGGCTGGCAACAGAGATGGCCAGCGCATTTCTCTGCCCCACTTTCTCAAAATGATGGATGTTAAAGTCAGGATCATTTTTCAGCCAGATGCCGGCCAGTATCTCTCCTTTGTTGAGGCGCTGCTGCCCAGGCCCCACGATGAAATCTTTTATCGCGATACGCCGCACAGCATTCTGGGACCTGATCTCCAGCACTGCATCGAGCACGTACAGTGGAGGAAGGGTATCTCCGGCCGGCGAAGCGGTGCAGATGTTGCCGCCGATTGTTCCCATATTGCGGATGGGTGGAGATCCCAAGACCTGGAGCCCCTTTGCCAATACAGGGAATGCGTATCTGATGATGGGGTTTGAAAGCAAAGAAGCATGGGATGAGCAGGCCCCGATGAAGGCGCCTTCAGGGGATTCCCGCACCCCCTTCAGCTCTTTTATCTGCCCCAGGCAGACAAGGGGAAACGGGTTCACAGGGTTTTTTCTGAGCCTGACAAGAAGGTCTGTACCTCCCGCATACATGCGTGCCTCTGGTTCTTTGCCCAGGATCCTCCACAACGAATCAAGACTATGAGGAACAAAGACGCCGCTCACGACGTTTGCCCCTTTTTCAATTTGGCAGATCCTCCTTGTACGGCATCGACAATCTTCTGGTAGCCGGTGCATCGGCATAGATTGCCACTCAGTGCCTCGCGGATATCTTGGCGGGTGGGCTCGGCGTTGCGCTGCAGGAGATCGATTGCGGCGAGGACCGCCCCGGGCGTACAGAAGCCACACTGGACTGCCCCGTGCTCGATAAAGGCCTCCTGCACCGGATGCAGTTTTTTTGCCGATGAAACTCCCTCGATAGTTGTCACGTGGCATCCTTCGAGCTGGGCAGCAAGCATGAGGCAGGAGAGCCGGCTCTCCCCGTTGACCAGGATGGTACAGGCGCCGCATTCTCCTGTACCGCATCCCTCTTTGGTTCCGGTAAGGCTCAAGTCCTCTCGCAAGAGATCGAGGACCCTTCGATCAGGCGGAACATCTACACGGATCTTCTTTCCGTTCAGCGTGAAGGAGATCTTCAAGCCTTGACCTCCTTGCCGCCTCTTTTTGCCTCCAAAGCCGTCAAAACCCGCCCTGCTGCCAGTGGTGCATGGAAGATACGCACGCCGCACGCATCCGCTACTGCATTAGCTATCGCGGGAAGAGGGCCATCGATGGCGATTTCTCCAGCCCCCTTCAACCCAAAAGGCCCTGTCTCTTCCTGCTTCTCAATGGCGATGGATTCCATCTCCGGGATGTCCATGGCAGTGGGGATGACGTAGGTGCTAAGATTAGGGGTTTGTATCTTACCTCGTGCTACAACGAGATCTTCACACAGGGCATAGCCAATGCCCTGCGCTATCCCCCCCTGGATCTGCTGCTCGAAGACTTGCGGGTTGATGATCCGCCCGCAATCACTGATTGCAAGATATCTCTGTGCTTCCACTTTACCAGTCAACTCATCTACTTCGACATAGGCGAGATGGACGCCGTAGGAAAATATACGGTGTGGAATTCCATGGAGCCTCAGGTTTTCATCCTCTGTCGGTCTCTCCTGCGTAACCGGTGCTCGAAATTCAAAAACAGAGATCCTTTCGGACTCATCGAGCATGCGCACAATCTGGGATAGCGGGATTTCCTTACCCGTCGGCGGATGGAAGACAGAGCCAGGGCGCAGAACCATCGTTAATCCATCATTTGGATCTGAGGCGCACGTCTCGGCTGATCGTTGCAGAATGCGCTTCTTCAGGGCTTCCGCAGCGCCAATGAGGGCATTGCCAAAGGTGTAGGTCGTTCGGCTGGCCGATGCGGAGCCGGACGGGAGGGTCTTCTCGGTATCCGGCAGGACCAATTCCAGGTGGTCCATATCCTGGTTAAGGATGTCTCCCGCAATCTGGAGATAGGTGCTCGCATTCCCCTGCCCCATATCAACGACACCGCAGAAAATACGGAACGCTCCTTTTTTCGTGAGCTCTATTTTGGCGTTTGCATAGTCAGGGACTATGGGGCCGTAGCCCATCCCGTGCATCACACACGCAATACCAACTCCTCGTTTTTTGGAGGATCCTGCTGACGCTTTCCACCGCTCCTTTTCTTTCCATAATGCGTGCTCGGCCACCGCGTCCAGACATTCCGCTAAACCCGTTGAGCTTATCAGGGTCACGCCGAGGGGGGTTTTATCTCCTCTGTGTACTGCGTTGCGACGCCGCATCTCAAGGGGAGATAAATCCAGCTTGGCCGCAAGCATATCCATTGTCTGCTCCATGGCTGCGGCGACTTGGGGCACGCCAAACCCTCGAAAGGCCCCGGCAACGGGATTGTTCGTGTAGACACTCCAGCCTCTGATGCTGGCATGGGGGATGCGGTAAGGGCCTCCGGCATGTTCAAGACCCAATGCCAGAATCGCACCGCCGAGATGATCGTAGGGCCCGGTATCATAATAAACTTCGGCACTCAGGGCATACAGGGTTCCGTCGGCCTTTGCTCCGAGGCGGTAGTGGAGGCTGCCGGGGTGACGCTTCACACCGGCTATAAAACTTTCTTCCCTGTCCCACACCATCCTCACCGGACGTCCCTGACAATGAAGCGCAGCCAAGGCCAGCAGACTCTGAACGGTGATGCCGTCCTTCCCTCCAAAAGCCCCGCCGCAATAGGGAGCCCTGATTCGAATACTCTCCCTCTCTATTCCCAGCGCCTCTGCCACCTCGGCCAGATCCCGGAACGGGGTTTGCGTGGAGGCGGTTATCTCCAAATGTCCATCCTCTGTAAGCAGGGCCCATCCTCCTTCTGTTTCAAGGTAGGCATGCTCCTGGTAGGGAACCGTGAAATAGCCCTCTACCACCACATCGCATTCTTCCAAAGCGGCTTCTCCCCTCCCCGTTTTCAGATCTCCCTTGAGGAGTACATTGCCTCCTGGATGCTCTTCGTGAATGAGGGGAGCGCCTTGCTCCAGGGCTTTTCCTATGGAAAAAATTCCCGGCAGAGGTTCGTAGTCTATCGCGATGAGATCGAGCGCTTCCTTCAACACCGCCTGATCTTCAGCGAGGACCAGGGCGACGGCATCTCCGCAATGTCTGACCTTATCATCCGCAAGAACCGGCTGATCTCTCCTGATCACACCCTGTCTATTGGACCCGTGAATGTCGCGATACGTGAGCACGGATATGACGCCGGTAAGGTTTTTGGTTTTCTCAATGATAATGTTCTTGATCCGGGCATGAGGAATGCCCGCGCGCTTTACCCCGGCCCAAACAAGATTTTGTCCATAATAATCGGAAGCGTACTTTTCCGCTCCCCTGACTTTGCTCCGGGCGTCTATCCGGTGAATGGCCTTACCGACCTTAAGGATGTTTTTCTGAACCGTCATCGTTCTCAACTACCTGAGATAGTAAGGAATCCTTCCCGTTATGTATAAGGCAGGCAAGAAAAGATTTCAGAGAGCCTTTTCAAGCAGTTACCTTGATAAGCCATCTACGCAAGAATATCGCGTAAGGCCTTTACAAAGGCCTCCATGGCCTCGTGGGTACCGATGCTGACCCGAATCCAGTTAGGGTAACGGAAGCCCGTCATGCTGCGGATCATGACCCCCTGCGCCATCAGCTTCCGGTATGCCAGGGTATCACTTATCGGAATCCTGATCATCACATAGCATCCTTCACCGGCCTGCGTTTCAAGCCCTATGCGTTGAAGCTCCCGCAAGAGGAAGGCCTTTTCAGCACTCACCAGAATTCTGGTTCGCTGCATATGATCGCCATCATTCAGGGCCGCCAGTGCCGCTTCTTGAGCCACTTCATTGACTGAATAGACAACACAGGTACGACGGATGACATTGACAACTTCCGGACTGCCGACCAGGTAACCAATCCGCAATCCGGCCAGGCCGTACATCTTAGAAAAGGTACGGAAAACAACAAGGTTGGAATACTCACCGAGCAGTTTGATCCCGTTCGGATAATCCTCTTTTTCAACGAATTCGAAGTAAGCCTCATCCACCACGACGATTTGGCGGCCTGATACAGAATCGAGAAAGCGTCGCAGCGTCGTCTCATCCCAATAGGTGCCTGTCGGATTATTCGGATTACAGAGGAACAGTATCTTCGTTCGCTCATCGATGCGCTCAAGCATACCCTGATCATCAAAGCAAAAATTTTTGAGTGGAACCAGACGGACTTCAAAACCTGAAAATTCTGCCACCCATTCATAGACGGCAAAGGTCTTATCAGCCGTGATAATATTATCACCTTCCTGGCAGAAGGCCTTGATGACAAAGGCAATGACTTCATTGGCACCATTACCCACCAGATACTGATCTGGATCGAGGCCTTGCCTTGTGGCCAGTTTTTGCCGCAAATAATAGGAGTCGCCGCTGGGATAAATCGCTGCTTTAGGCGGTTTAAAACGACGTATGATCTCTCGGGCTTCGGGGGGAGGTCCCAGGGGATTCTCATTGTTGTTGAGGCGAAAGAGGCGATCACAACCATAAAGTTTCATCAGTTCCAGGTCAGGTTTACTGGGAAGGTAGGGCTCGAATCTCTTTACATACTCCGGAACCAGTTTGTCCAGGGAGACGCTCAGCATGCACCTTATCCGCCTTTCTGATATTGAAAGACAACGACATCAGCCTCGCCCGCGTAGGGGAGGATCAATCGGGGTTGGAAACGATTCTCCAACAGGGCTGACGTCAGAGCGGCCTGCCAGGCAGATGCGAGATCGATCTCAAAAAAGATGTTTTGCAGGTTTTCTGCCCTGAAGACCTTTACGTGCTGGGCCAGGTTTTCTGCCGCGTCCATCCCATCCCAGATGGCCTTTAAGGTAATCTGTCCATGGACCTTATCGAATTGGGGCGCAAAGACAGAATGAGACGGCCGCTGCTCTCCTTCATTCCTGGCCAAATGAATCTCCCGTGCAAGAAAAAGGCGCCTGTACTCGCCCTGTAAAAAAACCTCCAGGTCAGGATGTGCCCATACCTGACAACCCAAATCTTCATTTAACTGCCGATAGTAGATGGGCCAGGGATTAATCTTCCCGTCGGGCTGCATAACATCGATTGATCCAAGCTGCTCGAGATAACCTGAGGGCATGTCAGGAGTCGAATAACGGTGGATCAGGCCAATGGCATCGGTCTTGGCAATTTTTTCGATACAGGAATCAACCAATCTCGTGGCCAGCTTTGAGCCGGCGGGATGATTGAATACGTACGGCCCGAATGACTCCACCGTTTTCTTTCCCACCCAGTGCCAGAAAATGCCGCCGCCAAGTTGTCCCTGGTCACCCATTGCCACTGAGGCACCATACTCTTCGCTTAATATCATGTCGACCACTTTCCCCGGAAAAGAAAAGGCGGGCGGGCAGAGATTGCCGGGATAGTGGGCTATCGCCATGCGGCAAAAAAGTTTTAAGCTCTCCGGATCTGGAATTTTTATAGTGTAATTTTTGCTCTCTTTGATCTCGGGTGTTTTTGAACCCTCAAGCGCCGGATAGGACTTTTCTTTGATCAGCACCAACTCTAATCCCTCTTGAGAGTTACCGGCGATAGAGAATCGGTCCACTTGTCGCGAGGCAAGCAAAAGACCCATCTCGTCCAGGCTGGCCGTGTCCTCCGGTGAAATCGTTGAAGTCAGATTAAAGGCCCTGGGGTTAAATGTCTGGACCTTAAATAGAAATTTGACTTGGACATAATAGCCGCCATTTGTCGCCTCAATGGCAATGGCGTCCTCAGCGCGACTAGCACGGCAAAGATAGATAAAGATCTCTTCGCTGGCGAGCGTGAGCTTGAGGGCCTCAACTTCGCTCAAACCAAAGGTCTTGGCCGACTCTTCAGAAAAAGTGGTTACCAACCGTAGATAATTGGGGCTAAGGAAGACGTTGAGAAATACGTGGGGATGCCGTTCTTTCATGGATAACATTTAGTCGTCCTTTTGATCTCCGACCTAATGCCAGAAATGCGATCAGCGTTGCTCAAAAAAGGGCGAGGACCGTCGCATGGGTCATGCGGGAAACATTATAAAAGAAAAAAACTTTCTTCGCAACCTCCATCCTGATTGTCGATCTTCCGATGCCCTCGATATGCGCGAGGAGCACAGAAAAACCGTGATTGAAGAAAAAGGAAAGATGATAATAGAGTGTATAATCAAAAGGCCGTGGATGCCCTTACCGTATCACTCGCCGAGCGATTCGGCGATCAAGTCCTCCTCTCCCCCTAGCATCTTGGGTAGTACCACAGGATAAAATATCGCTGTTGACTAACGGGCAAAAATCTGCTTAAGTGCTCTGCTACCCTCGGTTTCGCCGATCCATCTTTTGCCTCGGCCGAAGAGGAAATACGCATATTCATGAAAGGTCTTTTGCGAAAATGAAAATATCATATGCAGGACTGGACCTGCCGGAAGGCAAGATAAAATATCACGACGACATCTTTATCAGCCTTGCCGAGAAGTTTCAGCCGAAGAAGTTGTCGCCGTACTACTTCGAGTTTATTCCGGAAGATTACGAAGCAGCCCAGGTCATCGCAATAACAAGCGATCACCTTTTAAATCTGCTCATCGTGGACATCGAGAAGATTGAAACGAGGCTATCGAAGGCAGAAGACGCGGCGGAAAGGGCGGCGCTCGAGAAGTGCATGGCGCATCTTGAAACGCAGAAACCGATTTGCGATTTGCCCCTGGACGCACACGAACGTACTATCGTGAACGCGCTCGGCTTGCTGAGCTTCAAACCGACCGTGGTCCGGACAGGCGCGGCACCGGACGCCACTACGTTGTGCCGTGAGGCCATGGACAAGGCCGGCATGATGTTCTTCTACACCGCCGGCAAAGAGGAAGTGCATGCGTGGCTGGTGAAAAAAGGCTCCGACGCCGTAACCTGTGCGGGAAAGATCCATTCCGATCTGGCCAGGGGGTTTATCAAGGCGGAAGTGGTAAGCTTTGAGGACATCATGACGGCCCACAACATGCAGGATGCCCGCACCAAACAGTTGACAAAGCTCGTCGACGGCGATTATGTCATTCCCGGCGCGAGCATCATCGAAATACGCTTCAACGTTTGATGCCGGCCGGTGAAGATTCTTCCTCTTCCCCCTCCCGGAGAAACAGGCTCGCAATAAATCCTACCAAAGGGATAATCATAATGGATTGAAGCGCCGCCGGCACACCGAACCGATCGGCGACGATGCCAAGCAAGGTAACGCCCATCCCTCCAGTCCCGATGGCAAACCCCACCAAGAGGCCCGAGGCAACCCCGAGCTTATGAGGGAGAATCTTCTGCGCCATGACGATAGTGACGGAAAACGTCGCGACGAGAAAAACCCCCTGCAACCCCAGGACGAAAAAGATGAGGATGCTGTTTTGCACGGCAGGGAGAAAAAAAAAGGGAAGCGTTACGGTGGAAAGGAACATAGAAAGACGCACAAAAAAGCGGTATCCCCACCGGTCGGCAAGGGGAGCGCCGAGGAGTGTGCCGATTGCACCGCAGGCGAGAAAGACGGAGACGAGCTTGCCGGCAAAGAGGGGATTCCCCTTGAGAACGTTGATGTAGTAAAAGGGGATGTAGGTCATAAGCCCCAGTTGCGTCCATGAGCGCATGATGACGATGAAAATGACCAGACAAAGCGCGACATACGCGTCAGTGGTTGTTCGCGTTTTTGTCTTGCGCACTGCCTCCGAGTGAGAAACCAGGGGCGCGGCAACCGTGCGCCGATATGCAAGGATAACGACCGTGCTGACAAGCGCCGGAACGAGGATCAGAGGGAGCGCCGGCGCGCCGAGGTAGCCGATGAGAGAAAGGGCAAGGATCGGCCCCAGGGAAAACCCGAGGTTTCCGCCTACAGAGAAAATCGACATGCCTGTCGCGCTCCGCTCCCCGGTAAAGAAGTGTGCTGTTTTATACCCTTCGGGATGGTAGGAGGCAACACCGAGTCCGCTGATAACGACGAGAAAGAGCACCAGCGCGAAATGAGCCGGTATCATGATCATAGAAAAACCGGTCCCGGCTGCCAGCAACCCCATCGGCAGAAGCATCGGCATGGCCTTGCGGTCGGACAAATAACCGAAGACAGGCTGGAGGATGGAAGAGGCCATGTTGGCCGCCACGAGGATGAGACCGGCGAGCGCGTAGCTTAAGTCCAGCTTGTCCTTGATGAAGGGAAGCGTCGCCGGCAGGGCGCCCTGGTAGATATCAACGGTCAAGTGCCCCAGCGAGAGGATCAGGAGCACCTTGAGATTAAATTCTTTTTTCACCGGCGTGGACCATTGCAAAGCAGTCGTGCGGCGTTCGTAGACTCGACGATGTTCGCCGTTCGGAACTGATCTGAGTACTGTACAGCAGAAGAACGAATGCGTCTACTTTTTTCTATGCTTATATTGAAGAACTCTACCGTTCCTTGATTTTACGCCATCGCGTTCATATGCTCTTGCAAGCAAGCGGGGGATGAAAGAAGAGATAATCAGAAGGAGCATCGATCACGTTCACGTCCCGGGAAGAGTCCAAAGCTGCCTTCAGCTTCCGTGCACGATGGCCCGCAAGAATTATTGATGGACTAAGGGGAGTTGAGCTGGTAGTACTATACGTATGCAGTCTATCTCATAAAGGGGGGATGGTTTCATGGCCGCCACAGACGCACTGCTACCGCACGTGGCCCTAAGACAGCTGAAGCTTTTTTTTGCCCTTTCCCGGACCCCCCACGGGGTTCTCGATATCGCCACCCCCGCCGTTGCCGCCCTGCTCTGGTACGGTTCCTTACCGCCGCTCGGCATCATCCTCCTCGGCCTTATCACCGCCTTTGCCGGCTATACCGCCGTCTATGCCTTGAACGACCTGGTAGACCACCGCGTCGACAGGAAGAAATGGGCCGGTGGCGGGTTCAAAGAAACAAAAAATTACCTCGATGCCGTCTTGATCCGCCACCCCGTGGCGTGCGGGCTTCTGACCTTCAAGGAGGGCCTCTGGTGGACCGCGGGATGGGCGCTGCTCGCCTTGGCTGGCGCCTACCTGCTCAACCCCGTGTGCGTGCTCATCTTTCTGATCGTCTGCCTCCTGGAGACGATTTACTGCCTTCTATGGAAAACCAGCGCTCTCCGGGTCTTTATCAGCGGAGCGGTTAAGACCGGCGGCGGTGTGGCCGCCGTCTTTGCCGTGGATCCAACCCCCTCTTCCCCCTTTCTTGCCCTTTTCTTTTTCTGGCTTTTTTTCTGGGAGATCGGCGGACAGAATATCCCCGCCGATTGGACCGATATTGCGGAAGATAGGCTGCTTCAAGCCAAGACCATCCCTCTTCAACTTGGGCCGGGGCGTACAACGTGGATGATTGTCTCCTCTCTCATCGTCGCCATGGCCTTGAACGCTGCCCTCTTGAGTCTTTCCCATCTGGAGACCAAACTCCCCGCAATGGTCGCCGCGGCCTGTGCCGGGCTCTATCTCCTCCTCATCCCTGCCTACAGACTCTTCAAGGCGCAGGAAAAGTCGCGGGCAGCAATACTCTTCAATAAGGCCAGCTATTACCCCCCTGCGATGCTTGTCATCGTTGGTTTCGCCACATTGATCTGACATCTTAAACAAAGGGGCCACGAATGAAAAAGATCACTACTAAAGAATTGTCGGAATTTAACGGAAAAGAAGGAAAGGCGGTCTATATCGCCCACGAGGGCAAGGTCTTCGACGTCAGCGCGAGCAAGCTGTGGCAGGGCGGCATCCATATGCAGCGCCACCACGCCGGCAGCGACCTCACGACGGACCTCCAGTCCGCTCCGCATGGCCCGGAGGTCCTCGAACGATATCCGCATATCGCCGGTCTGGAGAAAGAAGCCGTTGCCGAACAACGGATGCCGGCGATGTTGGCACGGCTGCTCAAGAGGTCTCCCATGCTGAGGCGCCATCCCCATCCCATGACCGTCCATTTTCCCATCGTCTTCATGTTCGCCACGACCATGTTCACCCTTCTGTATCTCATAACGGGTATGCAAACCTTTGAGCGCACGGCCTTACACTGCCTGGGCGCGGGCCTCCTCTTTACGCCCGTGGCCATGGCTACCGGCTATTACACGTGGTGGTTGAACTACCTGTCCCGGCCGATGAGGGCCGTGACCATAAAGAAATGGCTGGCAGCCATCCTGCTGTGCATCGAGATCATTGCCTTTATCTGGCGAATCTCGAACCCCGCTGTGCTTGCTCCCTTGAGCATCGCCACTGCCATGTACCTGATTCTGATATTGCTCCTCTTCCCCTTGGTAGTGATCCTGGGATGGCTCGGCGCGAGCTTGACCTTTCCCGTGAAGAAGGAATAACGTTGCTTCAGCCCTCTTTAAGGGCGTAGCCGAGGATCGCGAACCGCTTGAGCTCCAGCGCATGCCGGAGGGAAAGCCCGGCCTGTGCCAGCGCCTGTCTGAGATCCCGGCCGGAAAAGCGATCCGTTGCAGGATGGAGCAGGATGTGCCTGGTAATGAAGTTCAGGTAGACGGCCGGGTAGAGCTCTTCCAAAAAATAGACTCCTGCCGGCTTCAGCACCCTGGCTATCTCGCCAAGGGCAGAGCGCCAATCGACGACATGGTGGAGCACGCCGAAGCCAAAGACCGCATCCACGGTGCCTGATTGTAGCGGAAGAGCGCTTGTATCGCCCACCAGCAGGGATGTCTTCTTTTTTTGTGCGGAGAGATATCTCTTCGCCTGGCGAACCATCCTGATGTCCAGATCCATGCAATGGACCATCGATGGTCGGAATTCCTTGAGGATGAGGCCGGCCCCGACACCGCGGCCGCAGCCTATCTCTAAGGCAAGAGACCCCGGCTCAAGGGGCATAAGACCCCTGAGCCGCTGGACCTCCAATCGCTGCTCCCAGACCCTGAGGGGATTATTAACTACCAGACGCTCGGCCCAGTTCAGCTTCATGAGAATGGCTCCACGAGAATCCTCCAACAGCGATCATAGCCAGCTCGGCTATACCTTGATCCCTCGGTGCACGACGGCAATGCCGTTGCTGAGCGTTTGATAGGTCACCTCTCTAAATCCGGTTTTTCCCAGGAGCGCGGCGAGCTTCCTCGGAGAGGGGAACATCCGGATAGATTCCGGGAGATAGGTGTAGGCCTGCCTGGAGCCGGTGAGCAAAAACCCGGCAGAGGGCATGATGTAAAAAGAATAAAAATCGTAGAGCAAACGGAATAAGGGATGGATGGGCCGGGAAAATTCCAGACAGACAAAGCGGCCGCCGCGCTTGACGACCCGGTGGATCTCCTGCAGGCCCTTCTCCATATGCGTCAAATTCCTGACGCCGAAACCTACCATGGCCGCGTCAAAAATGCCGGATTTGAAGGAGATACGCTCGGCGTCGCCCTGCACGTATGCAATCTCTTTTCTGGCAACGGCATTGCTCGATTTGCGCCTGCCAGCCTCTATCATCATGCGGTTGATATCGTACAGGATGACGCTCCCTCCCGGTCCCACCCTCCTGGAGGCCAGGATCGAAAGATCGCCCGTTCCACCGCAGCAGTCAATGACGACATCACCCACCTTCAATTCTAACAGCCCGACGGCCTTACGCTTCCATGCATAGTGGATGCCGAAGCTGAGAAGGGTATTCATCACGTCGTACCGGCGCGCGACGATATCGAAGTGCCTGCCGACCCGCGCGGTCTTTTCCTTCTCCGGAATTTTTTGAAATCCGAAATGGACGATCTTCTCTCTCGGCATGGAAGAATTAAATCCTCTGCCCTTCTTCTTCACCAGGCACCTTCATAACGCCCTGGAAAAAATGAGATAATAAAGGCTGTCCTTCACTTGGCAAGGCCTTTGTCGATCCGTCCCCATAAGACTTAAGGAATTGAAGGAGGGCAATTTATCTCTTACCGAAAGGGCCTACGAGGCCTTTCTCTTTTCCAGGACCCTGACGATATATTGATACAGCTCATCGGCCTGTTGGTCGGTGATCTGGAGCGGGCCGAAGGCAGGCATCGGAGCAATCGGTTTCCTGATATATGCTACAAAGCCCTTGAGGTCCCTCAGCTTCGGCGAGTTGATGAGCGGTACCTGCGGCTTGAGCATGTTCCCCCCCTGCGGGTGGCAACCGCTGCAGTTTGTCAAGAATATCCGCTCCCCGGCCTTATATGTCGTCGGCGTTGTCTGCTCCTTGCCCGGATAGACAAGTTGCGCGCCGTAATATCCGAGGCCGACGACCATAAAAAAACAAAGGGTGTATATTGCCAAGAGGCCCTTTGCGCCTTGCCGCCCCTTGCTGCCGACGAACAACCCGATGATCAGGAGGACCAAGAGTATGCCGGTAAGAATCAGCTTCATTGCGATCGGAAAGAGCCGGGCGCCGTTGAAGAAATGCTGCCAGTCTATATAGCCGAAGAGGGTTACCGGAAAGAGGCAGAGGAATGCCAAGATAGTGCAGTCGCGTGCCGTTTGCGCGAGCCGCTTTTTTTCGAATAAAAGGGCGGCCGAGGCAAAGACCAAGGCGCCGATGATCAGGCCGATGGTCGTATGGACCAGGGTCGGATGCACCGGGTGAGTATAACCTAAGCTATTCAGGAGACGATAAAAGGCATTGATCCACGCATCGATCATACTGATTTCCTCCTCTTTAAGACAAGAGTCATTCCGGCGATAAAATTTATTGCCCGGTCCGTTTTGCCGACCTTCGATATAAATGTAGTATAAAAGCGCAAGAGTCAGATATCAAGATGAACAGATGAACGTAATCAAAGGCGGGAGCAACCGAGCTGCAGGGTTAAAAGGGATGGCATTTACCGCAACGGCAGAATCCAATCGGTCGTAATGAAGAGACCATCCCGTAGCATCCGTCGGCGCCGATTCGGTCGATATGACACTCTCCCCTTTCACTATTAAGATCATGGAATAAACTCCTTCCCTGGCCACTCCCTGGCTATGAGATTAGACAAAGATTATACCATATCCGCGGGAATGACAAAAGCTTGACCAGCACCTGCGACACGATTTCGATCGAAAATGGCGGGGAGAAGGGATCTGGTTATGCGCCTTGTTATAGTACCTTGATCATCTCCTCGTGTATCTTTCCATTGCTGGCCAGGGTCTCTTTGCCGTCGAGGTGCAAGAGGCCTCCGCGGAAATTCGTCACCCTGCCGCCGGCCTCCTCGACGATGAGCTTGCCCGCTGCCACATCCCAGGGATGGAGTTTTAATTCCCAGAATCCGTCAAACCGACCGGCTGCCACATAACAGAGGTCGAGCGCTGCCGACCCGTCCCGCCGAATAGGCGCGGACTATAAATGGATTTCCAATCTTTACGGGGTATGATAGTATAAAGAGACACCTTTTAGGAGGTTGTAGGATGGAAACAACACTGAAAATGATATATTGGAAGGGCGAAAAATTCTGGGTGGGAAAGCTCCTTGAACATCCCGAAATAATGACACAAGGCGAGACATTGGAAGAGCTTGAAGAAAATATGAAAGACGCCTACACGCTGATGACAATGGAGGATGTCCCCGATCAGCACGAAGTCAAAGAGCTCGCCCTGAACGTATGAAGAGGAAGGAGCTTATAAAGAGAATTACGTCTACCGGGTGCGTGCTTGTGAGGCACGGTACCCGCCACGATCTTTATCGAAATCCCAAAACCGGCAAGAAGCAGGCTATCCCAAGACATAATGAGATAGACGAGAATCTTGCAAGGCACATCCAGAAGGAATTGGCATAACCACCTTAGCAGTCAATCACAGAAAATCCGGTGCGGGCTGATCTTTGTGCTTGGTTGCAACAGTATAACAAGGGCATTTAAGTTAACCCCCCCTCTCCAACACCCTGATCATATCCGCGTGGATCTTACCATTGCTGGCCAGGGTCTCCTTGCCCTCGATATTCAAGGGGCCGCCGCGAAAATCCGTCATCCTGCCGCCGGCCTCCTCGACGATGAGCTTGCCAGCCGCCACGTCCCACGGATGGAGTTTTAATTCCCAGAATCCGTCAAACCGACCGGCTGCCACATAACAGAGGTCGAGCGCTGCCGAGCCGTCCCTCCGGATGGCGCGGGCCTCCATGATGAAGCGGTTAAAGCAATCCAGATTGTTCTCCCTGCTCTCCCTGAGGTCATAGGGAAAGCCGGTGCAAAGAAGGGCATTGATGAGTTGATCAGTGGCAGAAACAGCGATCCTTTCGCCGTTTAAAAAGGCCCCTTCCCCCTGTTGGGCAGTGAAAAGTTCATCTAACAGGGGATCGTATACCGCCCCCAAGATAACCCGTCCCTCCTTCTCCAGGGAAATAGAGGTGCAAAAGCGCGGATAGCCATGGGCATAGTTGGTGGTCCCGTCAAGGGGATCGATGATCCATCTGAAGGGAGAGGGAAGCTGGGGCATCGAGGTCTCCTCGGTCAAGATGTTGTGCTCGGGAAAGGTCATTCTGATGATCTCGATGATCCGCTGCTCGCACCTTCTGTCCACATCGGTGACCAGATTGATCTCCCCCTTGAGCTCGATTCGCTTTTCTTTGCGCAGCCACTCCTTTTGAATCGCCCCTGATGCCTTGACGGCAGTTACTGCGATCTCAAGCATGCCTTCCAGATTCATTGCTTCTCCTCGTGAAGAGTATAGTAATTGCCAAGAAAATACACCTACCAACTCCCTCTTACCTCTGTGTCGCTATGCGACACAGAGGTAAGAGGGAGTTTCCCCCGCCTCCGGCGTGATGCCCACCAGAGGAGTTCATCCCCCTTTGGCAAAGCCGGAGGTGACCCTTTGGCCAGGGGATACAGGGGGATTTTATCATTCGAGAGTGACGCTCCGTCATGGCGGACTTCCGAAAAAGAAATGGTGAGATGAAGGTGCTGGTTGAGGGCGCGGTCGGCAAGGGCGATGAACGCCCTCTTACGATTGCTTTCGTACGATTTCAGCGACTGCCGCGAGACAGTCGTCGATCTTGTCGGCCTGGACGCCGCCGGCCTGGGCCATGGTGGAATTGCCGCCGCCCCGCCCCCCCCCGATCTCGGTAAGCGCCTTGATCAGCTCATCGGCGGGGAATTGCTCGGCCAGATCCTGGGTGACCATGGCCACGAGGGAGCCTTTCCCCTGTTTCTCGCCCCCCAAAACAATGATCCCCGAACCGATCTTGGCCTTGATACCATCGCCGATATCCCGGAGTCCCTTGGGATCCATATCATCCACACGAAAGGCAACCACCTTGACGCCCTCGATCTCAATGACCTCAGGCCCTCCCCCTGTCTGCGAAGTGGCAAGCCTGCGGCGCAGGCTCTCGATCTCTCGTTCCAAAGTCCGCTGCCCTGCCAAAAGCCGCTCTACCCGCGCAGGCAATTCTCCCGGTCTGGCCTTTAAGAATTGTGCTACCTCCTTGAGCTCGGCCTCTTCGCTCCTGAGATAATCCAAGGCACCGCGACCCGTCAGGGCCTCAATCCTCCTCACCCCGGCAGCTACCCCGCTCTCGGAAATCACCTTAAAGATGCCGATCTCACCGGTCCTCGTGACATGGCTCCCGCCGCACAGCTCCTGACTGTAGTCGCCGAGCGAGATGACGCGGGCCTGTTCCCCGTATTTCTCGCCGAACAGCGCTGTTGCCCCCTGCGCCACGGCCGTTTCCGTGGACATGACCTCGATATCTACCGGCTGGTCTTCCCAGATCCACTCGTTCACCATCGATTCGATCCGCTCCAAGGCGGCGGGTTCAATCCCCTCAAAATGGGTAAAATCGAAGCGCAACCGTTCGGGCTCAACCAGCGAGCCGGCCTGGTTGATATGCCCCCCGATCGTCTTTCGCAAGGCCGCCTGCAAGAGATGGGTGGCCGTGTGGTTGCGGGCCGTTGCCTGCCTGCGCTCCTTGTCTACCTGAAGGAGGACAGTATCACTGACGGCAAGTTCCCCCTCCGTGATCACCCCCTGGTGCACGACCAGCTCAGGGATCGGGCGGCTGGTATGGCGCACCTCAAAGGCCGATTCGTGGCCGGTGACGATACCCTGATCGCCGACCTGCCCCCCTGACTCGCCATAAAAGGGGGTCTGCGTAGTGATAATCTCCACTTCGTCCCCCCGGCGCGCCGTAGGAACGAACTCCCCGTCTTTGATGATTCGCATGACCTCTGAACTGATCTGCAAGGTCTCGTATCCCACAAAGGGGGTAGTAACGCCCTCGGCCATCAATTCCTGATACAGGGGGGGGATGCCCGCGCCTAGTTCCCCTTTCCAGGCGTCGCGCGCCCGCTTTTTTTGATCTGCCATGGATTGCTCAAATCCCGCGAGATCAATGGTCATCCCCTTTTCTCTGACGATGTCTTCGGTCAAATCGAGGGGAAATCCGAAGGTATCGTAGAGCTTAAAGGCAATGGCCCCGGGGAGGACCTTTTTCTTCTTCGCCTGAAGTCCCGCCACTTCCTCCTGTAGGACCTTGAGCCCGTTGTCCAAGGTCTCGGAGAAACGCTCTTCCTCACGTCGGACGATCTGCATGAAATGTTTTTCCCCCTCCGTGATCTCGGGATAGGCCTCACCCATCACCGCCACCACCTTCCCCACCATCGGGACAAGAAACGGACCCGGGATACCGAGGAGCTTCCCATGCCGCAAAGCGCGACGGATGATCCGGCGCAAGACATACCCCCTCCCCTCATTAGCCGGCAGCACGCCGTCGGCAAGGAGGAAGGTGACTGCCCGGGCGTGATCGGCGATCACCCTGATAGAGACATCTTGCTCTCCCTTCGCCGACTGCCGGTACGGCACGCCGCTTATCTCCTCGACGCGTCCGATGATGCCGTGAAAGAGGTCGCTGTCGTAGTTGCTCTGGACCCCCTGGACAACTGCCGCGATCCGCTCGAGCCCCATCCCCGTATCGATGCTCGGCTGGGGCAGGGGGTTAAGACGGCCCTCTGCATCGCGATTGTACTGCATGAAGACCAGGTTCCAGAGCTCCAAATAACGGCCGCAGTCGCACCCTACCCCGCACGTGGCAGAACCGCATCCGACGTCTGCGCCCTGATCGATGATGATCTCCGAACAGGGGCCGCATGGTCCGGTATCTCCCATGGCCCAGAAGTTGTCCTTTTCCCCGAGACGCACGATCCGCTCTGCCGGCAGGCCGATCCGCCCCTCCCACAGGCTGGCAGCT
>MGQT01000085.1:5351-11534 GCA_001797935.1 Deltaproteobacteria bacterium RBG_16_54_18 | reverse complement strand
TCCTCAAAGACCGAGGCCCAGAGCCGCTCCGGGGCAAGGTGCAGGTGTTGAGTGAGGAACTCCCACCCCATCTCGATGGCCCCCTCTTTGAAGTAATCGCCGAAGGAGAAATTCCCGAGCATCTCAAAGAAGGTGTGGTGACGGGCCGTCCGACCCACGTTCTCCATGTCGTTATGCTTTCCGCCGGCCCGCAGACATTTCTGGGCCGAGGCCGCACGTTTATATTCTCTGGTATCTTCCTGGAGAAAGACCCGCTTGAATTGGACCATCCCCGCGTTGGTAAACAGGAGGGTGGGATCGTCATAGGGCACCAGGGGAGAGCTCTTGATCACCCGATGCCCCCGTTGCTCAAAATAGCGTAAAAAGGCGCCCCTGACCTCTGCCCCGCGCATCATCCTAATACTTTTCTACCTCCAGCTTCTCCTCGGCCTCAGTCGCATGTTCCTTCTGTTCAAACTCATCCCACGTCATGTCGCTCGTGGCGAGGATCCCCTTGACCCTGAGGGCAAAGTCTTCGGGGTTGCTGCTGTGGAGCAGGGCCTCGTCGTAGGTAATCAATTCGCGTGTCAAGAGCTCCATGAGGGATTGATCAAAGGTCTGCATGTGGTAGGTGGCGTGCCCCTGGGCGATGGCATCATGGATGTCCTGCGTCTTGTCCTTGTCCACGATGCAGTCCCTGATGCGCGCGGTAGAGATCATGATCTCTACGGCAGGAACCCGGCCCATCCCGTCGGCGCGGGGCAAGAGCCGCTGGGAGACTACCCCTTTGAGGATACCGGCAAGCTGGAGCCTGATCTGTTTCTGCTGATAGGGAGGATAGACGGCGACAATCCTGTTCACCGTCTCCGCCGCATCCAGCGTGTGGAGCGTGCTGAGCACGAGGTGCCCGGTCTCGGCCGCCAGGATGGCCGTCTCGATGGTCTCAAAGTCCCGCATCTCCCCCACGAGGATCACGTCGGGGTCCTGGCGCAGGGCCATCTTGAGGGCCTGGGCGAAATTATCGGTATCGGTACCGATCTCGCGCTGGCTGATGATCCCCCTTTGGTCGCGATGGAGGAACTCGATGGGGTCTTCGATGGTGATGATGTGCGAGCGTCGGGTACTATTAATATAGTCGATCATGGCCGCCAGGGTCGTCGACTTGCCGCTGCCGGTGGTGCCGGTAAGCAGCACCAATCCCCGCACCTCTTTGGCGATGCGCTCCATCACCTCCACCGGGAGGTTGAGCTCCTCAAATCCTTTGATCCCGAAGGGGATTACCCTGAGGGCGATGGCGATGGTCCCCCGCTGCTGGAAGATGTTGACTCGGAACCTCCCCAGGCCGGAGATGCCGTACCCCATATCGATCTCCATATCGCGCAGGAAGCGTTCCCGCTGCCGCTCGCTCATGATCTGATATGCGGTCTTGGCAATTTCGTTGGAGTCCAGGGCCGAATAGTCCTTGAGCGGGACCAACTCCCCGTCAATCCTCAGCAGGGGGGGCTGACCGACCTTAAAATGGATATCCGACGCTCGATTGTTAAGGGCAACGAGCAGAACCTCACTCAGATCCATCCTCCACCTCCTTCACCTCCTTGCGCATGATGGGGAGTATGTGCTGCTCCCGGATCTTACTCACGATCTCCTCGCTCATCGCGGGGTTTTCTTTGAGAAAGGCCTTGGCGTTCTCTCTCCCCTGACCGATGCGCGTATCTTTGTAGGAGTACCAGGTACCCATCTTCTCCAGGATATTGAGTTCCGCCGCCAGGTCCACGATCTCACCGTCGCGGGATATCCCGTGCCCATAGATGATATCGAACTGGACTTCCTTAAAGGGAGGGGCAACTTTATTCTTCACCACGCGCACCTTGGTGCGGTTTCCCACGACCTCCTGGCCCTGTTTGATGGCGGCGATCCTCCTGATATCCAACCGCACCGACGAGTAGAACTTAAGGGCGTTACCTCCGGGGGTGGTCTCGGGGTTGCCGAACATAACCCCGATCTTCATCCGGATCTGATTGATAAAGACGACGACGCCCTTTGATCTGTTGATGGTAGCCGCCAGCTTCCGCAGGGCCTGCGACATGAGTCGCGCCTGAAGCCCCATGTGCACATCTCCCATGTCTCCTTCGATCTCCGCCCGGGGTACCAGGGCCGCAACCGAATCGACGACGATCATATCGACCGCGCCGCTGCGAACCAAGATCTCCACGATCTCCAATGCCTGCTCACCGGTGTCGGGCTGCGAAACCAGGAGATCTTCTACATTGACCCCCAACCGCTGGGCATACGTGAGATCGAGGGCATGCTCGGCATCGATGAAGGCCGCGATCCCTGCCTTCTGGGCCTCGGCCACCGCGTGGAGGCCCATCGTGGTCTTCCCTGATGCCTCAGGCCCGAAGATCTCTACCACCCGCCCTCGCGGGAGCCCCCCTACCCCGAGTGCCAGGTCCAGCCCCAGAGAACCGGTAGAGATGGCCTGAATCTCCGCCGGTTGTACCTCAGCGCCGAGACGCATGATAGAACCCTTGCCGAACTGCTTTTCAATCTGCGTGACTGCTACGTTGACTGCCCTATCTTTATCCTTATCCTTCTCTTTATTTGACTCCATCATTCGCCTCCGTATCGCCTTTCCCGCTTCGGGATCCTGCTGTCCTTATTTCTAAATTGGAGAGCAGGAGCGACATCCCGCCATTCAGATTTTGCCGCCTTGCGGCATGATGTCCTTAAAAGATTTAAAGGAGCATCATTATACAAAGCGGTGCGGGACCTGCCCCCTCCCGTTGGCGGGAGAGGGGAAAAAGTGAAGTTGCGTAGTTCGTTTCTGCCACATCAACCATGAAAATTCTCTTCCAATCAACTTCTTAACGGGATGACCTTCAGCTTCGTATACTCCGCCCCTGTTGGCTTTAACTGGCTTCGAAAGAGGCAGACCTCCCGCACCTCCATCTCTCCCAGGTCCGCCGCCCTAGTTGCCTCGATGGCCTGGGCGATCATCCCCTGCCCTTTTCCCGGATGCAAGCGACCCAGCGTGAGATGGGGGTTATATCCCCTCTCCTCGCGCGGGAACCCGAATTCTACCACCCCTGTCTCAACCTTCGCCTGCATGGCCTTTAGCGACCCGCTTGGATCCTGTATCCCGATCCAGATGACACGCGGTTTTTTGGCAATCGGGAATCCCCCACACCCCCTGACCCCAAAGGTAAAGGAGTCAATGGTCTGCACACCTCTCGCTACCCGACTCCAGATATCCTCGATGCGCTCAGGGGCTACCTCGCCGAGAAATCGGAGGGTGAGATGGATACCCTCCGGCCTCACCCAGCGGACACCAGGCGCTCGCTCCTTGAGCCCCTGTTGTATCCTGCGCACCCCCGCTTGAATCTCCTGACTGAGCTCTACGGCAAAAAAAAGCCTCCATAGTATACCGGGCACCCAACCTCCCCGTTATCATCTTGTTAAGGGGTGTGCCTTTTTCTGATGGACCGCGTCGACCCGTTTTACATACCACCCGCGCGCGGCATTCGCCGGACCGAGCACGAGATAGACGGCGGAGAGGACAAAGAGCATAATCGGCGGCTCTGCCAGCACGACGACGAGGGTAACAACCATGACGACGAGAGTGCTGAAGGGTTTCCGTCTGAATATATCCACCTTCTTGAAACTGGGATACGGAATCCTGCTTACCATGAGCAGGGCGAGCGCATAGGTCATGAGGAGCAGGGAGATGTGTTTGGTCTCGGGATCTACCCCCAGGTGATGAAACAACAGGTAGGTGGAGGCGATAAGGCTTGCCGCCATCGGAATGGGGAGCCCGCGGAAGGAACGCGGCTCGGCCGTATCAACCTGGACATTAAATCGGGCCAACCTGAGGGCGCCGCATGCCACGTAGAGAAAGGCGGCCAGCCACCCCCACCTCCCCCATGGCTCCAGTGCCCACGAAAAGGCCAGGATGGCAGGGGCCACGCCGAAGGCCACCAGATCAGAGAGGGAGTCGTACTCCACCCCGAAACGGCTGGTGGTGTGCGTCAAACGGGCCACCCTGCCGTCAACGCCGTCAAAAATGAAGGCAATAAAGATGGCCACCGTCGCAATAAGATACTTCCCATGCAGGGCGGCAATAATGGCATAGAAGCCGCTGCACAGACATGCGGTGGTAAGCAGATTGGGCAATAAGTATACCCCTCTCCTTACCTCTCTTTTTTTCTTCCTTAAAGAACGTCTCTTCTTCATCGGATAACTCCCAACACGCTCTTGCCTCCCTTGACGCGTTCCCCCGGCCGCACCCGCACGACGACGCGGCGGGGCAGGTAGCAATCCACCCGGGAGCCGAAGAGAATGGTCCCTACGATCTCCCCGCGTTGCACGTGATCCCCGGCGCGCGCGTAGCAGACGATGCGGCGGGCCAGGATGCCGGCCACCTGGACAAAGCGCACGGTTAGGCCTTCCAGGCTCTGGAGCCGGAAGGCATTGTGTTCGTTCACCAGCGATGCCTCACCCCTGTCGGCAGGCAGGAATCTGCCGGGCTGGTAGCGGATCTCTTTAATGGTGCCGGCGAGAGGGGCGCGATTCACATGGCAATTAAAGACGGACATGAAGATGCTCACCTGCGTCCCTTGTTGCCTTTTTTTGACGACGACGATCCTCCCGTCTGCCGGCGACAGTATCAGACCTTTGCCCTGGGGGATGCGGCGGCGGGGATTCCGAAAAAAAGAACACAAAAAGACGGTCACCGCCAGAAAGGGGAAAAAGAGATAGACGTTCCACCACACCGCGAAGAGCACCGTGATCAAGGCAGCAGGGAGAAAAAACGGCAGCCCCTCCACGACAAAGGGGATCGTTTCCCTATTCAGGCGCATCCTTGCTCTCGATCCAGCTCATCATCCGGCGCAACTCGCTCCCCACCTTTTCAATCAGGTGTTCGCGCCCTTGCCTGCGCAAGGCGTTGAACACGGGGCGGCGGGCCTCATTCTCCAGGATCCATTCACGGGCAAAAGAGCCGTCCTGTATCTCTTCGAGGATCTCTCGCATGATCAGGCGTGTCTCCTCGTCGATGATCCTCCTCCCCCGGGTGAGGTCTCCGTACTCGGCCGTGTCGCTGATCGAGTACCGCATGTAGCTGATCCCCCCCTCGTGCATGAGGTCGACGATGAGCTTCAGCTCATGGAGGCATTCGAAGTAGGCGATCTCGGGCTGATAGCCGGCTGCCACGAGCGTGTCGAACCCGGCGCGTACCAGCTCGGTCGTCCCGCCGCAGAGCACCACCTGCTCCCCGAACAGATCCGTCTCGGTCTCTTCCTTAAAGGTCGTCTGAATTACCCCCGCCCTGGTCGCCCCGATCCCCTTGGCATAGGCGAGGCCCGTCTGCAACGCCGTTCCCGAGGCGTCTTGCTCCACTGCCACCAGTGAAGGTACTCCCTTTCCCTCGACAAATTGCCTCCGCACGAGATGCCCCGGCCCTTTGGGCGCCACCATGATGACGTCCACTACCGGCGGCGGCATGATCTGGCCATAGTGGATGTTAAACCCGTGGGAAAAGACCAGGGTCTTTCCCTTTTTAAGTTCTTTTTCTATCTGGTCCTGGTATATGCGGGACTGCGCCGTGTCCGGCGCCAAGATCTGGATGACATCACCCTCCTTGGCCGCTTGGTTTGCCGTTACCGGCTTAAAGCCGTGCTCCTGGGCCAGACGGTAGTTGGCCGTCCCTTCGAGCTCGGCCACGATGACATCCAGGCCGCTGTCTCTAAGATTCTGGGCCTGGGCGTGCCCTTGGCTGCCGTAGCCGATGATGGCGATCTTTTTCCCCTTGAGGACCTTCAAATCGGCGTCTTTATCATAGTATATCCGTGCCATCCCTTCTCCCTTCTGTCTGTTGAAATCAACCGCGTACTAGCGCCACGCTCCCCGTGCGGGCCATTTCCTTGATCCCCATCGGCTTGAGGAGCGCGAGAAAGGCCTTGATCTTCGCCTCATCACCCGTCACCTCAACCGTGTAACTCTTGGGACCCACATCCACGACCTTGCCCCGAAAGATGTCGGTAATGCTCAAGATCTCCGCGCGGGTCTCCGGCGTCGCCGTCACCTTGACGAGGATCATCTCCCTGGCCACATATTCTTTGCCCACGAGATCGATGACCTTGATCACGCACACGACCTTATTGAGCTGTTTGGTGATCTGTTCGAGCACCTGGTCGTCCCCCCGGGTCA
>MGQT01000085.1:3398-5340 GCA_001797935.1 Deltaproteobacteria bacterium RBG_16_54_18 | reverse complement strand
TCACGGACACCGTGGGATCCAACGTCTCTGCCACCGAGAGGCTCTCGATATTAAACCCCCTACCGCTAAAGAGGCCCGCTATCCGCGATAACACCCCCGGCTCATTTTCTACCAAGACATTTATCGTATGCCGCATCGCTCCTCCTTGCTCGTACCAAGGCTTATACCAAGAGCATCCGATCGATCGCCTCACCGGCCGGCACCATGGGGTACACCCCCTCCTCCGGCTCCACGACAAAGTCCATGAGCACCGGCAGCGGGGTCCGCAGGGCCTCGCGAATCACCGGCACCACCTCTTCCGGCCTTGTCGCCCGTAGGCCGACAGCGCCATAGGCCTCGGCAAGCTTCACGAAATCGGGGCTGATATTGCCGATATGGGTCATGGCATAACGGCGCTCATAAAAGAGCTCTTGCCACTGCCGCACCATTCCCAGGTAGCCGTTGTTGAGGATGGCCACCTTAACCGGCAGCTTATACTGCACGGCCGTGGCCAGCTCCTGAATGTTCATCTGGATGCTCCCGTCGCCGGCAATATCGATCACCGGGCGATCCGGAAAGGCCACCTGGGCCCCGATGGCCGCGGGAAGCCCGTAGCCCATCGTCCCCAGCCCGCCCGAGGTAAGGAGGGTGCGCGGGCGGTTAAAGAGATAATATTGGGCGGTCCACATCTGATTCTGCCCGACTTCGGTAGAGATGATGGCCTTGTCCTTAGTCATCTCGTAGATCTTTTCGATCACGTATTGCGGCTTGATGACCTGATCCTGCTGGTACGCGAGGCGGTGGGTATTCTTCCACTGCTCGATCTGCGCGTGCCACGGCGCCAGAGACCGCCGGTGTTCATCCAATCCCTTTTCCTCCTTGAGGAGCGTCAACATCTGCTGTAACACCCGCCGGCAATCCCCCACGATGGGGATATCCACCCGCACGTTCTTGCTGATGGACGTGGGATCGATATCGATATGGATTTTTTTTGACTTGGGGGCAAAGGCGTCGATCTTTCCGGTCACCCGGTCGTCAAACCTGGCGCCGATGGCGATCAGGAGATCGCAGTCGGTCACCGCCATATTGGCGCGGTAGGTCCCGTGCATCCCCAACATCCCCAGAAACAGAGGGTGCGTACCCGGAATGCCGCCAAGCCCCATCAAGGTCGTCGTCACCGGGATATGAAGGGTCTCCGCCAGCTTGGTCAACGCTTGCGCGGCGTCGGCAATGATGACCCCGCCGCCGGCGTAGATCACCGGCCGATGCGCCCTCATGATCTGATGCAGGGCCCGCTTGATCTGCTGCCCGTGGCCGTCGAGCGTGGGCTGATACCCCCTGATCCGGACCTCCTGCGGATATTTGAAGTCCGTCGTGCCTGAGGCGATATCCTTGGGAAGGTCGATCAGCACCGGCCCGGGCCTGCCCGAGCCGGCGATATAAAAGGCCTCGCGTATGATCGTGGCCAGATCACGCACGTCGGTGACCAGGTAATTGTATTTCGTGCAGGGGCGGGTGATCCCCACGATGTCCGCCTCCTGAAAGGCATCATTGCCGATGAGCGGCGTCGAGACCTGACCGGTGATCACCACGATCGGTATGGAATCCATATAAGCAGTGGCAAGCCCGGTCACGGTATTGGTGGCGCCGGGGCCGGAGGTGACGATGCACACGCCCACCTTGCCGCTGGCGCGGGCATAGCCGTCCGCCGCATGCACCGCCCCCTGCTCGTGCCGCACCAGAATTACCTTAAAATCCCAGCGCTCGAGTTCATCGTTGATGGGGAGAATGGCCCCTCCCGGGTAATTAAAGATCACCTCCACCCCTTCACGCTTGAGGCACTCGAGGAGGATCTGGGCCCCGGTCTTCTTCATCCCTTCTCCTCGCTGTGCTGACGATAGGCGAGCATCATCCGCTCCATCTTATCCTTTAAAACAAGCTTCTTCTTTTTCAATGCCTCGCA
>MGQT01000085.1:0-3230 GCA_001797935.1 Deltaproteobacteria bacterium RBG_16_54_18 | reverse complement strand
TTCTTGCCCATCATCGTGTAATGGAAAATGGTAATATATTCAGGTACTCCTTGTCAATTCATAAAGAACCGGAGGCCTTGCCAATATCTCCGATCAAATCGAAATAGGTAAATGATATTCGCTGGTTAAGCGGAATGAGCAGATAAAAGGGCATCAGAGGTCCAAGCTGCCCCTCCCCTTGGTAGGAAGCTGATTAGGAGCAAAGTATAAGGAAATTGACGGCGCATGACCTTACCGATGCGTGGGCCGATAGAGGGCTTCCGGTTCCGGGCAGGGAAGAATCATTGCCACTTCCGGCTTTTGCTTGCGTTGGATATTTCTTCGCAAGGGCATTCGGTAATGCAACTTCGCCGTCTCCAATAGCGACATCCTTCTCGTACTGATTGACATCATTATACGATAAATACTAAAATTTTTTCTAATTAGTGCTTGCGGTAGATTAATTGTTCTCTGTAGGAATTAATGATGGATAAACCTTTCCAACGAAAATGTTCTGAAAGCAACGCTCATGTAGGGCGTGATTTTGAGGAAGAGGTACGAAAGTACTTCGAAAAGCAAGGCTTAACCTTAAAAGCCGGCGTTTCAGTCCCTATCGGCATTACTGGAAAGAAATCTCATTCCTTCGATCTTGGTAATGAAGAAAAGAAGGTTCTTGTCGAGTGTAAAGCTCACAGATGGACTGAGGGCGGTAATGTACCAAGCGCCAAACTTACCGTATGGAATGAAGCAATGTTCTTCTTTTTCGCGGCGCCGCCAGGCTACCGAAAGCTTTTGGTGGTATTACATGATTTCAGTTCAAGAAGGAATGAAACCCTCGGGGAGTACTACATAAGAACATACTCCCATCTTATTCCGGCGGATGTCGAAGTATGAGAATACAACGAGAGCAACAAAAACGGAAATAAGATTAAATAACCAGAGAACAAGGCAATACAGCCGATCGGTACGCTCCGGCTGATTTTTTCGTTAGATTAAATCGATATGAAAAATATATTTTATTATTTATTATAACTTTCCTGACAGGATGTTCATCAAATAACCAAATGGGGACTACTACAAATATGAATAATGACAATAACCTAAACAAAGGGGGCTTTATCATGACACTTTTTCATATTCTCAAAATAAAGATACCAGAAAAGTTGGATAGAAATGGTTTTCGAGTACCTTTACTAGCTTCTTTTACGGGAATAAAGCGAATTCCACTTGTTGCTTTAAGTCACAACAGTCTTTCTCCAGCACTTACTATTTATGAAGATAGTTTTAAATATAAAGTATTTAAAGAGACGGTTGTGCCATATTCAGAAATATACGAAGTAGATATCCTTGATACAGTTGGGACAAAGAACATAGAAATTGTTTTCAAGCACAGTTTTTTCACATTCAGTGGCAATCTGTTTCATAAGGATAATTTGCTAGAAGTATTAAAATTCTTTAAAAGAAAAAATGTCAATTTATCCTCGTCAGCAAATAGATATTTGAGTCGTAATTAAAGGATATCTAGCAATTCACTGCGCCCGTTTTGCCGCAGGCACAATCGGATGAGTTCAGGTGTTAGCCAGATGAAGGAGGGTAAAATGAAAATGGTCCGCGCTCTATTTATGGTATGTGTGCTCTTCACTTTTTCAATAGCCCATGGTTTTGATTATGATCGATATAAACAAGGTGACATAGATAGCCTAATGCAACTTCCGAAAGCTGAGGAGGGGGTAAGAGTAGTCGCACCACAGAAGCTTCGTTTCCAAGTGGTCTTGTCTGAATATGGCCAAACCTGTGATACAGCTTTTCTAAAGAAAGCAATGATAATGGTAGGGGCACCTAAGGATGTTGTTGAACGGATGAAAATTTCAAAATGTATAACCGTCAAGACTGCAAAGGGAACAACCGTTTCATTGTTTATTCAGGATCAAGTTTCCGAGTACTTGCCACGCGAAATCAGACCAGGTGAAAGGATCGAGATATTCTGCGATTATCTGTATATCGGGAAAACAGGTCCTGGGATACTGGTTAATGAATTTCAAAAAATCAAATAGAATATGGCTAACGAAGTCAATCCAGCCGATCGTTTACGCTCCGGCTGATTTTTTCGTTATCTGAATGCCACTTGACAAATATGCATTGGACGAGCATATTAATGCATATCATTCGATGAGGTGACGCCATGAGAACAACGCTCAATATCGAAGACAGTCTGATTGATCAGGCATCCAAAATGACGGGCATAAAGGAAAAGACCACACTGGTAAAGCTCGGGCTGGAAGCGCTTATAGCAAGAGAAAGCGGAAAGAGACTTGCTAAACTGGGAGGCACCGAGAAGCAGTTGAAGCACGTACCGAGGAGGCGGAGCATCTAGGTGGTTCTTGTTGATACCTCAGTCTGGGTGTCCCATTTCCGCGAAACCCATGACGGCTTGGTGGAACTACTCAACGACGGAGAGGCCGTGTGTCATCCGTTCATCATAGGCGAGCTTGCGTGTGGAAACCTCAAAAGCAGAAAGAGCATCATCTCGCTTCTGGAAGCTCTGCCAATGACTTTTCCGGTAGAGCATGAGGAGGTGCTTGCTTTCATCGAAGCTCGCCATGTCATGGGAAAAGGATTGGGTTACGTAGATGTCCATCTTCTTGCCGCCGCTCTCTTAAACGGAGTCTCTCTCTGGACGCTCGACAAGAAACTGGACAAGGCCGCCGAAGAACTTCATTGCCGGTATAGACAGTGAGCGAACGGGGACATAGGTAAGCGTAGCGGCAAGCTCTACGAGTAAGAGCAATCAGATCCCGATGCTCGCCCCAACGTCATGCTTGTTCGAAACAACCGGTCGATTGTCTTCTCACGGTAAAAATGGTATCATGAATATATGAACAGGAAGCATACGGCCTTATTCCGAATGTCTGACCCTCGGAACGACGACTTCGTTCCCGGCACGCCGGCAGAACGCATTAAGCTCGTCTGGATTCTGACCAGAGAAATCGCGGCATTGAGCAAAAGGCACGATGCTGAACGAAGATTACAAAGACATGTTACAAAGCTTGTCCGACGAGAAGGTTAGGTTCCTTCTTGTCGGTGCCTATGCGATGGCAGCCCACGGTTATCCCCGGGCCACCATGGACATAGACATTTGGATCATGCCGTCTTCCCAGAACGCCGATGCCGTGTTACGGGCATTGCACCGCTTCGGCGCCCCGCTGCACAATCTCACCAAAGAAGACCTTCAGAAGGATGGGACCATTTTT
>MGQT01000084.1:4020-12173 GCA_001797935.1 Deltaproteobacteria bacterium RBG_16_54_18 | reverse complement strand
GAGGAATGTATAGAAAAGATCACAAAAAGGCAGGTTATTAATCAATGAAAGTCCCGTTTCTCGATTTAAAGGCACAGTATCAGCGGATCAAACCAGAGATAGATCAGGCTATTACCGAGGTGGTTTCTGAGCAATATTTTATTTTAGGACCCAAGGTAGAGGCCCTGGAGCAGGCTATTGCGACCTATTCCCAGGTCCGGCATGCGATAGGGGTGGCCTCCGGCAGTGATGCCTTGACGCTGGCCTTATTGGCCATCGGGGTAGGGCCCGGTGACGAGGTGATCACCACCCCCTTTACCTTCTTTGCCACGGCAGGCTCCATTTCACAGACCGGCGCCAGTCCCGTATTTGTGGACATCGACCCTCAGACGTATAACCTGGATCCCGCCAAGATAGAGGCACACATAACCGCCAAGACCAAGGCCATCATACCGGTGCACCTATTCGGCCAATGCGCCGATATGGGGCCCATCAATACCATAGCCCACCGTCATAACCTCAAGATCATTGAGGATGCGGCCCAGGCCATAGGGGCCGATTATATAAAGGATTCCCTCCCTGCGGCGAGGGCTGGGAGCATCGGTGATATGGGGTGTTTTTCATTCTATCCCTCTAAAAATTTGGGTGCGTTTGGTGACGGTGGGATGGTGACCACCGATGACGATGAATTGGCGCACCGATTGCGGCTCTTGCGGGTACACGGTGCCGCTGCTAAGTATCAGTATCAACTCATCGGGGTCAACAGCCGACTGGACGCCTTGCAGGCCGCCGTCCTGCTGGTGAAATTACGTTATCTGGAGGAATGGACGGAAAAGAGACGCGAGAACGCGGCTCATTATGATAAGCTTTTCGAAGAGATCAATGCGCAGTCACTCGGGATCGAGACCCCCCATGTGCAGTACAACAACCGCCATATCTACAACCAATATGTCATCAGGGTCCCGCAACGGGATATGCTTAAGGAATTTCTGGCCAAAGAGGGGATAGTTACTGATATCTATTATCCGTACCCTCTCCACCTGCAGGAGTGTTATAAGGGGTTGGGATACGCACCGGGTGATCTCATCCATTCCGAGCGGGCAGCCCAAGAGGCGCTGGCGCTGCCGATTTATCCGGAGTTCGCCAGGGAACACCAAAATTATGTCGTCTCGCGCATCGCCGAATTTTTCCGCACGGTCATCGCATGAGATCACACCGCGCGCAGAGTTTACACTACTTTTGGGCCGCCGTTTCGGGGGCCCTTCTTGTTGTGAGTTTTCCGAACTATACTCTCTGGCCCGTTGCCTTCATCTTTTTGGTACCTCTCTTGCTGTGCGTCGAGGGGAAAAGCGGCCGTGAGGCGTTCCTCTTAGGTGCCTTTGCCGGGGTGGTGGCCTATGTCGGACTTATCTATTGGGTAGTGGTGGCTGTCCACCGGTACGGCAATATCCCTCTTCCCCTTGCCATCCCTATTCTGCTCCTCCTGGCGATCTATCTGAGCCTCTATTGGGGGGTCTTCACCTTCCTCATTTCAGCGATCAAGGCAAAGAGTCAATGGGCGATGCTCCTTGTCTTCCCCGTCCTGTGGGTCGGGCTGGAATACGCGCGCTCTTTTTTGCTCAGCGGCTTTCCCTGGGTCCTGGTCGGATATACGCAATACAGCAATACCTTGTTCATCCAGCTCGCCGATATAACCGGCGTCTACGGGGTCACCTTTCTAATAATTTTGATTAATACCCTTATATACCTTTGGCTTGTCCCGAAAAAAGATGGCCGGAAGGGGAGCAAGAAGCATAAGGTCCTGCTTATACCTTCTCTTTGCATCCTGATCTTAGTAGTTTTGACATGCGCCTATGGGTACTGGCGGGTTCATTACCCGTACAAGACCGAAAAGGGGATAACCGTCGGCCTGGCCCAGGGGAACATCCCCCAGGACATCAAGTGGGATGCCGCATTTAAAAAAAGGACGATGACGATCTATCACGATTTATCCCTTCGTCTGGAGGAACAGTCGCCCGCGCTCGTTGTCTGGCCGGAGACGGCCTTTCCCGACTATTTTCCCTCGGGCACGGAGCTTGATGCCGCGGTCATGACCATCCCCCAGGAGACAGGTGCCTATCTCCTTTTCGGAAGCCTTACCGAGAAAAGCAAGGGCAAGAGACGCATGGTATACAATAGCGCCTATCTCCTCTCCCCACAGCGCCAAATCATCGGTCAATACGATAAGATGCACCTGGTCCCGTTTGGCGAATATGTGCCTCTTTCGGCCCACTTCCCCGCCTTCAATGCGCTGGCCGGGGTAGGGAATATCACCGCGGGCAAAGAAACAATCATCTTTCGGCTCCCCCGCGGCCGGTTCGGGGTATTGGTCTGCTTTGAAGTGATATTCCCGGAACTGTGCCGGATCAACGTGCGTAAGGGAGCTGATTTCATGGTAACCATTACCAATGACGCATGGTTCGGCAGGACATCGGCGCCCCTGCAACACCTGTCCCAGGCCTGCTTCAGGGCCATAGAAAACCGTGTGTGGCTGGTGCGGGCGGCCAATACCGGCATCAGCGCCTTTGTAGATCCCTGGGGGAGGATCAAAAAGTCCAGCAATCTCTTTACCCAAGAGATATTGGTCGAGGAGATAGGATTTAAGACGAGTGAGTTGACCTTTTATACCAAATATGGCGACCTTTTTGCGTGGGCATGCCTGTTATTGGCGCTGGGCCTCGTCGTCTTTATTGTGATCAAACGATTTATCGTCTCGTTTTGAGCAATACCTCAATCAAATAATAGCCATAGATTTATTGACAGGTTTTAAAGCTGCGCTATACTTCTTATGGGTTTTTTCACAAAGGATGAGAGCTTATGGATATATTGGAGACGGTCAAGATACGGGCCTTGGCGTATGGTGATCTGGATGCGATTGTAGCCATCGACAAGGCATTGCTCGGCAAGGAACGGCCTGAGTACTGGAGTATGAAGATAGAGTTGACGGAAAACAGGGCGCCTATGGCTTCGTTGGTGGCGGAGCTGGATGGCTCGGTGATCGGATTTATCCTCGGAGATGTCAGCGGATGGGAGTACGGGGTGCCTGATACCATCGGCTGGATCGATATTATCGGCGTGCATCCCACCTACCAGCGGAAAGGGGTGGCAAGGATTTTATTTAAAGCGATGGTGGCTAATATGAAGAAGGTCGGCGTGGATTCTATTTACACCTTCGTAAATTGGAGGGAATTCGATCGGCTGAACTTCTTCGACCAAATGGGGTTCCAAAAAGGAGACCTGATCCACCTCGAATTAAAGCTCGGGACTTAACAGATCTGCCGGCGCTGAAACGTAAGAGCGGGGAGTCACACATAGGTGACCCCCCGTTTTTTTTGGTGAAGATACGATAGAGAGTATCGTTATTTACTTCTGCGGTTTTCCCAGCACTTCCGAGAAGAACTCTTCGTTCATCATCTTGCTCTCGGCGATCCCCTGGCGATACTTGATAAAATCAATGGTATCCTTGCCGGTGATCTTCTTCGTGTTGAAGGCGCCGAAACCAAGGAAGGCCTCGCCGCCCATATTTGCCGCCAGCCAGTGCCTATTGTAGTTCTTGGAGTAATCCCAGAAGAACTTCTTCTTGGCGCGGACCTCGTCAATGGCCTTGATCAAGCAGCCGGGGAAGAGGTTGGCGAAGGTCCAGACCACCTTGTCCACTTCTGCGTCGAGTAGGGAGAAATCATACTCGTTCTTTTTGAGCTTTTCATTGACCCACTCGCGGGCCTTCTTGAACTCGTCACCGGTCTTCATCTCGCCGTAGACGATCTCGCCGTTTTCCACGTACTTGTCGGTGATGACCTGGGGGTTGCGTACCCAGCTCCCCTTGTCGTCCTTGAGCACCGGCACGCACTTAGTAATCAGGGTCTTCGCCTTCATCTTGTAGGCGCTCCACATCTCACAGCTCACGCAGTTCCACATGGCGTCCTCCATGGAGAGGAACCACGGGAGAAAGTCGGAGCTGCCGCCGGCCGGAGAAGAGCCGTGGCGGGGTCCTGCCTGCCCGAAAATGGCCAGGTCGGAAGAAATAGCGATGTCGCAGGCCAGGCCGATTTCCTGCCCGCCGGCGACGCGCATCCCGTTGACCCGGCAGATGACGGGTTTTTTGCACATGAGGATGGCGTCCACCATGTTGTTGAAGAGCTCCATGTACTGGCCGTACTCGTCAGGACGGCTGCTGTAGTATTCGGAATACTCCTTGGTATTTCCGCCGGTGCAGAAGGCATTGGGGCCGACACCGGTGAAGATGACGGCCACGACCTCACGGTCCGTGGAGGAGTTCTCCATGCCGGCGATAACGCCCTTGACCATCTCGGTGGTATACGAGTTGTACTGAGCCGGATTATTAAGCGTTATCCAGGCTACCGTGAGCCCATTAATGACCTGCCCCTTTGGATCCTTGAGAGGCCGCTTTTCGAATACCACGCAGGGGGCCTTATCCATTTGCCCCCAGTGCTCCTTGCCATACCTGTTATGGTCCTTCTTTCCTCCTTCTTTTGGCATCCAATCCAATGACATATTTTTTCCTCCTTCTTATTTAAAAATCTGGGGTTAAAACGATCCTCTTGGCCGGTGAGCCTGCCTTGTGTACCTCATCGTACACCGCGGCAATCGTGCTCATGGGCCTCAACTCGACGAAAGGCTCCAGCTTGATCTTGCCCTTCAACACCATGTCGAGAACGATGGGATAATATTCCGGCAGGCATCCCCAGGTGCCGATAATCTCGGCATCGAAGGCCATCAAGCGCGAAATACTGTATTCGCTCTTGGCCATCCCGAAGCCGACGACAATCAACTTGCCCGTGAACGAGAGCAGATCGAGGGCCAAATCCTGTCCTGCCTTGGTCCCCGACACCTCAAAGATCTTCCATCCGTAGCCTGCCTCGATACCGTTCTCCTTGCAGATGGCCCGGAATTCATTTCTGATGTCCTTGGACTCCTTATTGAGGGAGCTGATGGTAAAGTCCGCTCCGAATTCCAACGACCTCTTCAGCTTTTCGGGGTTCCGGGCGATGCCGATCACGGTCTTGGCGCCCAAGGCCTTGGCGGTCTGCACCATATGCACGCCCACGCCGCCGGTGGCACCGATCACGATGACCCTGTCACCGGATTTAAGGCCCGCCCGCATCGACGCCTGATACGGTGTCGTGACCGCGTCGGCGATCACGGCCAACTGCGCCAAGGAGAACTTGCCTCGGTCCTTTACCTCGCAGAGGTCTATTGCCGGTACCGGGATGTGCGTTGAGTTGCCGCCGTAAATCCCCAAGCTGTTCCCCGGCATCTTTTGCGCGAGGCACCGGTTTCCCCTGCCTTCTTTGCAGATGGGGCACTGCCGGCAGGGCATGACAGCGGGGATGATAACCTCTTTGCCCATCCATGCCTTTTCTCCGGCCACCACCACGCCGCTGATCTCATGTCCCAGGGTGAGGGGGGGCTTGGACACGGTGGGGACCCCGTCGAAAAAGTAGCTCAAGTCGGTGTGGCAAACGCCGCACCCCGCTACTTCCACTAAAACCTCGCCCGGCTTTAATTCCGGTACCGGGATCTCCGTCTTTGCGAGCTTTCCTTCCGTGACCTTTCCCGTTTCCCTGTCTTTACTCCACGGCTGCACCATCTGCCATGTCTTGATCTTATCAGGTACTCCTGCCATCACTGTTCCTCCTTTCTCTTTCTTTGCTCTAGCTTTATTCTCTTATGCGATTACTTACGCCTTAGATCATGCCATATCCCCCGTCCACACAGAGCAATTGTCCGGTAATATACCGGGCATCGTCCGATGCAAAGAAGACGAAGGAGGGGGCTATGTCGTTCGCCTCGGCAAACCGCTTGAGGAGAATGCGGTTCATATATATCTCGGCCAGTTTTTCGTCCGTTCTGATCTTTTCCGTCATGTCCGTGGCCACGATCCCCAGGGAGATGCAGTTGACCGTGACGTTATACCGGGCGAATTCTCTGGCCGCCGATTTCGTCATGGAGAGGACGCCTCCCTTGGCGGCGCTGTAGTTGATCTGGCCGACCGTGCCCACCAGACCGGCCACCGACGTCACGTTGATGATCGCGCCCCGCTTCTGTTCCATCAGATACTTACTGGCGGCCTGCATGCACAGCCACGGCGCCTTGAGGTGGATATCGACGACGGCATTCCAATCCTCTTCCGTCATCTTGTTGAGCATCGCCGGGCGGGTGAAGCCGGCGTTATTGACCAGGATATCGATCTTGCCGAATTCCTTCACGGAGGCCTCGATGACCGCCTCTGCCCCCTGCTTGGTCGCGACGTCGGCCTGGACCGCTACTGCCTTGCGGCCCATGCCCTTGATCTTTTCTACCACCTCATTGGCGGTCTTGGGATTCGAGGCGTAATTGACGATGACATCGGCACCCTCCTGCGCAAAGGCCACTGAGATGGAACTGCCGACTCCCCTGCCGCCGCCGGTGACTACCGCCGCCTTTCCCTGTAATTTCATCCTGCCTCACCTCCTTTTTCCCTCATGGTGCCGTGCTACTCGATAACCATGAGAATGGTATCCGCGGTAACCTCATCACCGGCCTTGACGTTGACTTGTTTGACGACGCCCGTTGTTGGTGCCACGACCGGCATCTCCATCTTCATGGCCTCCAAGGTAGCCACGGGGTCGTTCTCCTTGACCTTGTCACCGTTTTTCACGGCAACATTAACGATCTTTCCCACCATCGGTACCGTCACGTTCATAGTTCACTCCTTTTTTTCTTCGATGAAGTTTCTGGCTATAATGGTCTTTTGAATGTTCGAGGTGCCTTCCACGCTCTGATAAGACTTGGCGTCTCGGTAGTATCGTTCGATGGGGTATTCCGTGCCGTAGCCGTAGGAGGCGTAGACCTTCATTGCCTCGTTAGCCGCCATCACCGCCGATTCTGCACCGTAGTATTTTGCCGTCGAGATGTGCAGCGTCGGCCGGCCACCTGCCTTCTCCAGATTGTCCATAATCCAGGCGGCCTTAAAGACCAGGAGTTTTGCGGCCTCATGCTCGCACCACATCCGCGCGAGCTGATCCTGGACCATCTGAAAATTGATAATGGACTGGCCGAACTGAATCCGTTCATTGGCGTACTTTTTGGCCAGCTCGAAGCACTTCTCCGCGACGCCGGCAGACCGAGCTGCGCAGGAGAGGCGGGTCCTATCCAGCATGAACATGGCGATCTTAAAACCGTCCCCGGGCTTGCCGATGACGGCGTCTTTCGGTACCTTGACGTCCTCGAAGATGATTTCTCCGGTGGGGGAGCTATGCAGCCCCAGTTTTTCGGTGATCGCGCGCTGCTCGATGCCGGGGGTCTTCATGTCAACCAAGAATGCGGTCATCCCCCGGTGTTTTTTCTCGCGATCGGTCATGGCGTAGATGATCCCGACGGTTGCCAAGGGCACGCCGGAGATCCACATCTTGCTCCCGTTGAGGACAAAGCCGTCCGCGGTTTCTTGGGCCGTGGTCCTCATCGAGGCGACGTCCGAGCCGGTGTCTGCCTCGGTCAAGGCGAAGCACCCATAGGCGTCCGCGGTGATCAGGGAGGGGATATGTTTTTTCTTCTGTTCTTCCGTGCCGAAGGCGAGCAGGACGCTCTGTACGGCATTCATTTGCAGGTTAAAGGTGACCCCGTACGACGGGCTTTCTTTGGCGATCTCAAGCGTGGCAATGCTCGCGGCGAGATAACCCATTTCCGTGCCGCCATATTTTTCCGGGGCGAGACAACCAAAGAGGCCAAGCTCGCCCATCTTCTTGACAAGTGCTTCATTATAGACGTGCTTTTCCTCGTCCGCCTCGACGGTGGGGGCAATTTCGTTTTGGGCAAAATCCCTCGCCATATCCCGCAACATCGCCTGTTCTTCGGTGAAGCCAAAATCCATAAATCTATCCTCCTTTCCTCATCTTAGGGAAGCGGTCCTTCCGCAAACTGCAATTGTTCCCGCTGACTTTGTGCAATTTATAACAAAATCCCCCCCTTGTCAAGCCCCTAAGAATTTTTGAGGGGTGAATTTCGATGGTCCGGGGGATGCCGGGACCCGGCAAGAAAATTCCGCCGAGAAAAGTTCAGGCCACACAAAATTCTTCAGGTCTCGGAGAGCGCGTAATTTGCTCTCCGCTCTGCTTCAGGGAGGGCAGACCGAG
>MGQT01000084.1:2726-3796 GCA_001797935.1 Deltaproteobacteria bacterium RBG_16_54_18 | reverse complement strand
AGGTCTCCGCCCTTGTCGCCGGGCTTCCCAAGAATATGGACGGCACCCTCGGGGAGGGGGCGGAGCGGGTCCTCTCCTTCGTGCGTGCGCTGGAAGAGGCGTTGTCCATGGCCGTCACCCTTTGGGACGAGCGGTGGACCACGGTAGAGGCAACGCGCGTGCTCCTCGAGGCAGATATGACGAGGCGGAAGCGACGCAAGGTCGTGGATAAGGTGGCGGCCGTCCTGATTCTGCAAGGCTATCTTGACAGTCTGGATCAGCACGTTGAAAAGGGCGCCCAACCATGAGACACCGCAAGAGCAAAAGAAGAAGGTACCTTACCAGATGGTATCTCTGGGTCCCTGCCGTCGTTATTCTTTTTATTGTCTATAACGCCCTCTTGTTCATCCTGCCGGTGGATTTTCACGGCGAGCAAAAACAGGTGGTGATCCCGCGCGGCGCAAGCTTTTATCAGGTCGTCCAGATCCTCGATGCGGCGGGGGTCTTACGCAGTCCGACGAGGTTCTCGCTCATGGCCAGACTCCTTCGGGTCACGGGGAGGGTGCAGGCAGGGGAGTATGAAGTGAGCACGTCCATGCTGCCGCAGGTGATCCTGGAAAAGCTCGTCACCGGCGATGTGGTGCGCTATCGCGTGGTCGTCCCCGAGGGATATACGATTAAACAGATTGCCGCGCGCTTGGCAGAGCTCGGGATCATCGAAGAAGAAGCCTTTTTAACCGCGGCCTTTGCCGTTGACACCGCCGCCCGGTTCGGTATCAAAGGGAAGGGCGTTGAAGGATATCTCTTCCCGGATACCTACCTCTTCTCCAAAGGAGTCGCCCCGGCAGAGATCATTCAAACAATGGTGGCGCGGTTCCAGCAGGTCTATGGACCTGCCTTTGCCCGGAGGGCTGCCGAGCTTAATATGACGGATAGGCAAATCGTTATCCTTGCCTCTATCATCGAGAAAGAAACCGGCGCGCCTGCGGAACGCCCCCTGATCTCCGCTGTCTTTCACAATCGGTTGAAGCGCGGTATGCCCCTGTGCAGCGATCCTACGGTGATCTACGGCGTAAAAGACTTTGACGGCA
>MGQT01000084.1:2372-2642 GCA_001797935.1 Deltaproteobacteria bacterium RBG_16_54_18 | reverse complement strand
CCGGAGAGGCGTCCATCAGTGCGGCCCTGTATCCCGCGTCAGTCGATTACCTCTATTTCGTCTCCCGCAACGACGGGACCCATCAGTTTTCCTCCACCCTGCGCGAGCACAACGAGGCCGTGTGGCGGTATCAAAGGGGGGGGAGACGGGCAGCGAGGTGAACGCTAATTCAGGCTTTTGTTTTAATTAATTGTGTCCACTTATGTTCAAGTCGATGTCAGCATTTTGTCAATGCGCTAGCCCGATGTAACAGCCTAATTTTATTGACTT
>MGQT01000084.1:2112-2270 GCA_001797935.1 Deltaproteobacteria bacterium RBG_16_54_18 | reverse complement strand
AGTCGGCGGCTCCCCTTCCCGTACGGATGCGGCTCTTTGACCTCGCAAAAAAGGGGGGGCTCACCTCGTGGACAGACGGCAGCACCAAGGAGCTGGCAGAAGACGGCTTTGTGATCGAGATAAACCAGGTCATGCTGGAGGGTTATCACCTTTTTACC
>MGQT01000084.1:1691-2035 GCA_001797935.1 Deltaproteobacteria bacterium RBG_16_54_18 | reverse complement strand
GCAGGGAAAGGGCAGGGTGCTCTGGTTCAGGATGGCGCCCCTCGGATCGTCCCATCTCTTCGAGGCCGGGGTGTTATTGACGGAGATGGGGCATGAGCAGCGGGGGCAGTGGCAGGAGTTTACCAAGGGCCTCGTCGTCTAAGCGCTTAGGCACGAAACTTCCCCCATCCATGGTTGATTTGTTGCATCGTCGCGGTCACCGGAGAGGGGGGTTATATACGGGAGTCGGAGGGAGTATGCTCAGTCGCGATCAAAGAGGCTTTACCCTTATTGAACTGATGGTTGTCGTGGTCATCCTGGGGATCCTTGCCGGGCTCATCATCCCCAAGATCATGGGCAGACCG
>MGQT01000084.1:915-1587 GCA_001797935.1 Deltaproteobacteria bacterium RBG_16_54_18 | reverse complement strand
GCTCTCCGCCCTGGTGGAAAAGCCTGCGAGCGCACCGGTGCCCAAGCGATGGCGCGAGGGGGGGTATCTGGAGAAGTCGAAGGTACCCCAGGATCCCTGGGGGAACCCCTTTGTCTATTATTCTCCCGGCGTCCACAGCAAGGACTTCGATGTGGTATCCTACGGCGCCGACGGCGAGCAGGGGGGTGAGGGGAAGTATGCCGACATCGAGAGCTGGAACCTGGAATAGCCGGGGCTTCACCCTTATCGAGCTCATCGTTGTTATGTTCATCATCGCCGTGCTGGCGGGGCTGGTCACGCCGCGGCTCACGGCCATGCTGTCGCACGGGGACACCACCAAGGCCACCCGCCAGATCAGGGGGGTCGTGAGGTATGTGACCGGCATGGCCGCCTCCACCGCGCGCATGTATCGACTGCACTATGACCTCGACCAGCAGACCTGCTGGGTGGGACGCCCGAATCAAGAGGGGTTGATCGTCAAAGAAGAGGAGATCCTTACCCGTACCCTGTACCTGCCCACAGGCGTGCGCATGCAAGATGTCAGCACCCCGCGCGGCGTCGCCAACGAGGGGGTAGCCTATACCGATTTTTTCCCCGACGGCTGGGTCGAGGAAACCTTGATCCACCTGGCCGGGGGGCAGACAATCACCATCAAACTCCTTCCCGTGACCG
>MGQT01000084.1:0-734 GCA_001797935.1 Deltaproteobacteria bacterium RBG_16_54_18 | reverse complement strand
GCCACGTTCCTGGCCCAGGAACGGATGGCGGAGGTGCTTGCCCGGCAACGCTTACAGACCGGTGAGGAGCAGGGGGAGGTAGCGGAGGGGAGCCCTGCCTTTCAGTGGCGAACGGCGGTGGAAGAGACGGACATGGAAGGGATGAAGCGGGTAATGGTCCGCGTCCAGTGGAAGGAAGGGGAGCAGGGGCGAGACCTGAGGATGGTCACCTATGTGGCGGAACACTAATGTCATGTCTTACAATTACATTAAATTTATGAAACACGACACGAGTCGAGGGTTTACCCTTGTCGAGGTCTTGGTCGCCGCCGCCATCCTGGCGCTCATCATCTCCATCATCTACGCAGCCTTTGCGGGGAGTATCAAGACCATGGAGATCAGCACGGAGGGGGGGGAGGTCTACCGGAAGGCCAGGGTCGTGCTCTACCGCATGGCGCAGGAGATAAGTTGTGCCTACCTCCCTGCCGAGAAAGAGGGCGCCGACGTCGGTACCTATGCCTTTATCGGTGAAGACAGGGAAAGCGAGGGGTTGCCGGAGGATTCCCTGTGGTTTACGTCAACCGCCCTGCCCCTGGGGGGGCGCTGCCGCGGACTCAAGACAATCGGTTTTTACCGTGACGTGGATCCGGAGACGGACCAGCCGGTCCTCATGATACGGGAGGCAACGATTGCGGACGACCGTGACGCTCACGGAGGGAAGAGCGTGCTGCTGGCTGAGGGGATCGGGGGGATCG
>MGQT01000083.1:13706-16280 GCA_001797935.1 Deltaproteobacteria bacterium RBG_16_54_18 | reverse complement strand
GTCTGGAATGACAACATGATGGTGAGGGTTGCCTTGCGACCGATCTTGTCCGAGAGAAAACCCGCGAAGATCCGACCGCCTGCATTGCCGATGGCCAGAATGGCCACGGCCACAAAGGCCGATTCCCCCATACTTTTCTTAGCCATATCCGAAACGCTGCTGATTACCATGAGCCCTACGCCGGCGCCGATGAAATAGATTAACCATATCTTATAGAACGTCCAGGTTTTCATCATCTGCAGAGGCGTGGCTTCGGACTGCACGGCTGCGGCAGGTGCGGCCTTGCCGGCCTTGGTGTTGCCCTTAGGGACATAGCCGGTTGGCGGGTTTACCAGGAACAGAGAGAGCAAGCACACGACGACAAAAAATGCTGCCGCAAAGAACAACATAGCGTTTTGCAACCCCCAGATCCTTAAGAGATACTGTGAGAGGGGCGCGATATAGACGGAGGCAAGGCCGAAGCCTGCGACTACCAATCCCGCGATCAATCCCGTTTTTGCCGGTGGGAACCATTTAAGCGCCGGCGGCGTTGCAGAAGAATAGCCAAAGCCGATCCCCGCACCGGCCAGCACGCCAAAACCTGCAATCCACACGGCATAACTGGTTGTCTGCGAGATCAAGAGGAAACCCAGGCCGACCAGGATACCGCCGATAAAGGCGGTGATCCGCGGGCCGAACTTATCCTGGCATTTGCCGGCCAGGATCATGGAAAAGGCAAAGACGAGACAGCAGACGGCGTAGGGGTCATTGAGCTTAGCAAGGTCCCAACTGAATGCGCCTGTTCCTCCAGCCTCGATGGATTTTTTAATCGCCCCCTTAAAGATACTCCAGGTATAGAGGATCCCCAGGGCCAGGTTGATCCCGGTCCCGCTGAAGGTGACGATCCACCCCTTGTTTTTAACATTTTTTGTCATACTAACCTCCCTTGGATGATCTTTTTTGTGAAATGTTTCACAGAGAAAACGAAAAAAAATACCTTCTGTACTCATTTATTTTTTTATTGTTACCCACCGGATGCTCATGCATCTATTGTTTATATGCTAGCAAAAAAAATGGGGAAAAGCAAGACTTATTTTTTCCATTTTTTTTGCGGATTTGCTGGATTAAGGATCTCTTGGATGTCGCGCACAAGTTCTTCCTATGGAAAATCCAATAACTTTTTAATTTTCTCGCCGAAATGAAATATTATTGACATCTCCCTGCCTTTCTGTTTATAGTTACACCGGTTTCGGTAAAGACACAAACATAAGGAGGGTTACGATAGTGAAAAGCGTCAAGAGTGGCTCGACAGCCAAAAGCGACATATATTGGAATCCCATCCTGGAAACAATGCCGCAAGAAAAACTCCAAGTCTTGCAACTAAAAAAATTCAAGCGTATTGTCGAGTGGGCATACGAACATTCCCCTTTTTACAAAAAACTTTATCAAGAGGCGGGAGTGTCGCCGAAGGACATACGGCGCTTTGAGGATATTCGCAAGGTGCCGAAGATTGAGAAGGGGATGATGAGAGATGTGCAGTCCCGACCTCCGTTCCCTTATGGCGATATGCTTGCCGTCCCCCTTGAACAGGTGACCATCTTTAGACAGACGAGCGGCACGACCGGTACGCCGGTGTATCAGGCCGATACCTGGCAGGATTGGGAATGGTGGGCCGAGTCCTGGTGCTATATCCTCTACTCCCAGGGATACCGTAATACCGACAGAATCTTCATTCCGTTCGGATATAATATTTTTGTTGCCTTCTGGGCGGGGCATTACGCGGCTGAGAAACTCGGCGCCGAAGTCGTACCGGGAGGGGTCTTAGACACGCAGGCCAGGATCCTCAAGATGCAGGAGCTTAAGTGTACGGCCTTTATGGCCACGCCGACCTATGTCCTCGGGATGGCAGATACGGCCCGCAATAAGATGGGCATCGACCCGGCAAAAGATCTTTTTATCAAGCGGATCACGTGTGCGGGAGAGCCCGGCGCGAGCATCCCCACGACAAAGAAGCGCATCGAGGAGGCATGGGGTGCCAAGGTCTATGATCACATCGGCGCCACGGAAATCGGGGCCTGGAGTTATGAGTGTATGGAGCAACCGGGGGGGCTGCATGTCAATGACGCCTTCTTCTTGGTAGAGATCGAAGATGTGGAGACCGGGGAGCTCATTACCGAACCCGGCAGGCGCGGGAAGATGGTCGTCACTGCCCTGGATCGTATTGCCAAACCTTGCATCCGGTTTGATTCAAAAGACGTCATCCAGTGGGCGGATTATCAGTGTTCATGCGGAAGGACCTTTCGGATTATCGAAGGCGGGGTCGTTGGCCGTGCCGACGATATCACCAAGGTGAAGGGAGTCCTCTTAGCGCCGACGGCCATCGAAGAGGTCGTCAGGAGTATTCCCGAGCTCGGCGATGAATACGAGGTCATCGTAACCAAGAAGGGGGACATCGATGATATTTTATTAAAGGTCGAGATACGAACCGGCAAAGAAAAAGAGAAAGACCAGATCCTCTTTCGCTTGAAGGATCAGTTGCGCGTGAAGACAAACCTTGGGTACATCATCGAGGTTCATCCCTACGGTTCGCTGACT
>MGQT01000083.1:3144-13682 GCA_001797935.1 Deltaproteobacteria bacterium RBG_16_54_18 | reverse complement strand
TTTAAAGACCTGAGAAAGGAAGGGAAATGATATGTCCAATGTCTCACTAGAAGCGATGGTCGAGCTCATCCACCAGATGCGCCGCAGTGCCGAGGCATTACAAAAACAGGCGCAGGGCATTCAGGCGGTGGAGAGAAATCTTGTTCGCCTCTTGGCCAGCGTCAAAATGCTGGAACTCAATATCAGCGATGCAAAGGAGCTGGTTTAAAGACCGAGGGGTACCGCCGCTATAACTGCGATACCCCTCATTTTTTTACCTACCGTAGCTTCGCTACCTGCGCTAGTATCACTAGTTGCCTTAGCTTCGCTAACTGCGCTAGTTTCACTAGCTGCCTTAGCTTCGCTAGCTGCCTTAGCTTCGCTAACGCACAAGTTTGGTAAACTTTGCGCCCTCAATTGTGATGTCTGCCATCAGTCCACGCTGACCAAAGAGAAAACCGACAATAGGGTCTTTGATGTTCGTCGTATCGATAGATTTTTCCTTTCCTTTGTCAATAAAGGTTATCGTGCCGTCTACGCCTGCCTTCCAGCCGGAACTTCCACGGAACTTTTTGAGGGCCTGCTCCTGCATAAAAATGAGAACGAGATTCACCTTCTCGGCCCCGGCCTGGAATCCGATCGATCCCGCTGAGAGGGAGTAGTAGGCGACTGTTTTGCCTGCGATCCTCAAAGCACCCTGGCCATATTCCCCTCCCACCCCGAGACCTGCCTTGACGATATTGGGTATGACCAGCACGCCCTTTGCGGCCTTGAGAAATTCGCCGCCACCCTATACTTGCGTTGAAAATTGGTGTAACGTTGCATTTACTTCCTTGTTGATCTCCTTGGCTGACTTGGCATGAGAATTAGTAACTGCGAATGAGACAACCATAGATATCAAAACGACCAACGCCAAAAAGGAATTTTTCCAGTACGATTTTATTGTTTTCATAATTCTTATCCCCCTCAATTTTCATCATTTTTTTGCTGACGTGCAATTCCCCTCTTTTTTTAGATACTGTTTTCTTTTGGAAAACCTCGCACCCTCTATAGTGAAATTTAACATGAGACCCTTTATGATTTTGTTTCTTAGACCTACACTCGATGCCACTGATGTAATATGTGGTACTTATTTTTTAAAAATCAAGAAAGTGCATGAATTTTTTAGGAACTTGCTAAGATTTTTTTGACCGCGAGGGAGTATCATATTTTCTAGTATAGTATCAAAAAAAGGACGAAAGGTAAATTATATATTGATTTAGGCGTTAAAAATGACATCATTGACTGTTGAGACGAGAGAAGATACAACACCATCTCATAAAGCCTTGCATCCTTGAATCCTGATGGGGGACATGATATCTTTCAACTATCAGAGGGTCATCTCTCATGTAGTTATGGGTTGCCAAAAAGGGCATTGCATTTATGAAGATCGCCATTGCGGGAAAAGGAGGGGTAGGGAAGACTACGCTGTCAGGGGTGATGGCACGGTACCTGGCCGATGAAGGATACACGGTGCTGACCATTGATGCCGACCCCGACGCCAACCTCGCCTCGGCCCTGGGTTTTCCCGCCGAACTTCTCAAGGGAGTGACCCCTCTGGCAGAGATGACGCCGCTGGTAGAGGAGCGAACCGGGGCCAAAAAAGGGACCTTCAGCGGCGTCTTTAGACTGAACCCCAAGGTTGATGATATCCCCGACACCTATAGCGTGACCCACCACGGTGTGAAGCTTCTCATCGTAGGGAACATTCCCCAGGCCGAAGGCGGTTGTTTTTGTCCGGAGAACGTACTGCTCAAGGGGTTGCTCCACCACATCCTGGTCAAGAGAGACGAGGTCGTAATCATCGATATGGAGGCAGGACTGGAGCACCTTACCCGCGGCAGCACCAAATATGTTGATGCCTTCATCATCGTTGTGGAGCCGGGTCAACGAAGCATTGCCACGGCCCATCAGATTTTAAGATTGGCCCGGGATCTGGGGGTGCAGAAGGTTTACGGTGTGGGGAACAAGGTTACCTCCCCTGAAGACCGGGCTTTGATCGAAACGGGGCTCAACGAGCTCTTGTTCTTGGGGCATCTCTCCTTCAATCAGCAGGTGATCGAGGCTGACAAGCAGGGGATGTCGCCGTATGATCTCAACGGCACGATCAAGAAAGAACTCAAGACGATCATTGATCGTCTCAGAGGAGAGGCATTTGCCTAGTGCCTAGGACAATGTTTGTCTGGACGTGCATCGTTATCGTTACGGTGATCTTGGGGGCCATGGCCTTTATAACGTTTCCCTTTGATCGCCGCGGGCACGTGATCCATCGCTATGCCAGATGGTGGGGGTGGCTGATCCTCAAGGCCAATGGGGTGCGGGTAAAAGTCCAGGGGACGGAATACCTTGATGACCGTCGCCCGTGTATTTATGTGTGTAACCACCAGGGGAGCTTTGATATCTTTTCTCTCCTCGCGTACCTCCGGGTGCCGTTTCGCTGGCTGGCCAAGGCGGAGTTGTTTAAGATACCGATCTTAGGATGGGCCATGCGGACGGCGGGGTATATCAGTCTTGACCGCTCGGCGAAAAAAAAGGCCTACCAGAGCATGGAGCTGGCCGCGCGCAAGATTAAAGAGGGGACCTCTGTGGTCATCTTTCCGGAGGGCTCGCGTTCCCTTGATGGGGCCCTGCAGCTCTTTATGAATGGCGGCTTTACCCTCGCTATCAAGGCCGGCGTGCCGGTTTGTCCGGTCGCCATCGCGGGGTCATGGCAGATCATGCCTCGGACTACCTTGAGGATAAAAAAGGGGAATATCGGTATTATCATCAGCGAACCGATCGAAACGAAAGGTCTCACGATGCAAGACAGAAGGCCATTGATGCAGCAGGCAGAGGATCGGATTAGGAAGGCGCTTAGCCATGCGGTATGATGGTCTCCGATTGATCCCCTTGGGTGGCTTAGGAGAGATCGGCCTTAACATGATGGTGTTGGAGTATCGCGATGACCTCATCGTCATCGACGCAGGCCTCATGTTTCCCGAAGACTACATGCTGGGGATCGATATGGTGATCCCCGATATTACCTATCTGCGCCGGCACATAGATAAAGTACGGGCCATCATCCTGACCCACGGCCACGAAGATCACATCGGGGCACTGCCGTTTATCCTCAAGGAGTTGAAGGTGCCGGTCTATGGGACACCCTTTACCCTGGCCCTGGTCGCAGAAAAGTTACAGGAACACGAGGGGATCGGGAAGGTAAATTTTAAACGGGTGCGGCCGCGTGATCAGGTCGAGATCGGACCCTTCCAGGTGGAGTTTATCAGGACATGCCACAGCATCGTTGATGGGACGGGGTTGGCGATCACGACGCCGGTGGGGGTCGTGATCCATACCGGCGATTTTAAGATCGACCAGGCCCCGGCCGGCGGAGAGTTGACCGACCTGAGAAAATTTGCCGAGTACGGGGAACGGGGGGTCCTGGTCCTGCTCTCCGATAGCACCAATGCTGAACGTGAAGGATACACCCTGTCGGAACGGGAGATTGGCCAGCGGCTGGAAGAGATCATCAGGGTGAGCCCGGGCAGGGTCATCGTGGCCCTCTTTGCCTCCAACATCCAGCGCATGCAGGAAGTGATGGATACCGCCGTCAAATACGGCCGTAAGGTGGCCTTTGTCGGGAGAAACGTTGTGATCAATACCAGGATTGCCCGCGAGCTCGGCTACATGCACTTTCCCCCCGGGGGGGTAATTGACATCAAAAAGCTCGACCACTATGCGCCGGAGAACGTCTTGGTGTTTACGACGGGTAGCCAGGGGGAGCCCCTGTCGGCACTCAGCCTCATTGCCACGAACAACCACAAGGATATCCAGATTCAAAAAGGCGATACCGTTGTTCTTTCCTCACGTTTTATCCCGGGAAACGAAAAGGCCATTACCCATATGATCAACCACCTCTGCCGCCGGGGGGCTAACGTCATATACGAAAAGATATCGGCCATCCATGTCTCGGGGCACGGCTACCGGGAGGAATTACGGATGATGCTCAATCTGATCCGGCCCGAATTTTTTATCCCCATCCACGGCGAGTATCGGCACCTGGTCCAACATATCCAGTTGGCCAGGGAGGTGGGTATGGCGGAAGAGAAGCTCTTGCTTGCGGAAGATGGCGATGTCATCGTCTTCAAAAGCGGGACGGGGAAGATTGTCGACCGGATAGAAGTCGGCAAGGTCTTTGTCGACGGCAAAAGCGTGGGAGATGTTGAAGATGTGGTGCTCAGGGACAGAAAGCAGCTCTCCGAGGATGGTATGGTGATCCCCGTGATGGTCATCAATGAGCGCACCGGGGAGGTGGTTTCGGGCCCTGATATCATATCCCGCGGCGTCTTTTTTGAAGAAAAGATGGGGGGGATCTTAGAGCAGGCCAAAGAGGTCATTAAGGATGTCTTGGAAGGGTTTTCCATCGAGTCCAAGGCCGATGATCTCGCGGTGGAGAATGAGGTACGTCGCGCACTCAAACGATTCTTTCGCAAGGAAGTAAACCGCCGTCCCGTCATCATCCCCGTGATCATCGAGATGTAGGAGGTCCACCATGTCCAGAAAGGAATTGGTCAGGGAGATCGGCGCCCTCATCGCCATTGCCGGGGGGAGCTTTCTCATCCTGTGTCTCTATTCCTTTTACCCGCAAGACCCTTCTCCCAACCTCTATCAACCCGTTGCCACCAATATCCACAATCTGGGAGGGATCGTGGGCGCCTACCTCGCCGATATCTTCTGGCAGGTTTTTGGCTGCACCTCCTTTCTTTTCCCCATTGCGCTCCTGGTGACGGGGATCGCCATTTTCGCCAACCGCAAACCCGAGCACAAAGGAGTCCGCTGGGTCGGGTTCGGCATTTTGGTTATCTCCTGGGGGGCGTGCCTGGATATTTTTTTGGGGGAGGTGAAGGTTTTTGCCTATGAGGGGGGAGCCGGCGGTATCCTGGGCAAGGCCGTGGGTCTCTTTCTGATGAACTATCTGGGCGTAGTGGGGGCGTCGCTCGCCGTTCTCGTACTCGTGATCTCTTCGACGATACTTGCCACCGAAATGTCCCTCAAAAAGGGATTGGTGATCATGGTAAAGGCGTTAAAGATTTTTTTTCTGTGGGGCATCCGGGTCAAGGACCTGTACTTTGGCAGGTGGCAGAAGAAGCGGGAGCTCAAAAAAAGCATGCGGGTGAGATCAGGACCTGCCCATCCTCCGATTCTCTCATCGCCGCATGTCCAGCAGGAGGTCGAACCGCGTCAGGAATCCCTTCCCCTGCCCACACCGAAGGCAGGGCCTGGGGAGTATCACCTTCCCGACCTCTCCATCCTGGAGGACAGAAAAGAGAAGGCGGTAAAGGTCTCTGAGGATATCCTGTGGGCCAACTCGCAGATTTTAGAGAATAAACTGAAAGGGTATGGGGTAGAGGGTAAGGTTGTGGGGGTGAGGCCCGGCCCTATCGTGACGGTCTATGAATTTGAGCCTGCGCCCGGGGTCAAGGTAAGCAGGATACTCAACCTGGACGACGACCTGGCATTGGCTTTGAGCGCCCTCAGCGTGCGGATACAAGCCCCGATCCCGGGCAAGCCGGTGGTGGGGATCGAGATTCCGAATCCGGTGCGCGAGGTGGTCTGTTTAAAAGATATCGCCAGCTCCGAAGCCTTTCATAAAAGCGGCGCGCCCTTGACCTTGGCCATCGGCAAGGATATCTCCGGCAGCCCCTTTGTCATTGATCTTGCCCGCCTGCCGCACTTGTTGGTCGCCGGCTCAACGGGTTCCGGCAAGAGCGTTTCCATCAACGCAATGATCTGCAGCATCCTGTTGCGGGCCACGCCGGACGAGGTCAAATTTCTCTTGATCGACCCCAAGATGTTGGAGCTCCCCGCCTATGAAGGGATTCCCCACTTATTATTGCCCGTGGTGACGGATACCAAAGAGGCGGCCATCGCGCTGCGCTGGATGGTGGAGGAGATGGAGCGCCGATATGCCATGATGGCAGAGCAGGGGATCAGAAATATCGAGAACTACAATCAGCGGGTCAAGGAAGGCACAATGGGCAAGACCGCGCTTGCTACCGGTCGTCCCCTTGAGGAAGCGGAAGAGGCAGCGCCACCCAAGCGGCTCGCCTATGTCTTGGTCGTTATCGATGAACTGGCCGACCTAATGATCGTCTCCGGCCGCGAAGTGGAAGAATCCATTATTCGCCTGGCCCAGATGGCGCGTGCCGCCGGGATCCACCTTATCCTGGCCACGCAACGCCCTTCGGTGGATGTCCTCACGGGCTTGATCAAGGTGAATTTCCCCGCCCGCATCTCCTTTCAGGTCTCAACCAAGATCGATTCTCGAACTATCCTGGATACCCAGGGGGCCGAACATCTCCTCGGGTCAGGGGATATGCTCTTTCTCCCACCAGGCAGTTCCAAACTGCAGCGCGTTCACGGGGCGTATGTCTCAGAGGGAGAGATGCACAGGCTCGTGGAATTCTGGCGGGAGCAGGGTGGGCCCACCTACGATCGCGCTATTCTCCGTGAGCGAAAGGAACGCGCGGAGTCGGAAGATGCGGAGTACGATGAAAAATATGATGACGCGGTGGCCCTCGTGGCCAGGACGGGCCAGGCTTCCATCTCGCTCGTACAAAGAAAGTTAAAGATAGGCTATAATCGGGCGGCGAGGATCATCGAGCGGATGGAGGAAGAAGGGATTGTCGGCCCTTCCGACGGGGTCAAGCCGCGTGGCGTCTTAATCCATAAGATATAAGGAAAATTTATATGCAACGGCGAAAGACCGATGCGGTGGTGCTCCACCGCGCCGATTTCGGAGAAATCGATCTCATCGTTACCTTGTATACCGCCGACCTCGGGAAGGTGCGGGGGATTGCTAAGGGTGCCAAGCGGAGCAAGCGGCGGTTTGTCAACAACCTCCAGCCCTTTTCCTACATCAGGGTTGTTTTTGCCGAAGGGAGGGGGGGGTTGATCAGGGTGGATGAAGCTGATATGATACACCCCCTTTTCCGGATCAGCGAGGATATTACCAAGGTCCTCTACGGGAGCTATTTTCTCGAAATGGTCAAAGAGATGACCGGGGAAAAGGAATCGAATCCACGGCTCTTGGAGTTATTGGTGACTTTTTTAACCGTGCTCAATGACTTCCCTGCCCGCGAGGAGTACCCACGGGTCTTTGAACTGCGGTTCCTTGACCTGATCGGATACAGACCACGCGTGACGGAATGCGTTCTCTGTAACCAGGCACTTTCCTTGACGGACCAGGCGTGGTTCAGCTTTCGTCATGGCGGCACGGTCTGCAAAAAATGTAATAATAATGCCCTGGGTGCGATGGCTGTCTCGGCAGAGACGCGCCGGGCCATGGAGGGGGTACTGAGTATGGATCTGGCGGCGGTTCAGGAACTTAGGCTTCCCCCGCAAGTCATTGCCGAGGGGAGGGAGATTATCCCCCGATTTATTCAGCACCAGTTGGGCAAGGCGTTAAAATCATTACGGGTGATGGAGGCAGTACAAGGGGTGTAGTGTCATGTCTTGCCATACATCACATTTCTGAGACACGCGATGAGGAGCAGGCAGTGACCTTACAGGAACTGATCTTGGCCCTGCAACGCTTTTGGAACGAGCAGGGGTGCGTCATCCAGCAACCCTATGACATTGAGGTCGGGGCGGGCACCTTTAACCCCGCCACCTTTCTGCGTGTCCTTGGGCCTGAGCCCTGGAATTGCGCCTATGTCGAGCCCTCGCGCCGCCCTGCCGACGGCCGTTATGGCGAGAACCCGAACCGTCTGCAACATTACTATCAATATCAGGTCATCATGAAACCTTCACCCCTTGCCATACAAGAGATCTATTTGGACAGCCTGCGCAGCTTCGGCATTAACCCCCTGGCCCATGACATCAGGTTTGTGGAGGACGACTGGGAATCGCCCACCCTTGGGGCCTGGGGAGTCGGGTGGGAGGTATGGCTCGACGGGATGGAGATCACTCAGTTCACGTACTTTCAGCAGGCAGGGGGAATAGACCTCAAGCCGGTTGCCGTCGAGATCACCTATGGTATCGAGCGGATTGCCATGTACTTGCAGGGGGTGGAGAACGTCTATGACCTTGTCTGGACCGACGGCATCCGCTACCGCGACATCCATCACCAAGGCGAGGTGGAGTTTTCCCGCTACAACTTCGAAGAGGCCGATGTGGCCATGCTCCAAAAACTTTTTATCCTTTATGAAGGCGAGTCGAAAAAACTTATCGGCAAGGGGTTGGTACTGCCTGCCTATGATTATTGTCTGAAGTGCTCCCATACCTTCAATCTCCTAGAGGCGCGGGGCGCCATCAGCGTCACGGAGCGGATGGGGTTTATCCTCCGGGTGCGGGCAATGGCCCGCAGTTGTGCCGAGGCGTATCTGCGGCAGCGGGAGGAGATGGGATATCCCTTACTGAAGGGCGAGGGATGAAAAAGGAATTGTTGCTGGAGATCGGGACAGAGGAGATACCCGCCGGTTTTATCCCCCGCGCCCTCACGGGGATGGAGGAGATGCTGCGCCGGGAGATGGAGCAGCGACGGGTAGGGTGCGGCGCGGTGCGGGTCATGGGGACCCCCCGCCGATTAACCCTCTGTGCCGAGCTCGAAGGCCAACAGCTGCCGTTGCAATCCGAACGCATCGGACCGCCCAAGGCAGTTGCCTTTGATGCGCACGGCAAACCCACGAAGGCCGCGTTGGGGTTCGCCCAAAAGGAAGGGGTGAGCCTCGAGGCCCTCGAGATAATGCAGACAGAAAAGGGCGAGTACCTCTGCGTCCGCAAGCAGGAGGAAGGGTGGCAGACGCGCGAGGTCCTTTCCGAGGTCCTGCCGCGCCTGATTGCCGCTATACCTTTTGCGAAGTCGATGCGCTGGGCCGATTTTGACCTGCGTTTTGCGCGCCCCATTCACTGGATACTCGCCGTCTTTGATGGTTCGGTCGTTCCCTTTTCCCTCGGCCCTGTTCAGAGTGACTCTCTGACCAGAGGTCACCGCTTCTTACAGCCGGAACCTTTTACGGTGACGGGATCGGCAGACTACCTCGAGGGGTTGCGTCGCACCTTTGTCATCGTTGATCCGGAAGAACGCAAGGAATTGATCCTGCGGGAGGTACACGAGGCGGCCCTTCAAGCCGGGGGCGTCCCGTTGGAAGACGCGGAACGCCTGGAGGAGATCACCTACCTGGTGGAGTATCCGGTGGCGGTGAACGGCAGCTTCGATAGAGAATACCTCAAGCTCCCCCGCGAGGTACTCATTACCGCCATGCAACACCACCAGCGGTATGTACCGGTGGTGGCTAAGAACGGCAAATTACTCCCCTCGTTCGTTGCCGTGAGCAACACGAAGGCGAGCGCCATGGACGTGGTCAAAAAGGGAAACGAGCGGGTACTCAGGGCCAGGCTTGCCGATGCGCAGTTTTTCTTCCAGGAGGACCAAAAAGTTTCGTTGGAAAAGCGGGTCGAGAAACTCAAGGGAGTGACTTTTCAGGCCAAGCTGGGTACCTCCTTTGAAAAGGTGATGAGGATTCAGGAATTGGCCACGCGATTGGCTGCTGACCTGGCGCCGGAGGAGAAAAAGGTGGCTGCGCGCGGGGCCTTGCTCTGCAAGGCGGACCTCGTAACCGAAATGGTGGGCGAGTTTCCGCAACTGCAGGGGGTCATGGGGAGGGAATATGCCCTCCTGAGCGGCGAAGATCCGGTGGTGGCGCAGGCGATCTTCGAGCATTATCTGCCCCGTTTCGCCGGCGACGAGCTTCCTGCTTCCCCGGCAGGGGCAATGGTCAGCATCGCCGACAAGATAGACACGGTCGTCGGCTGCTTCGGCGTGGGATTGATACCGACCGGCACGTCCGATCCCTTTGCGCTCAGACGTCAGACCCTCGGTGTCATCAATATCATCCTCGGCAAGGGATACCGCTGTTCGTTACGTAGGATCATCGAGATGGCGCTCGGACTCCTCCGGGAGAAGATCACGCGCTCCGCTGAAGAGGTGCAGGCGGATTGCCTCGCCTTTTTCCGGGGGAGGTTTATCGGCCTCATGAGCGCACAGGGGCATCCCCTTGATGTCGTGGAGGCGGTGCTGGCCGATACCATCGATGACCTGGTGGATGCCCGCTCCCGCGTCGAGGCCGTCGACAGGTTCCGAGATACGACGGATTTTACACCCGTGGCAATCGCCTTTAAGCGGGTCGGCAATATTTTAAAAGGGGTGGGCAGTGTCACCGGCGTTGACCCAGCTCGCTTCGAGACCGCCGAGGAGCGAGCGCTCCATACAAAGTACCAGGCGATCGAGCGAAAATTCTCCGCCGCGATCAAGGCAATGGACTATGAGAAGGCCCTCACCGAGCTGGCAACACTCCGTTTGCCGGTGGACGAGTTCTTCGACCATTGCATGGTCATGGCCGAGGATAAAAAGGTGCGGGCCAATCGCCTGGCCTTGTTGGGAGAGATTGCCGCGCTTTTTTCACAGATGGCCGATTTCTCCCGGCTGGGGACCGGGGAAGCCGGAGCCAAAGCCGAGCCCGAAGCCGAAGACGAAGCCG
>MGQT01000083.1:0-3134 GCA_001797935.1 Deltaproteobacteria bacterium RBG_16_54_18 | reverse complement strand
CTTGGCCAGTGACCCCTTGGTCAAAGGATGAAATATCAATATCTTGTTCGCTAGAGCTAAGCGCGGCGGGATTCGTGATCGTGAGATAGATGCGTGGTGTGACGCCACGAAAAATAATGGCGCGATAAGGAGGATTAAGGATGAGTATGTACGTCTATTTTTTCGGTGAAGGCAAGGCCGACGGTAATGCCGGGATGAAGGATCTGTTGGGTGGCAAGGGGGCCAACTTGGCGGAGATGATCAATCTCGGCATACCGGTCCCCTCGGGGTTTACCATCTCGACCGAAGTCTGCAGTTACTATGAAAAACACCAGGGTGGATATCCCCCGGAGCTGGACAAGCAGGTAGCAGCGGCCCTTGCCAAGGTAGAGCGGGCGATGGCGTCTCGGTTCGGCGATCAGGAAAATCCCCTGCTCCTCTCGGTGCGTTCCGGTGCCGCCCGCAGCATGCCCGGAATGATGGATACGATCCTGAACCTTGGGCTCAACGACACGACGATGCAGGGTCTGATCAAACGCACCGGTGACGAGCGGTTTGCCTATGACTGCTACCGGCGCTTTGTGGCGATGTACGGCGACGTGGTCCTGGGGCTCAAGCCCGAGGGGAAGGACGACCAAGACCCCTTTGAGGTGCTCCTCGAGGCGAAAAAGGAGGCCAAGGGGGTCCATTTCGACCATGAGCTGAGCGCCCAAGACCTCAAGGACCTCGTCCGGGAGTATAAAGCAGAGATCAAGAAGAAAGTAGGGGCTGATTTCCCCGAAGACCCGAAGGCCCAGCTCTGGGGGGCCATCGGGGCGGTCTTCCGTTCCTGGAACAATCCGCGCGCCATCGCCTACCGCGAATTGAATGATATCCCGGATGACATGGGGACGGCAGTCAATGTCCAGTCCATGGTCTTCGGCAACATGGGGAAGGCCTCGGGTACCGGCGTGGCCTTTACCCGCGATCCCGCCAGCGGCGCCGATGTCTTTTTTGGGGAATACCTGATGAACGCCCAGGGGGAGGATGTGGTGGCAGGGATCCGTACGCCGCAGCCCATCAACAAGCGGCAAAAGGGAGAAAAAGATGTCCCCTCTTTGGAAGAGGAGATGCCCGATATCTACCGGCAGTTGGATGAGATCCGTACCAAACTGGACTGCCACTACCGCGATATGCAGGACATCGAGTTTACCATCCAGCAGGGGAAGTTATGGATGCTCCAAACAAGGAGCGGTAAGCGCACGGGTCTGGCTGCCCTGCGGATTGCCGTGGACATGGTCCGCCAGGGGCTGATCACCAAGAAAGAGGCCTTATTGCGGGTAGAGCCTGATCAGCTGAATCAGGTCTTACGCCCGATCTTCGACCCCCAGGAGAAACGAAAGGCCATGGACAACGGCAAACTCGTCGCCCGCGGCCTCAATGCAGGGCCGGGCGCGGCGTCGGGTAAGGTGGTCTTCAACGCCCCCGATGCCGAGGAATGGGCAGGGCGGGGTGAGGAGGTCCTCTTGGTGCGGATCGAGACCTCGCCCGAGGACATACGGGGGCTGAATGCCGCCCAAGGTATCCTCACCGCTCGCGGCGGGATGACCTCACACGCAGCCCTGGTCGCGCGCCAGATGGGTAAGGTCTGTGTGGCCGGGTGCGGCGCCCTCAACATCGACTACAAAAAACGGCAAATCCAAGTGGAGAGCCACATTATAAAAGAGGGAGATTATCTCTCCATCGACGGGACGACCGGTGAAGTGATCATCGGCAAGATAGCCACCAGACCCTCCGAGATACTCCAGGTCCTGATCGAGAAGAGCATGAAACCCGGTGAAGCGGAGATCTACGGTTACTATGCCGAGCTGATGTCCTGGGCGGATGAGGTGAAGCGCTTGGGCGTGCGCACCAATGCGGACAAACCCGACCAGGCCTCTATTGCCATCGCCTTTGGCGCCGAGGGAATCGGCCTGTGCCGCACCGAACACATGTTCTTCGAGGGGGACCGGATCGACGCTGTCCGGGAGATGATCTTGGCCGACGATAAGGCCGGCAGGGAGCGGGCCTTGGCCAAACTCCTCCCCATGCAAAAGGCGGACTTCAAAGGGATCTTTCAGGCCATGAAGGAGCGCCCCGTAACCATCCGGACCCTCGATCCACCCCTGCATGAATTCCTTCCCCACACGGGCAAGGAGATAGAGGAACTTGCCGACAAAATGGGGATGGCGGCGGAAAAGCTGCAGTCCAAGGTGAATGCCCTGCACGAGGCAAACCCTATGCTGGGGCACCGCGGGTGCCGCCTGGGGATTGTCTATCCCGAAATTACCGCCATGCAGGCCCAGGCAATCTTCGAGGCGGCCTGCGAGGTGACCAAACAGGGGATCAAGGTCCATCCCGAGGTGATGATTCCCCTGGTGGGGGATGTCCGCGAGCTGGCGAATCAGCGTCGGGTGGTGGATGAAACGGCCCGTGCGGTCTTCGCCCGCAATAAGGTCCAGGTGGAGTATAAGGTGGGGACGATGATCGAGGTCCCCCGCGGCGCCCTGACAGCCGATGAGGTGGCCCAGGAGGCCGAATTTTTCTCCTTCGGTACCAACGATCTCACCCAGACCACCTTTGGGATCAGCCGGGACGACGCAGGCAAGTTCCTCAATGCCTATTTGCAGGCGGATATTTGGGATGCGGACCCCTTTGAGAAGCTCGACCGCACCGGTGTGGGCCAGCTGATGACGATCGCTGTGCAAAAGGGGAGGGGGACGCGGCATGACCTCAAGATCGGGATCTGCGGTGAGCACGGAGGCGAGCCGAGCTCGGTGGAGTTCTGCCACCAGATCGGTCTCAATTACGTGAGCTGCTCTCCCTATCGGGTGCCCATCGCGCGTATGGCCGCTGCCCATGCTGCCCTCAAGGAGCGCTCAGGCGATTGAAGGTATTAATCCATATCTGCTGCGCCAACTGCCTCATCTACCCGCTGAAGGCCTTGCAGCAGGCAGGGGAGGATGTGAAGGGGTTCTTTTATAATCCCAACATCCACCCCTATCAGGAATATAAACGCCGGTTAGAAGCAGTACAGCACTATGAAAAAGAAGCCGCCCTGCAGGTGATCTATCGGGACGAATACAATCTCGAAGAGTTCCTGCGGGGGGTGGCCTTTCGCGAGGCAGAGCGCTGCC
>MGQT01000082.1 GCA_001797935.1 Deltaproteobacteria bacterium RBG_16_54_18 | reverse complement strand
TCATAGAAAACGACCCCGCGTTTAAGAATAGGATTGAAAAGGCATTTGCCGAATATCAGGCTCATGGCGGTATGACGGTCGATGATATCATCAACAAACTGGAAACCCGCCGTGGAAGAAGGAAGATTTAACGTTATGGTTAGTGCGGCTGCCCAGCGCGAGATTGAAAGTCTTGAGATTGAAGATGCGCTCCAACTTACCAAGGACATCAAGAATTATTTAGAGCAATCTCCCTTCCCCTTAGGCAAGACCAGAATAAAGAGGCTGACAGGTTTTGACCCGCCGCTGTATCATTTGCGAAGCGGTGATTTCAGGGCCTATTACCGAATCGTTTCCCACGATGTCGTTATCCTCGCCATCACCCATAAAAAAGACAGCGAAAAATATTTACGCAAGTTCAAATAGCAAGAGTTTTTCAAGGTGGGGATTCATGAGACCCTGCTAAAGCAAACTCTTCAAGGAAGGCCTTGGGGGTGACAATCTTAATTCCCATGTAGTCTTGAATTGTCGTGAGCGCCTTGTCTCCCGAGACAATAGAGCCGGCTTTTAAGGCGACGGCGCATTCAATAAACTTATTATCGTCGGGGTCTGCGGTGACTATATGCAATTCAGGCGTCTTGGCGGCGAAGAGCATATGAAAACCGCCGGCAAAGAGGCTCAGCAATTCTTCCAGCTCTCGCTCGTTCTGCAAGTCGAGGCGTCTCAGGACTTCTAGGTATTCATCGACGATTGCCTTGGACAGGCAGATAGTGATGCGACCGGTTTTCCACAGATCGATTATTTTTCGCGGGTTGCCCCCAAAGAAAGAAGAAACGAAGACATTGGTGTCGACGACAACCTTGATCACCGCTTCGCCCTTGTTTCTTTAATGACGCGCTGGATATCAACAGGCCGCACGCCGCGCTTGGTCAGCTTCGTACCAATACGCCCCCACAAATCATCAATGTAGGAGCCGATGTCTCTGTTCTGAACATACTCGGCGAGCAATTCCCGGATTACCTCGCTGATACTCTTCCCCTCGGCCTTTGCCAGGTTATTCACCTTGGTTTTGAGCTCAGGATCGATCCGGACGATCATTTGGGTCGTCATCATGCACCTCCGACGATATTGATATACCGTATATACAGTATATCATACAGGGGGGCAAGGTCAAACAAAAAATGTAAGGGATGGAGAACTTCCGGTGGTAAGGCTCAGGTCAGTTCCGCGCGACCAAAGCCTTCTTTACTCATCTTGAGGGGCGTTATCCCGGACCATAAACGTTGCCGTGGCCTTGGCCACCACCTGATCGTTGCCGTCTCGCACCACCGCCTCCCCGAGGAAGACGGTCGGCTTCCGTTGTACAACGGTTGCCTCGGCGATGATCTCGCCCGCCGTCACCGGTGCCTTGTACTTTATCTCCAGCTTGACGGTCGAATGTCGTCCCGGCACTCCCAGCACGGAGCCGACGGCCATGGCCATGGCGCTGTCGGCCAGCGTGGCGATCACCCCCCCATGCAGTTTTCCCGCAGGGTTGGTCAGCTCGGCGCGAAACGGGAGCCTGATACGGGCACGTCCATCCCCTACCTCCACGACCTCTACCCCAAGATGTTTGCCAAAGGGGGATATTTTTAAGGGCTTCTCAATCATGCTGTTCCTCGTCAAAGAAGTTTGCATCTTTTTCCGTGACTGTCAATAACCTTTCTCACGAGTCGTGTTACCGGTGCTTCTTGTTATTCTCATTCGCGGTCTCCTGCGCGACATAGATAAAGACATCTTCCAGGCTCGGTGCGACCTGCTCCAAGGACGAAACGGTAATCCCCGCCTTGGTGAGGGCCTGACGGAGCTTTGTGCGCGTGGTGGTGTCCGTCTCGGTAAGGACGTGCAGTCTGCGCCCAAAAGGTGAGACCTCGGCTATGCCGGGGAGCTGCCGCATGATTTCCGAGGCCCTGATCGTATCCCCTGCTTCCACCTCATAGACCTTACCAGGAATTCTTTCCTTTAACAGGGTAGGGGTATTCATGGCGACCAGCCTGCCGGCGAAGATCATCCCGATCCGGTTGCATTGCTCTGCCTCTTCCATGTAGTGGGTGGTTACCAGTACTGCCGTCCCCTGGGAGGAGAGCTGATAGATCAACTCCCAAAAGGCCTGGCGCGCGGCCGGGTCTACGCCGGACGTCGGCTCGTCCAGAAAGAGTACCTCCGGCTCGTGGAGGACGGCACAGCCCAGGGCGAGACGCTGCCGCCAGCCGGTAGGGAGGTCTACCACCAGGGCGTCTTCCTTGCCGACCAGGGCACTGAGCTCCATTACTTCCTTCAGACGGCGTTTGACTGCATTCTCCGGGATGCCGTAGATACCTGCATAGAGGGTAAGATTTTCCGCCACTGTCAGGTCCGTGTAGAGCGAAAAGCGCTGGGACATATAGCCGATGTTTCCGCGAATCTTTTGCGGCTCTTTCATGACATCTACCCCTCCGACGAGCGCCTGACCGGCAGTGGGGGGGAGGATGCCGCAGAGCATCCTGATGGTGGTGGTCTTGCCCGCCCCGTTGGGTCCCAGGAAGCCGAAGACCTCGCCGGCGGAGACGGAAAATGAGACGTTATCTACGGCGACAAATGCGCCGAATTTTTTGGTAAGCCCTTGCGTGAGGATCGCTTCCATAGAGCCCCCCTAGTCCAGCTTCTGGTGAAATTGTTTGATGCTGATGCCTAAGAGGATCGGTCCGGTGACGGCCAGGAACAAGAGCTGGGGCCACAAGATCGTTATGCCCACCCCCTTGATGAAGATTTGTCTGACAGCGACCAGGAAATAGCTCATGGGATTGATATAAGCGATCCACCGTACGGCAACCGGGATGTTATAGACGGGGAAGATAAATCCGGAAAGCAGGATCGAGGGCATCGTGTAGAGAAAGACCCCCATGATGGCCTGCTGCTGGGTCCGTGAGATGGTGGAGATGAGGATACCGATGCTCATGGCGTTGATCAGGTAGAGCGTGGCGGCAAAGGCCAAGAGGAAAATATTTCCTCGGAAGGGGATCTGAAACCACAGCGTCCCGATGAGGAAGATGAAGATTAAATTGATCATGCCTATCAGAAAAAAAGGGACGGTCTTCCCGACGATGAGCTCCGTCGGTCTCATGGGGGTGACGATCAATTGTTCCATGGTTCCGGCTTCCCACTCCCGTACGATGGCGGACGAGGTCAAGACCAGGGAGACGGTGGTGAGCAAGAGGACGATGACCCCGGGGACAAAAAAGTTGCGGCTCTTGAGGTCGGGGTTGAACCATACCCGCGTCTCCGGTACCACCTGCGGCAGGCGCTTGACCGTTTGCCTCACGATGTCCAGAGCGGGGGCGGTTTTCCCGAGCTTTTGGAGGTGCGCGGCGATAATCATCCTTCCATAGGAGAGCGCCGTGGAGGCGACGATCGAGTCGGTCCCCTCGACGATCATCTGCAGCTTGGCCGTACGCCCCCGATGCAGGTCGTGGGTAAACTCCTCGGGGATGACGAGGATGACCTGGATATCTCCCCTATCCATGAGGGATTCCGCCGTGCGGAGATCAGTTGTTCGCTGAACGATCCGGAAATAACCGCTCGCTTTAAATGCATCCGCAATGCCCCGCGTGATACTGGTATTGGACCGATCGCAGACGGCGGTACGGATTTCCCGCACGTCGGTGTTGGCGGCGTAACCGAAAAGGAAGAGTTGAATCACGGGTGCGCCAAAGATAATAAACCGCAGCCGTTTGTTGCGCAGGGTCTGTATTATTTCCTTATGCAGCAGGGCCTTGATGCGGCGCAGGTTCATGATTTGCCTTCCTTGATCTGCCGGGGCACCTGACGGGCGGCGAGCCATACGATCACGACGGCAAAAGCCGCCAACAGCAGGAGAGAGGGGTAGAGGATAGTAATGCCGATCCCCTTGAGGACAATCCCCTTGAGGGCATGGATGAGGTAGCGGGCCGGGACAAGATAACTGATCCCCTGAAGCACGAGGGGCATATTGGGGATCGGGTAGATAAGGCCGGAGAGGAGGTTGGTCGGCAGGAGGGTGGCAAAGAGAGCCAACTGTGTGGCTACCGTCTGCCGCTTCGCTACGCCGGAGATGAATATCCCGAGACCCAGGACGCCGATGGTAAATACCATGGCGAAGAGATAAAGAAGGATCATACTCCCCTGTACACGAATCTGGAGGATAAACCGGCTGGCAAGCAGCAGGATAGTAATGTTCAGCATCCCGATGGCGAAATAGGGGACCAACTTGCCGATAACCACCTCCTGGGGTTTTAAGGGAAGAGAGAGGAGTGTTTCCATGGTCCCGTTCTCCCATTCCCGGGCAAGGGTAAGCGAAATGAGCAATGCGGAGATGATCATCAGGATGGAGGCGATGAGACCGGGGACGAGAAAGTTGCGGCTCTCCATCTCCGGGTTGAACCAGACCCTGATCGCTAAATCGAAGGGGAGCCCGGCGCGCGGTTGGGCGTCTTTGGGTTGGATGGTAACGTTGTATTTTTCTATGATCCCATCGATATACCCGCGCGAGATGCCGGCCGTGGTGGAATCGGTACCATCGATAATAAACTGGACCTGGGCGGTCTCACCACGGTTGAGACGCCGTTCAAAGTCCGGGGGGATGACCATGGCCACGAAGGCCTTACCGCGGTCGAGATCCTTGATGAGATCGGTATATCCCTCCCGGAAGGAGACGACGCGATAATAGGGGGACCCCCGAAAGGCGGCAACGAGCGAGCGACTGGCGGGGGTGTGATCCTGATCCCATATGGCCAGGGGGATGTTGCGCACATCGAACGAGAGCGAGGTGCCGAAGAGTATCAAGAGCAGGAGGGGGAGGATGAAGGCAGACGCAAGGCTCCACTTATCCCTGATGATCAACAAGGTCTCGATATGGGCGATCGCGGCGATGCGGCGCAGGCTGTCAGGTTTCATTGCCCATCCGCTCCTGGACGAAATAGAGGTCCTGCACCGTGGGGGTCGTCTCCTTTACCTCCACAATTGCACCCTTGGCAACGAGCTGCCGAACGGTTTTTTCGAGCCTCCCCGAGGCAAGGAGCTGCTTTTCACCGATCAGATGGACGTGGTCGCCGCTGAGAAAGGCGGCAGTTGGGGTCAGGCGTCCCTGCAGCCCCTGCAATAACACCCGCGGCTCGGGGGCAAAGATGTCGCAGGTGGCATAGGGGAAGCGCTCCCGCAAGGTAAGGGGGTCCAATACCTCGAGGATCTTTCCCTGCCGGAGAAAGGCGATGCGGTGACATCGTGCGGCCTCTTCCAAATAGGGGGTGGAGATCAGGATGGTTGACCCCTGCGCGGCGAGGGTGTGGAGGATATCCCAAAACTCCCGGCGGGAGATCGGATCTACTCCCACGGTGGGTTCATCGAGGAGGAGGATTGAGGGTTGATGGATGAGGACGCAGCACAGACCTAACTTCTGCTTCATCCCTCCGGAGAGCTGGGCCGCCCGGCGGTCCTGGAAGGGTGCGAGGCCGCTGAACCGGTAGAGCCGCTCGGTCCTTTTTTGAAACTCCGCCCCCGTGACGCCGCGGATGCGTGCCACCGCGCGGAGATTCTCTGCCACGGTAAGGGGGCCGTAGAGGCCAAAGGTCTGAGGCATATAGCCGATAATCTTCCGGGCCTCCTCGTAGTTCGTAACGACGTCAATATCGTGAAGGAAGATCTCACCCGTGGTGGGGGGAAGGATGCCGGCGAGCAGACGGATGAGGGTGCTTTTCCCCGCGCCATCAGGGCCGATGAGGCCGAAGATTTCACCCGCCTCGATGGAGAGATCGATCCCCTGGATGGCCTCCTGATCCCGAAAACGCTTTCGCAGCCCTCGAATGTCGATGAGGGCCATTGTCTAGCGCTCCACGCGCAGGGAGACGTCGGCAGGCATGCCGGGTTTTAAGATGCCTTCTTCGTTGGCGAGATAGATCCGGGCTTCGTAGACGAGCTTGACGCGTTCTTCGCGGGTCTGCACGTTTTTGGGGGTAAACTCCGCCTCGCTCGAGATATAGCGCAGCGTCCCGGGAAACTGCCTCTTGGGATAGGCGTCCGTCGCGACGAAGGCCTTCTGACCGAGGCGCACCTTACCGATATCCGTCTCCCCGATAAAGACGCGAACCCAGGGGCTGCCGAGATCGCCGATCGTCATTAAGACCATGCCGGGGAAGACGACCTCGCCTGCCTCGACACTGCGTTCCAAGACCACACCGGCGATGGGAGAGGTCACGTGGACCTTCTGTAATTGTACCTGGAAGGTCGCGACCTGAGCCTGCGCGCCTTTGTATTGGTTTACGGCGGTCTCATAGGTATTCTTAGCAACGTTGTAGGCGGTTGTGACGGCATCAAAGGTGCTGGTAGAGATCGCCTTGGTTTGATACAGTCGAAGATTCCTGTTGTAATCCCGTTCGGCGTTTTCCCTCCTGGCCCGTGCAAGGGCGACCTGGGCCAGGGCGGCCCGCATGGCGGCCTCGGCCGCACGGAGCTGCGTCTCTACCGTGCTCTTGTCCAGATCGAGCAAGGGATCGCCGACCATTACCTGGTCGCCCTCCCGGTGATAGAGGACCATGACTTTGGCTGACAACTCGGGGGAGATCTCTACCTCGGTAACCTCTATGGTGCCGGACAACAGCAGCTCTCCCGCCGCGTTGCGGATACGAATCCAGAAGAGTGCGATGACGATAACGAGGGAGAGGAGAACGATCAGGAGGATGGTCATCCGTTGCTTTTTGGAGAGTCTGCGAAGAACTTGTCGAATTCCTTGTAGCGGATTCATCTGTTTTCCTACCTCGGTTCTTTTGTAGCAATTTCACTGCGACGATGCAAGCGGCACGAAAATATTCCTCTTTATTATTTTTTCATGTGTTGCCCTCGTCGTCATGCGATACGGGCTTGACACCGGCCACACCGTAAAAGAGCAAATCGGCGATTTCATCGGCGTAGTGCGCATAAAATTTTTTGTCGAACGAGATATTAAAGACGCCTTCAATCACCGGCCGGAAGAGGAAGTGGGCAACCAGCATGCCGGTGAACGCCGGTCCGACCACTTCCATGTGGATCGGGCGCGGCAATCTTTCTTTTAAAACAGGGAGCAATTTTTGTTGAAAGAGCGCGGCGTTTTTTTTCACCCGTTCAGTCCTGAAGTCGGTGATCTCCGGAATATCAAAGGGGAGTTCGGTAAAAGCGATACGAACGAGGTCATTGTTGTTGCGAAAGACGTCGATAATCGAGCGGATGAATCGGCGCATCTTCACTTCAGGGGGCTCCTCCCCCTCCAAGCTTTGCTCGGCTACGTCTCGGTAGCGCTGGAAAAACGTGTCGAGCGCTGCTTCTAA
>MGQT01000081.1 GCA_001797935.1 Deltaproteobacteria bacterium RBG_16_54_18 | reverse complement strand
TGAGCCGGATGGCGTGGGTTACCTGAACGAACTCTTGCTCGGTAAGTGCCTTGCCGCTGGTGACGATGGAAAAACGCTTGGCCCCCATGGCCGCTGCCTCTTCGGCCCTGGCCAGTATCTCGTGCGGGTCCATGAGAGGATAAGTCTCGATCTGGGCCTGGTGATGGGCGGATTGGGCGCAGAAGCTGCAATCCTCAGGGCAACGGCCGGATTTGGCGTTGACAATGGCACAAAGCTTTATCCTGCGGCCGTGTTGGTGATCCCTGAGCTGCGCAGCCCCGGAAAAGAGCGACGGCAACAGGGTATCGTCAATCTGCGACAGGGCCTGTGCAGTGCTACGGCTTATCCCGCCGTTGTCCAAGGCCTCTTGCACGCATTGTTCAATGAGATGTTGCACGATAGCTCCCGCGTTGCTCGGGATACATAGCACAGGAGGGTATGATTGTCAACCATATGAAAATTATGGTTGACCAATAACGATGCCCTTTTCTTTTCCGGGGGAACACATATGAACCAGGCCGGTGATTACGCGCTCGTTATTGCCTGGCGCAAGGTATGATAGCGTCGCCTGAGCAATTGATTTGACAAGACCGAGACATGAGCAAAGCATAGTTCTTCGCGGAGCGTGGCGCGTGATATTTTGATCTTCTCTTTATTAAAAAATACATCGAAATTATTCTTCAGATGCAGCAAGGTCTGCAAGGCCCAGAATAACGGCAAGAGGCACGCTAAACGAATGCGCAACTCCGCCTTCGGGATATCCACGATATATTGCAAGGCGCCGTCTAAATACGAGAGCGCAAGGTCGATGAGTTCGTCGACCATTTCTCTGCTGCGCACCGCCGCGCGCGGAGAAAAAACAGATTGCCGTGTTAAATCATACTTCGCCAGGAGTTCATTCGGGATATAGGATCGATGATACCGCCAATCGGCGGGCATATCACGAATAATGTTGATCATCTGTAATCCCTTGCCAAAGGCCTCGGCGTTCTTCTCCAATTTTTTTGCAATGCGGCGATCAATGCGTGAAGAATAGTGAGCGAATAAGACCGTCAACATATTCCCTACCGTACCCGCAACATAGTAGATATAGTCGTCCACATCGCGCAGCGTATTTAAAAAATTTTGCGTAGAGTTATATTTTGATTGCGCGTATTTCCGCATGCCGGAGACCATCTCGACTACCCAGATGCTGATCCCCTTTCTTACGTTCAAAGGAAAACGCGCATAGACGGCCATCAACGAAGGAAAATTATGGAGCAGTTCATACTCCGCTCCCCGGCGAGGGAGTGTCCGCAGGCGTTGCATAAATCCATCAGGCGAGAGGCAAGACCGCTCTCTCTGCAACAGGGAGGCATATGCCCGCAATATCGCTTTTTTGTGCTCGACATCAAGGACGCTGCTATCCTCAATAGTATCGGCAACACGACAAAGTAAATAGGCGACGGTCACGTGTAACGATAATGGCTGCGGCAACATCCGAATCGTCGGCGCGAATGTCCTCGATACCTTAGGTAATATGTCTATGCAAAATTGTTCGTTTGTATCCCTATCCATCAATCAAAGCCCCCAACCTTTGCTACTCATCTAAGACCTGTGACAGGGGGACGATTTTGATTCCGGCTTTCTGAATCTTGGCAATCATCCCCTTGAGGGCGGCAACCGTGGTAGGATAAGGGTGTCCGATTCCGATCGCCTTGCCGCGCGACCGTGCGATCCTCATTAATTGATTCAATTGAGCCTCCATATCTTTTGGCCCGGTTTCATTATCCAAAAAAACATCCCTCGCGGCAGTCTTTAAGGACAGCTCGCGGGCAACCTGATGTCCCATACTCCGGTCGGTGGTGCCGCTGTCGAGAAAAAAGAGCCCCCGGTTTTTCAACTCCTTGAGCACCACTCGTACCACTGCTTCATGTTCCATAAACCGCGATCCCATATGGTTATTTGCCCCGCTGATGTAAGGAACGGCATCAAGGTCTTTTTTCAATTGCCGCGCAAGTTCTTTCGTTTCCCCCATGGTGACAAAAAGCCCCCCCTCGCCGGGATCCTTTAAGGGAAACCCCCGCGGCTCCATGGGGAGGTGTAGAATAATCTCTTTGCCTTGGGCATGGGCCAGCTTGGCGATGCGGCGCGAATGCGGCTGGAAGGGCAAGATGGAAAAGGTCAGCGGTGCCTCCAGGCGCAAGAGTTCCTCAGCGACCTGTTTGTCCAAACCGAGGTCGTCCACCACGATGGCGATGCGCGGTCGGGAGGGTAGTGGTTTGGGCGGTGCCACAACGGGGGGGCGGAAGATAAGGTAAAGGGTCAGGAGGTCATCGACCTTCACGGCTACTGCCGCGGCGCCATCCTGAACCTTTGACGCAGCAAGAGTTACGCCGGCGGGGATCTCCCCTATACCCTCTACCAGCTGGGAGGTGACCTTTCCGGCGTCTACTCCCGAAGGGAGCGTTATTTCCCAACGGGCAGACGTCCAAACCCTTTTACCCTTCCGCATTTCTTCTCGCCGCTTCTGGATTGCCTGTTGCGGGATCTCCATTCGTGAGAGCTGGGCGAAGACAAGCTGTTCAACTTCCTGCGCCCGTTCGAGAAACGGGGGAACGGGTTTTTTGTGATGGACATAAAGGATGACGCCGACGACAATGCCGACGCACACCAGGAACTTGAAAAAGAGAGGGATGCGTCTCCCCCTCTTGCGTCGCCTCACGACCGGAGGCCTTTTCCTCACCGTCGTGGATCTTCGCCTCGCGTATACCATCAGAATCATGTACTGCGGATTATTTATTTCCCTTATTGTTAAGGTACTTTTGCAGTATCGTCATCCCCTTTAATTGCTCCAAGGCCCGGTCCAGATCGGCATCGGTTTTTGGTTCCTCTTCGGCAGCCTTGGACGGAGTTTTCACCGCCGTGGAGAGCGGTATATCCGGTTGAATTCCCTTCTCATGGATGGAACGCCCCTTGGGCGTGTAATAGCGGGCAGTGGTCAATCTGATACCTGAACCATCTTCCAACGGGATAATGGTTTGCACCGACGCCTTGCCGAAGGTCTTGGTACCCATAATCACCGCCCTACCATAATCTTGGAGGGCGCCCGCCACAATCTCCGAAGCGCTGGCGCTGCCATGATTGACCAAAACGACTATCGGCCAGTTGGGCATCGTTCCTTCCACATGGGCATCAAAGCTCGTCTTTTCTTGCTCATGTCTCCCCTTGATGGTGACAATGACCCCGTTTTCGAGAAAAAGATCGGACACCTCCACCGCCTGGTCGAGAAGCCCGCCTGGATTGTTCCTGAGGTCGAGAATGAGGCCGCGGAGCCCCTCGGGATTTTCTTTTTCCAGCGCCTCAAGTGCCCGCGTGGCGTCCGTAGATGTCTTTTCCTGAAACTGTACTATCCTCAGATATCCATATCCCTTTTCGAGGGTCTTGAACTTGACGCTCTGGACCTTGATGATATCCCGTACGATGGTAATATCTTTAGGCTGTGTGAAACCCTCCCGTATGATATTGATGGTCACGGAAGTCCCCTTAGGGCCGCGCAACCGCTTGACGCACTCCATGAGGTTCAATCCTTTGGTCGACTCCTCATTGATCTTGAGGATCCTATCCCCCGCCTTGACCCCTGCTCGATAGGCCGGCGTATCCTCGATGGGGGCAATGGCGGTCAGGATACCATCCTTGATCGCCACCTCAATGCCCAATCCGCCGAAGCTCCCTTTTGTCTCCACCTGCAGTTCTTTATACATGTCAGCAGTGAGATAGGCCGAGTGGGGGTCAAGACTGTTGAGCATCCCTTCGATCGCTCCGGTGATGAGATCTTCCGTCTTGATATCATCCACATAGTCCTTTTTGATGATCTCGAGGACATCGGTAAAGACCTTGAGCTTTTCATAGGTCTTGTCAGAGAGGGCCGAGACGTTGCGCACGCAGAGGCCGCCGACGAAAAGACCAAAGATGAAACTGAGCAATATCAACCACGCAATTTTTTTGTTTTTAAACATACTCCCCTCCCTTGCATTATTCTGTGAATTATCCCTTCCCATCCCTTTTTTTGTAAGATGGCAGGGCGAGCCACGTGGCAGGGTCAATCGCCCTACCGTGGTATCTGATCTCAAAATAGAGCATAGGTCCCTCAAGGGACCCGGTACTGCCAACCAGGGCCACCACCTCGCCAATTTTCACCTCATCACCAACTTTTTTCAAGAGGCTCGAGGCGTGCGCGGTAACTGTGTGGTATCCGTCTCCATGATCGATGATGATCAGGTTTCCATACCCCTTGAACCACGACGCATAGACCACCCTCCCCGCGTAAATCGCCTGAATCTGTGTCCCCTCCGGGGCCTTGACTCCAAGCCCCCGTTCCCTTCCCTTCGGCGCGAAGACCTCTCCCTGTACCGGCGGCGACAGTTTTCCCCGCAGGGCCTTAAAACCCGTGGTCGTGGTGGTCGCACGGGCAGTCGCTTTGGTCGTCAATTCCTGGATCAAGGAGCGTAACGCCTTCTCCCGATCTTTTAACTCCGCAATGGCCTTCTCCTGGGCAACGCGCTCATCCTGCACTGCGGCCAACACGGTGGCCTTAGTGCGCATCTCACCTTCGATCTCCTTTTTTTTAGTCTCTACTTCACCTTTTTTTTTCGAGAGATCGGCCTGTTCTGCTATCAAATTGTGTTTCCTCTTTTTCTCCTCGTTAATTGCACCCTGATATGCCTGCAGAAGCTGCAGGTCATTTTCCATGACTAATTGAAAGGCCTTATACCTGCGCAAGACATCACTGTAATCGTCGGCGGAAAAGAGAACTCGTACTACGCCCACCCGGTGGAGTTTATACATGGATCTTACGCGGGATTGAAACAGCTCGCCCAACATGGCGAGACGGGTTTCTAGCTTCGCGATCTCCTCTTCTTCGTAGCCTACTTTCTTTTCGAGTACCTTCATCTCTGAATCCAGTCTCCGGAGGTCCTGTTTTTTTCGCTCGGCCTGGCGCTCGATCTTATCGAGGGCATCGGTGATCTTCTTTTCCTGCCACCATTTTTTCTTCACTTCCTGCTTTTTTTTGTTGATCTCTTTCTCGATCTCCGTCAGGTTACCTTTTTTATCCTGGATAGTCTTCTCCAGATCCTTCGTCCGTTGCCCCCATGCCGATGACCATGCGGATGAGGTAATACAGCCAGCGACGATAATAACCGTTATAAACTTCTTCCCCATTATCCTAAATCCGCGCGGCCCTCCTTAAGGAGAAGAGCCCTCCTAAAAAACCCGATGCCACCCCGACCCCCAAGATCCACGCGATGATAGAGGGGGGGAGGAATCTCAACTGCATTTCACCAAGGAAAAGGCTTACGTACGGTGCTATCGTGACGGAGAACATTCGAAAGAGGGCGAACAACAGCAGGATAGCGACCCCTGCTCCCAGCAGCCCCTGTAAACCTCCTTCAAGGTAAAAGGGGAGTTTAACAAAGGTATCTGTCGCCCCCACCAGCTTCAAGATTTCGATCTCTCCTTTTTTGTTGTACAGGGTAAGCCGCACCGTATTGGCAGTGACCGAGATAATAATGGCCACCAAGATTCCCCCCAGGACCCATACCCCCCACCTCAGGGTATACAGGAGCAGCGAGAATCTTTCCAACCAGACGCCTCCGTATTGCACCTCGTCGGCCTCGGGTATCGTACTGAGTCTCGAAGCCAAGGAGCGTATTTGCTCGGGGGTTCGGAATCCTTCCTCCACGGTGATTTCAAAGGATGCCGGAAAAATATCTGCCTTCAACCCCTTCAGCGCCCCGCCATAACCGGCAAGATCCTGCTCAAAGGATTCCATGGCGGCACGTTGCGAGATATACCGCACCTTGAGGATCCCAATTTCCTTTTCGAGATCGCCGGTGAGGCGGACAATCCGCTTTTCATCTATCCCATCCTTGAGGTAGAGGATGATTTGCACCTTCTTCTCCCATGCCTCCAGCAACGAGGCGAAATTGAGGGGGAAAAGGAGAAAGGCGGCAAAGAGAAAGAAGGCGATAGCGATCGTCCCGATGCTTAAGGCATGGGTAGGACCATTTTCTTTCATGACCCCGAAGGTCCTCCGTATACAATACAGAGCTCCCATGTTTCCCTTTACGCCGCCAGTGCTCCCCGATACAGGGGGATAATCCGCTTCTGGTATTGCGCTACCAAACCCGTATTGTGGGTCGCCACGACCACGGTGGTACCCAAGGCATTGACCTTTTCCAACAGATTCATAATCTCTACTGTCAGCTCCGGATCCAAATTACCGGTTGGTTCGTCCGCCAAAACAATGGCGGGGGTATTGACCAAGGCACGGGCAATGGCGACGCGCTGTTGCTCCCCTCCCGATAACTTCAGGGGGGTCTGTTGCAATATCCACTCCTCGAGACCCACGGTCTTCAAGACGTGTCTGACCCTTTTGGGGATCTCTTTCTTGTTGTGCCCCACCGCGCGGAGGACCAGGGCGATATTGTCATACACGGACTTATTGTGCAACAGCTTGAAATCCTGGAAGACGAACCCTATTTCTCTGCGCAGGAGGGGAACCTGAGAGTTCTTGAGGCGAGAGATATTTCTTTTATTAACCAATATCTCCCCTCGATCCTGCCGCTCGGCGCGGATAATCAATTTTAACAAGGTGGTCTTCCCTGCCCCGCTGGGCCCCGTTATAAAGACAAATTCTCCCCGTTCTATCTTACAGCTGATCTTGGTCAGGGCCTTGATGTCGTCTGGATATGTCTTGTCGACCTGTAAGAAATGGATCATGGAACCGGTTTCGTTTAAACCCCACGAGGGCCTTTCCCCTCTCTTGATTAAGATACTCTCTTCCCCGAAAGGACCTTTCTGTTTCGACAAATACGATGAAAAATATAGTAACCTATAATGGTACTGAATGCAAGGATGCCGAGGAGGATGATCGTGAAGCAATGTACTTGCGATTCTACACAATTTCCGTTATCGTGCGAAGGTGCGAGAGGGACATGCCACGAACAGGGTGCAGAGGAAAAATAACATGGTACTCCGGTTAGTTGTCTACGGTATCATCGGTTACAGTGCTTTGGTCTTAGCGGCGTATCTGTGGCAGCGGCGCATGGTGTATTTCCCAGATCGCGAAAAGCCGTTGGCGAGTCAGGCCCGTTCCCTTGGTTTGCGGTTTTGGCCTGAATCAGGCGATACGTACCGGGGGTTTATTGGTGTAACAACTCCTGCCGACAAGAAAGGTGTGGCGGTGGTGTTTCACGGTAACGCTGGTCGTGCGTTAGACCGTTCTTACTATATCCATGCGTTGGTGCCGTTAGGTTATCGCGTTGTGGTGGCCGAGTATCCTGGATACGGCGGGCGACGGGGGATAGTGGCAGAACGCCATATTGTGGAGGACGCAAAGGAAACGGTACGACGCGCACGAGAGGAATTTGGAGGACCAGTCTTCCTGTGGGGCGAGTCGTTGGGATGTGGTGTGGCCTCGTCAATTGCCGCCGCTCCGCCGGTTCCGATCGCAGGTGTGGTTATGATAACCCCCTGGGATTCTTTGCCGGCCGTGGCCCAAACGCTTTACTGGTACTTTCCCGCCCGATTGCTGATACGCGACCGATATGACAACGTCCGTAATTTACAAGCATACAAAAAACCAGTTGCCGTTGTGTTGGCCGAGCAGGATGAGATCATTCCTAAAAAACATTCGATGCGGCTGTATGAATCTTTGACCGCACCGAAACGGTTATGGATACTGGGAGGTACCGGGCACAATAGCTGGCCAGTTGGTCCACATGAACACTGGTGGCACGAAGTAATGGATTTCGTATCGGCAAACAAGATACCCCAGAGAAAAGTTGAGAACCATAAGAATTAGCTAGCTTTTCTTTTCAATCGGGTATAGTATTATACAGTGGGAGTAAGGAATCATTCTACAGGTGCCGAAGCGTTATATATCGCAACAAGCAGGGATGACCGTCTTGCGATGAAAGAAGCAGTAGGAAGGAATTCCATGATTTTCTGGGCCGACCCCTTTAATCCCCCTCTGTTCGTTCCCCGGTAATCAGAACCTCCTCCGCACTAGTACTATAAATAACTGTATTTTAATGAATAGATATGAAACAGAACAACATTAGAAATATTGCCATTATTGCCCATGTCGATCACGGCAAGACAACGCTGGTAGACCAGTTGTTTAAGCAGAGCGGGATGTTTCGCGACAACG
>MGQT01000080.1:1604-10636 GCA_001797935.1 Deltaproteobacteria bacterium RBG_16_54_18 | reverse complement strand
AGGGATTTGAACCCACGACCTACGGATTAGAAGTCCGTTGCTCTATCCAGCTGAGCTACAGGCGCCTGCGTTAACAAACTTCTCCGCTGTATATCACCGATACCGGTGGTTGTAAAGAGGATTACCCTCAATCCTACTCGCATGGTCGGGGCGAGAGGATTTGAACCTCCGACCCCCTGCGCCCAAGGCAGGTGCGCTACCAGTCTGCGCCACGCCCCGACAATCGTGCTCACGATTATACCCTTCTCGGCGCCCGTTGCCAAGCCTCGGCTCGCTCAGAGAAAATCCGGTAGCACCGCCTTGAGGGCGGCCAGGGCTCGCCCCCGATGGCTTATCCTGTTTTTGACGGCAAGGGGGAGCTCGGCCAAGGTCTTGCCGAGTTCAGGAATAGAAAACAGGGGGTCATAGCCGAACCCTTTATTCCCGCGCGCCTGCTCCAAGATCACACCCCGGCATTGACCCTCTACCCATGCCTCCCGCCCCCGGGGCGTGACGATCGCAATGACGCAGCGAAACAGGGCCCCCCGCTCGGCAACGGGGATACCTGCCAGGAGTTGCAAGAGCTTACCGTTGTTATCCGCATCCGATGCCTGGTCACCGGCAAAACGGGCGGAGCGTACACCAGGGGCGCCTTGTAAGTAGTCCACCTCGAGGCCGGAATCATCGGCAATGGTCAATCTGCCGGAGTGCACAGCCACCGCCCTCGCCTTTTTGAGGGCATTTTCCAGATAGGTAGAGCCGTCTTCATCAACGGGGGAAAGAGGGGGGAGGCCCTTCAGAGATATAATCTGTACCCCGATTCCTTGTAAGGATTCCTCGATCTCCCGGAGCTTGCCTTGATTCTCTGTCGCGACGACGAGCTGCTTCAACGCTATCCTTACTTTTCCCTGGTCAATGCCGCGGCGATAGGGCCTCACTCTGAGGCCCGCGGCCGCAGGCCTCAAAAAAGATTAACACGTTTATGGAGTTCAGAACGTAAGAAGAAACGAGTCCTGAAAATAATTGGTGGAGGCGGCGGGAATCGAACCCGCGTCCGAAAGCAGGTCCATAAGAGGATCTACATGCGTATCCCGGATTTTGGTTTCACCCTCTGGAGCTCCTCCAGGCAGGATCACTAAAGGGCTAGCTTATGGCGTTTCACCCCCTCCTTATAAGCATCAGAGGAAGCTAGCCTGCATGTCTGACGTCCTTCCCAAGCCTACAGGCGAGATCAGGAGGACGTTAACCGCACTTTAGGCGGCTAAAGCGTACTCATAGTTGGCAATTATATAGGTTCCCATGGTTTTACGAGGACTGGGACCTCGGCATGCACCTCTTATCTCTCTACCCCCGTCGAACCCATTTCGCCCCCACAGCGAATGAACGCACATGGTGTGCTAATCTCTCCGGTCGCGCTGCGCGCGCTGCACCTCCTTTGCCATTTCCTTGCTCTTTAATGCCTGTCGCTTGTCATATAACTTTTTCCCCTTGGCCAGGGCCAACGACACCTTGACCCTGCCGTGGGCAAAATAGATACTCAAGGGTATCAGGGCAAATCCCCTTTCCCGTACCTTGCCGTGCAGGCGATGTATCTCGCTGCCGTGCATGAGGAGTTTTCTCGGCCTCAAGGGATCATGGTTGAAGCGGTTGCCGAAGGCGTAAGGGCTGATATGCACATCCATCAGGAAGAGCTCCCCGTTTTTGATCCTCGCATACCCGTCCTTGATGTTTACCCGCCCGTCCCGCAGGGCCTTGACTTCCGTTCCCTTCAAGACCATGCCGGCTTCATAACTCTCTTCGATCGTATATTCATGCCGTGCCTTACGGTTTTGGGCAATGAGCTTTATCCCTTGCTGTTGTTTCATCTGCCCTCACCTTGCGCCCTTTGACCACAGTGTAACAACTGTTGAAAAATTTTTCAAGGATGGTTGAGTCCCTCACTGCCTGAGGGGGAGATCGATAATGAACTTTGTTCCCTTGGGATGGTTGTCCCGCACCCGGATATACCCATTGTGATCGGAGATGATGGCATTGACGATGGCCAAGCCCAATCCCGTGCCCGACTTCTTGGTGGAAAAATAGGGCTCAAAGAGCTTGGGTTTATCCTCGTCGGGAATTCCGCAGCCGTTATCCCTTATCTCGAGGGTGACCATTTGTAAGGTAGAGTCGAATTTCACCTCTATCTCTATCACCCCATTACCGTCGACTGCGGCCACGGCGTTGTCCAACATATTGATGAGCACCCGTTTCATCTGGTCGCGGTCCACCTTGAAGATGGGAAGCTGCGGGTCGGGAAAAAAATTGAAACGGATATCTCGATGTGCCTCTTTAAAAAGGACGAGACTTGAGCTGATGATCTCATTGAGATCGTTGGGGGTCGGGGTAACGGCGGGCATGCGGGCGAAATTGGAAAACTCGTTGACGAGATTCTTCAGTTCGGTCACCTGGTGAATAATAGTATTCGTACACTCTTCAAATACCTGTGCATCACCTTCTATCGTGTTACGATATTTTTTATAAATTCGCTGCGCGGAAAGCTGGATCGGCGTCAGCGGATTTTTAATCTCGTGGGCGATGCGCCGTGCCACCTCCCGCCACGCGGAGAGCCGCTGCATTTTGATGAGATGGGTCAAGTCATCAAAGACCGCTACCATCCCCAGGTATTCACCCCGCTCGTCGCGCAGGATGTTTACACTGGCAAGGACGGTGAGGACCTTGTCTCGCAACGTAATTTCCATTTGTTTTTGGATACTCTCACTGCGGGTTGTGTTTATCTCTTGGATCAGCGCCCTCGTGATCTTGCGGTATTCCGGCTGTAGGACCTTGCGATAGTTTTTCCCCAAAATGTCATCGGCCCTCAGATCGAGCATCTGTTCGGCGGACTTGTTGACCGTCGTAATCGTTCCCTCTTTATCAAAGGAAAGTACGCCTGCCGCAACGTTCTCAACAACAATCTCCATGTATTTGCGCCGTTGCTCAAGTTCCAGATTCGCTCGCCGCAGCGTGTGCGTGCCCTCTTCGATCTGTCCCTTGCTGGTTTTGAGGTCGTTGGTCATTTTGTTAAAGGAGCCAACGAGGGTACCAATTTCATCCTCGGCCTCCACATCAATGTGGAAATCGAGATCGCCGCTGGCAACCCGCCGGGTCCCCTCCGCCAGTTCCATGATGGGGACGGTCAACTCCTTGGCGAGACGAAAGCCAAACCACGTGGCTGACATAATGATTACCAACGTAATCAGCAGAAAGATGATGATATAATTCGTGGTGAGGGGTTTTTTCAAGATCTGCGCGTGCCGGTAATCTACGAAGGCCTCGGATATATCCTTCATCTTAGCCGCCAGGTTTTGCGGGACATAATGCCCTGCGATCACCCCTCCGACAATCCTCTTTTCGGTGATTTCTTTATATCGGGCAGCTTCACCGGCGTCTCCATAAACCCCCGAGACACCGTAAGAGGGGTCAGAGGGGGAATCATCGAGCCCTTTCCCCTTTTTGGGTTTAAAGCGCTTATCTTGTTTGTACAAGGGAGTGCCACCCCAGATGATCTCCCCACCACTAGGGTAAGGAGAGATCTTCGACATGTCCTTCCCCCTCAACACTTCCTGTATGGACTCTTTCGGCAACCCGCTCACATTGCTCAGGGCGGGATCGGTTACCTCAAGCACCAACGTGCCCCGCGCAGTGACCATGCCAAGCCAGGCGAGATCGTATTCTTTCCTTTTAGCCTCCAGGAGGACCTTTAAATTCTTCTCGCTCATATCCCAGGAGGCAAGGTTGGCTACCTCTTGGCTGTAGTGGATGGTATTTTTCGTAAGATCACGATAGTAGGTCTGTGCCACTTCCAAAGAACCTTGCAAAGAACTTTCGACTTGGACGTTAAACCAGCTCTCCACGCTGCGCGTGATAAAGATGACCGCGGTAAAAAAGAGGAGCATGGTAGGGACCAGCGAGAGGGAGACAAAGGCAGCCACCAATTTTGTTCGCAGACGTGTGCCCAAAACCCGCCTCTTGCGCTCAAAAAGCAGTTTGACGAGGTTTCTGACCACCAAAAAAATCAAAAGGACGAGGAGGATAAGATTAATGTTGATGATACTAAAGAGCAGGATATTGCTCCCGACGGGTACTTGGTTACTCAATTGCGGGAGATGGAGCATTTGGAAGGTAATACCGATGGCAAAGAGGGCGAGCCCAATGATAATAAATAATTCTCTTTTTCGCTTGCGCCGTTCGGCCTTGCGAAGTTTATGCATACGTTTTTCCTTGCTGAATTATCGCGAATCCCGTTCTTTTCCCTCGCAGGGGGCCAGGGGGAGGCGAAAGGGATGTGCCTAGATCATAAGCCGAGTTCTGTGCTCCCGAAAGGAGTAGTGGTCATTTATCTAGGAGCGACGTTGCCGTCGCTCTCAAGCGACCAACCCGAGGGTATGGGACGGGCCACCCCGTTCCCCTCCTATTTGGTCTTGCTCCGGATGGGGTTTGCCGAGCTCCCGACGTCACCGTCGGGACTGGTGAGCTCTTACCTCACCGTTTCACCCTTATCTCTCCCCTCAAGCGTAGCTTGAGGGGAGAGACGGTCTGCTTTCTGTGGCACTTTCCTGACCCCTTGTCAGGGGTAGTCGCCGTTAGCGACCATCCTGCCCTCTGGAGCTCGGACTTTCCTCTGATCCGTTTAGGATCAGCGACCACTTGATCTACGCTTGTCCCTTACCGCCTCCCTGGCTAGACGATCCGCCTCCCGATTGTTCTCGCGCGGTATATACTGAACTACCCAACGCGAATAGCGTCCGAGAAGCCTTCTGACCTCCTCCTCTAAGGCCTTGAGTTGAGCATCGCGGATGCGATACATGCCGTTAACTTGGTTTACCACGAGCTCAGAATCAAGATTGACTTCTACTTCCCTTATCCCCAACCTGAGGGCTTCCCGAAGCCCCAGGATGAGTGCCTGATACTCCGCTCTATTATTAGTCACCATTCCCAAATATTCTTTAAAGTATGCTATGGTCTTTCCATGCTCGTCCTTGACGACCACCCCGGCCCCGCCTTCGCCCGGGTTCCCGCTACACGAGCCATCAACATAGAGAATAACCTTCTGTATTCCGTCGCCGGGAAGATCTGTTAAGGGTTCACCCGCCATGGAGTTCTACACGGTGCGCGTATCCTCCCAATAGAGGATGCGATTACAATTCGGGCACACGATGATCTCTTTGTGTTTTTGCACCTCATTATACATCTGGGGGGGGATATTGACGTAACATCCCTGGCACCCTTCATTTTTGACCAAAACGACTGCTATGCCGTTGCGCTTTTCTTTTAACGTATCATAACGCCGCAAGAGTTCAGGATCTAGCTCCCGCACAATTTCCTCACGTATGTGCTGATTACGGATGATATCTTGCTCTGTCGCCACGATCCTATTTTTTATCTCCGCCGTCTCTTCTTCGACCTGTATGTTTTCCTGTCTCCCCTGCTCCACCGTGGTTGCGTACGCGGCCTTGGTCTGATCTATGTTCTCCAAAAGGACGATGATCTCTTCTTCCCGCTGGCTGTTCCGCTCTGTGCCGCCTTCGATCTCTTGCAGGAGGGCCTGATATTCCTTATTGGTCTTGATCTCCAAGAGTTTGAGCTGGGAACGCTTAATCCGTTCCCGTTCCATTTCTAGCTCCCCCTCCTTGTTCATCCGTTCCCGCTCAAGTTCCTCTATTTTCTTCTTTTCTTCCTCCTCTTTTTCATGCCGAGCCTCACGCATGTGCTGGAGCCTTTCCAACGCTACAGGGTACGAATATATTTCTCGCCGGCTCTCCTCGATTTGCCGTTCTACGGTCTGCAATCTCCAGAGCAATTGCAGTTGATTCTTCACAATCTCCCCCCTAGCGAGGGCTCAAAAAAATTGCACCATCCAAGGTGCACCCGTCCGTTGCCGAACCCTTCTTTTCCTTGCGGTCCTTGTGCTCGTTTATACAAGATGGTGATCCACCCAGAATACCCTACTAGTGGGCCCACCTGGAATCGAACCAGGGACCTGCCGGTTATGAGCCGGTGGCTCTGCCAGCTGAGCTATGGGCCCCTTTTTGCTCATTTTTTTATTATCCTTTAAATATACTACCCTGTCAATAGGCAACCCTTTGCCTTCGCACGGCACGGGAAGGGCTATTAGAATGACGAGACGAAACAATCGTCATACTGCGCGTGAGCACTTGTTCTCGGTAGCGGTTTTTTCCCGGGTGCTGCCTGCTCCTTCGAACTGAACGTAGCTCTGGCGTACCACTTAAAATAGTCTATTCTTTGTCTTGGCCTGCGGGAGTAACTCAGAGCCGAGCGCTTTCTGTATCTTATAGAGACTGAACCTCAGTATCCGTCTATCGATGGATGAGAGGGTGGTGAGATTAACGTCGGCGTTCTTTATCTGAAATCCATCGGACGTCCGCTGTATATACCGATTAAGGTCGACGCGTCCGCGTAACTCATTATATACTTCGGCAATCGCGCTATCGGTAATGTTGAATTGCCGTATTTTCCAGGATCCGCGCTCGCGGACGACGGTAATAAAGTCATGCAGGCGGGAGTTTTGCTGAGTGACCGCCCTCTTACCAGAAACCCCGTGTTGATCTTTCCTCTTAAGCACAATACCGACCTGTACCGCATCATTACCGACAAACGGGATCCATACGCGGCTCCGTTGTAATTCAACCGTATAATCATATTGATCCATCAGGTTATAGTGCGTGAGCAAGGCCAGTTCAAGGATAAAATTAAAGGTCACCAAACGGTCGTCGTCCGCTCCTTGGCTTGTCAGAATGCTTGCAGAAAAAACGTCGCAGGCCTCACGATAATTTCCGCTCTTCAAATTATTGAAATATTCTCCTATAACCCTGTCTATCTTATCATTTTCTCCCAGGATGGACACATACGTCAGCACCCCGATGACAAAGACGGCAATAATGGCAAGGGAGATAATTATCTTCAGATTTGGTTTTTGCATACGTGCCTCCATTGCTGATTATCTATGCTCATAAAAAAACTTGCGCAGGCCAACCTTTTTGCCGTCGTCTCTTAGCTGCATGCAACACACTATGTCAACGTGTATGCGGCGACTATATAGCGTATCAACAAGGGTTGTCAATAAGGGGTATGGCGTCCGCGCCGTGTCGCCTCCGGGAACCCCTCGATGCTTTATTCTCTGACCTCAGTGACAAGAGAAAAACACCGTAAGAATATTCGTCAGCAAAACAAATGGGTACAGGGCCTGTCTCCCCTGTACCCATTACATCATGAAAGAGAGCGCGATATGCGCGCAAAACGATTTACAGATTGATATTGGAGTATTTTCGCCAGGGCCTCGTCACCTGCTTGTTTTCCAGCATCTCTAAGGCTCGGCACACGTACTTCCTCGTATCGTGAGGCATGATGACGTCGTCCGTGTATCCCCGCTCGGCAGGCTGATAGGGGTGCTCGTATTTGGTCCGATATTCCTCGATCCGCTGCCGTGCCATCTCCTTCGGGTCGGCCGCCTCCTTGATCTCCTTGGCGAAGATGATGCTCGCCGCGGTCTCCGCCCCCACGATGTTTACCTTGGACGTCGGCCAGGCAAAGACGAGATCGGCACCGATGCTCTTGTCAAGCATGGCATAGTGCGCACCCGCGTATGATTTGCCGATCATCACGGAGATAAGGGGTACCGTGGCGTCCGCCCAGGCAAAGAGCGTCTTGGCCCCGTGGCGCAAGATCCCTTTCCACTCGTGCGGAGAGCCGATCCAGAAGGCCGGGCAGTCCACGAAGGTCACGACCGGAATATTGAACAGATCGCAGAAGCGGACAAACCGCGCCAGCTTGTCAGAGGCGTCGCAGTCCAGCCCGCCCATCAGCACCATGGGCTGATTGCTGACGATCCCGGCCGCTCTCCCGTTGAAGCGCGCAAAGCCAACGATAAGGTTGCGGGCAAAGTACTTGTGTATCTCGAAAAAACTCCCCTTGTCCACGACCTTTTCGATGAGGGGATACATATTATACGGCGTGCGCAGATTCGGATCGGGGAGAAACTCATCCAGTTCCGGGATTTCCCGCTCGGGATCGTCGCCGTTCTCGACCCGCGGCGGTTTTTCCTTGTTGTTGGAGGGGAGATAGGATAAAAGCTTCTTGGCCATCGCGATAGAATCTTTGTCATCCTCACCGACGACGTGGGTGCCACCCGATTTCATAGCATGGGCCTCCCAGCCCGCCAGTTTCTCCAGGGTGATGTCTTCTCCGGTCTGGGTCTTGACAAAGGCAGGGCCAGCGATCCCCAGATAACCGGTTTTCTTGCTCTGGATCAGGAAGTCGTTCATGATCGGATGATACGCCTGTCCCCCGAGGCAGGGGCCGAGGAGCAGGGCAATTTGGGGGACGATCCCCGAGGCGAGGATCTGGGAGCGGAAGGTCCACCCATAGGCCTCCAGGGTGTCCATCCCCTCCTGGAGACGCGCACCGCCGGAGTCGTTGATCCCGACAAAGGGCCAACCTTTCTCTTTGGCAAAATCACAGGCCCACACGAACTTTTTCCCGTGATATTCGCCAAAGGTGCCGGCCATGGCCGTGAAATCCTCGGAGACCACGACGACATATCTGCCGTCCACCTTGCCATATCCGGCAACAACACCCTCTGCGGGTATGAGTTTATCGGCCATGCCAAAGTCGTGTTGCCGGTGTCTCATAAAGGTGCCGACCTCGGTGAAGGTACCGGGGTCGAGGAGCATGTCGAGCCTCTCGCGGGCGTTCGTCTGTCCCTTTTCCCGTCGTGATGCCAGGGCCTTTTCACCCCCCATAGCCAGGACGGTCTTGCGTCGCTTCATATAGTCGTCATAGAGCTTATCGAATTTTCCCATTACCAACCTCCTTAAAGTTTATATGATATCGGTCGCTGCAATTTGTTAAAAAAATCACAAATCCAGTATATCCAAAGCCCCCCCGATTGTCAACAGGATAACTATGGCCGCAACTGGTTCCCCTAGCCCCTTGGCCAACAATAGCGCTGGCCAGGGGGGTGATGCAAGAAGGCACCACCCTCGATAATCCTCCGC
>MGQT01000080.1:637-1541 GCA_001797935.1 Deltaproteobacteria bacterium RBG_16_54_18 | reverse complement strand
GGGTAGTGCGGACCTCGGAGACGGTCTAGAACGGGGTTCTACCTCGATAACCCCCGCCCCCCGAGGTAATGCTGTAATAGGTAAGTCTTATCTCAGGATCGAAGACAAGGTGATATCAGGATGACCTATCGCTCGGCGTGCCCCGGCATCGACGGCAGGGTAATATCAAAATGACCTAGTGCTCGGCGCGCCCCGGCATCGACGGCTTCGTAATAACAATATCAAAATGGCCTATTGCCCGGCGCGCTTCCGCGCCGTCAATTGCTCGGCCGCTTTCTCGGTTTGAAAGATGATCTCGGAGGCGGTCGCCTTGTCCCTCATGACGACGTCTTCGCTGACCCTGACCTTGATCTTGGTGCACTGCTTCGTTATCTTTTTTAGCCTGACCGTGACGTTGAACTCTTCCGCCTCGGCCGTGATCTTGCGGTCCCCCCTCTTGTCCATCGATTGTTCGCTGACCTTAAACCCCATTTTTTTCAGCGTCATTACGCTGGCCCTGGTCATGGTGTCCATATCATACACGGCGGTCTTGTCCGAGACGTTCATGTAATAATAGGCGACACCCATGGACGTGCTTGTCAGGGCAAGGGGGGCAGCTACTTGGCAGCCGGAAGCGAAGCATAGTAACAACGGCAGGCATGCTACGAGGGGAACGATCGCTCTGGATCTTTTCCTCGACACCATGGCAGATATTATACGGCGGGCCATGCGTTTAAAGCAACGAAAAAAAACCTGTCACAAGACTTGAAACAAACCTCGGTTATCACATCGCTCTTGCCGACCATCTCCCCTCTGCGCCAGGGCTACATAAACCGTTCGAACCGTTCCTTTTTCGCCCTGCATATCGGGCACTGTTCAGGGGGTTCATCACGGGCGCACAAGTAGCCGCAGACCTTGCAGCGCC
>MGQT01000080.1:0-614 GCA_001797935.1 Deltaproteobacteria bacterium RBG_16_54_18 | reverse complement strand
TTTCGGCCTGCTGCGGCGAGTCGTTCGTTTTCAGCCTTTTCCTCTCAATCTCAGAGGGCCGCCGCTCCGGTATCGCGCCGAGGGTTTTTGCCCCCTTGACGATGGCCTCTGTCACATACAGGGCGCAGTAACACGATCCATAGCCAGCCAGGTCAGGGTCGCGATAGTCGCAGGGGCAGATAATGTCGAGGTCGTCTGCTTTTTTCCCCGAGGCCAAACGGCACGGGCACGCGCCATAGCCATAGCGCGCCTCATTGGTCAACAATCCGCGAATCAGATCTTTGGTGAAGGCGGCGTCCGGGTTCAAGTGATATCCCCCTGCCTCGGCCTCGCGATGGAGGCGCTGATACGCCGCTTCCACGGCCTCTGGCGATATCTCTCTAACCGCCATTGTTTAGGAGCCCCCGAATCTCTCCTTCGTTGAAGCCGATGATACAATGGTTGTTATCGATCACGAGGGTAGGAAATGAGCACCTAGGGTTCCATCGCCGTATCGTCTCAACCGCCTCCTGCCGGTCGGCATCTGCAAGGAGATCGACGTCCACATAGTGATAGTCGAGGGACAACTCATCGAGCAGACCCTTGGCCTTCTTGCACCAGACGCAGGTGCTCAA
>MGQT01000079.1 GCA_001797935.1 Deltaproteobacteria bacterium RBG_16_54_18 | reverse complement strand
AAGTAGATCAGAATAACGATGAGGCGAAAGAGGGATTGGGCACAAGCGAAACTTATCTCATGTGAGAAACTGACAAAAAACGTCACCAAGGGAGGAGAACGAGAGGCGTTCTTTGTGCGCTACGGATCAGCACCCTATTTCAACATTTGTTTGATGAGTGCGAGATTCGCGGCCACGCGCTGGTGGTAGAGGGGATATTTTTGGGCAGTATAGATCTTGAGGGCCTCTTCATAGGCGCGAACGGCCTTGCCCAAGTTCGCCTTCCTCTCCTTGACCAAGGCAAGGCTGCGGTAGGCGGCACCGAGATTGTTCTGGATCATCGCGTAGTCCAACGGATAAATTTCCAGCGTATAGACCCGCAACGCCTTTTCATAGGCCGCTATGGATTTTGCCAGATTGTCCCCCTTATCCTTTACTTCGGAGAGGGTCCAATAGGCGGCACCGAGATTGTTCTGGATCATCGCGTAGCCCTGCGGATATTCTTCCAGGGTATATATCCGCAGGGCCTCTTCGTAGGCGCCGACGGAGCGGGCCAAATTCTTGGCCTTGTCGCGGACCTCGGCAAGGGTCCAATAGGAAGCACCGAGGTTATTCTGGGTCTCGGCATATTCACGAGGGTACTGCGCAGGGGTCCTGACGGTAAGGGCCTCCTTATAGGCGGTAATGGCCCTGGCCAAATTCTCTTCCTTCCCCCTTATTTCGGAAAGCCCCCAAAAGGCAGTACCGAGGTTATTCTGGGTCTCGGCATAATCAAGCGGGTATCGTTCAAGCGTCCTGATTTTTAACGCTTCCTCATAGGAGCCGATGGCCATAACCAAATTCAACTCCTTGTCCTTGACCTTGGCGAGATCGTTGAAGGCGGTCCCGAGATTGTTCAAGGCAGTCGCGTAACCGGCAGGATATTGTTCCTGCGTGTAAACCTTCAACGCCTTGTTATAGGCGCTGATGGCCCTCGCCATATTGGCTTCTTTATTTTTCACCTGGGCGAGGGCACTATAGGCCATACCGAGGTTGTTCTGGACCAACTCATAATCAAGAGGATAGTGTTCGGGGGTGTATATCCGCAGCGCCTCCTCATAGGCGGCAATCGCCTTGAGGAGGTTTTCCTCCGTTCCCTTCACCGCGGCGAGAGCGCGATATGCGGTACCGAGGTGGTCTTGCGCTATCGCATAGCCGACCGGATAATCCCTGACGCTGTAGAACCGCGAGGCCTCCTCAAACGCACGGACGGCCATTACCAGGTAAGCCTCTTTGTCTTTCAGGGCGGAAAGATCCCAGTAGACCGTTCCGAGATTATCTTGGGTAGCGGCGTAATCGTGGGGATAAGATTCCGGGGTCCTGACTACCAGGGCTTCCCGATAGGCGGCAATGGCCTTGGTCAAATAACCCTCTTTGTCCCTGACTGCGGAAAGTCGCCAGTAGGCGGCACCGAGGTTATTTTTCGTGGCGGCATATTCAAGGGGATACTCCCGGATCGTTCTGATCTTTATGGACTCCTCAAAGGCGCCGATGGCCTTGTTCAGGTTGGTCTCCTTATCTTTATCCTTAATAAAGGCTATCGTATAATAACAGACTCCTTCATTATTCTTGAGACGGCCATAGAGCGCGGGTTCTCTTTTTGGTGATACCCGGCGGAGGACATCTTCATATATCGCCACGGCATCCTCGGCCAGGTCTTTCTGCAATAATTGATCGGCGATGTCCAGAGACGTAATCCTGGTGTCTGCGTAGATCTGGCGGGTCCTCAGACCAAACACCACCATGAGGACAATCCCCGTAAACAAGGCCCCGGCCAGGCAGCCGATGATCGCCATCTGCCACGGATTATCTTTACTTATTTTTACGGTACGAATGGCGACGAGCAATTTCTCGAGGAGCAGGGAAGGAATTCGCATGGCATCCCTCCTGGGGGTGAAAAAATACCCCGCGTGTGGACTGTATCCTAACACAGATGGCCGTCATTAACAATAACCTGACCGCCCCCGGCTCATCTCTCAGATCCATTGACAAGGTACGTTAAACGGACCATCATAAAAAAAAGGGATAATGATGACTACCAAGATACTGGTCGTGGGTTACGCCGGATACCAGGCAGAGGAGAGACCCCTCTCCTTCTCCCTGGGAAAGAAGAAGCTGCAGGTTACGGCGATGCTGGACCAATGGTATGGGCCTGATTATACCTATTTCAAGGTCTTGGCCGAGGATGCCAATACCTATATCGTACGCTACCAGCGGACCGACGACGAATGGGAGTTGGTTTATTTTGAGGCCGGTGATGACACCGACAAGAAGACCTTCACGGCAGGGGGAGACGCTAGCTCGTGACCCCTGATGAACATGCCAACCTTGTGCACGAATGTGAGGTAGGTAAGACACAACACGTGGTTGCCCGTTTATTCATGCGCGGATGATTTTTTCCATGAAAGCCCTCAGTCTCTCGACCATCTGCGGGCGTTTGAGGGCAAAGGCGATGTTGGCCTCGAGATACCCCACCTTATCTCCGGCGTCGTACCGATCACCGGTAAATTCATACCCGTACAGGGGCATCGAGTTGGCCAGCGCTTGCAGGCCGTCGGTCAACTGTATTTCCCCTCCTTTGCCGGGAAGGGTATGCTCCAGGATGGGAAAGATCTCCGGCGGGAGGAGATATCTGCCGATAACCGCCAGGCTCGACGGTGCCTGCTCGGGAGTAGGCTTTTCCACGAGACCGGTGATCCGGTAGGTTCGCTCGCCCACTTTCTCGCCGCTGATGATCCCATAGAGGTGTGTCTTACTCTCGGGTACGCGCTGCAGGGCGATCACCCCCCCGTCTATCTGCCGGAAGACCTCCACCATCTGGGCAAGGCACGGGGGGTCACTGTCCACGATGTCGTCCCCCAGCATGACGGCAAAAGGCTCGTCACCCACCGCCTCACGGGCACACAGGACGGCGTGTCCCAGACCCTTCGGTTCCTTTTGACGGATTGCGGTCATCCGCACCATCGAGGAGACCTCCTGGACCAGGCGTAGCAGATCTTCTTTTTTCTGCCACTTTAAGATTTCTTCGAGCTCAAAGGAGATATCAAAGTGATCCTCGATGGCCCCTTTCCCACGTGACGTAATGAGGATGACCTGCTCGATCCCTGACGCCACGGCCTCTTCCACGATATATTGAATGGTGGGTTTATCGACGATGGGCAAGAGTTCTTTGGGGATTGCCTTGACTGCCGGCAGAAACCGCGTCCCCACCCCCGCTGCAGGAATCACTGCCTTGCGAATTGTGCTCTGCATAGCGTTACTCCTTTTTTCGGATAGCCCTGATCATTAAGCACGTAATCATCCCCAAGCCGGGATTGTGTAGGCTCATGGTATCATGCATTGACCATGAAAGGAAAGACCCTGTACTCGTTCACTATATATGAGGCAGTCGAAGACAGGTTCTACTGCTTCAGCGATTCTACTTACAGTTCTTCCTTATTTCTCCCCGTGATCTTTAGGGAGATCAGTTTTGACGACATCTCTTAGTAACGTTTGAAACCTGCCATTCAAAATAACCAGCTGGGAGACGACATCTTTAATGGCAAGGGGAAACGTACTATTCAGTGTACCCAATTGAGAAATAAGATCATTGATGGCACACGCGGCCTGGCCTTTCAGTCGACTCACGTGCGATTGCCTCCACCACGCACACTTCTCTTTTTGGCAAGCGACCAAATCTTTACCGTGCGACATGATGGGACAATATCCGATGATTGCTACTTTCCCCCATGCCTCATCATTGAGCCTGTCTTCCATACGATCCGCTCCTTTTTCTTCTAGTAAACGGCCTCTTCAAACAGCTATAGATTTCTCTGGTACTTCTTCGGAATCATTCCCTCTTGCTCGTGGACAAGCACCAACTATGCCTTTTTTGTTATCAAACCTAATTCTTCCCGGCAACAAAAAAACCCCTGCGTACGGGGCTTGTTAGAAGATGATCTTCTAAGGTATCGAAGCGATGCGTGTCATTCTGCACCAGGCGCTCCCTATTCATTGCACCTCTGCCGCCTCCTTGTCGTGCAAAACCCCTGCATCGGCTCCCACGTTCCCAACTATCCGATAGCACTTGTGCTTAACAGGAATATCACGAACAAGCAGGGGGTGTCAATATTCGCTCACCATTCCCACCATAATCTTTGAGATACCGTTCCCCCCCCGTCCTCGCATAGCGCGAACCTTTTCCATACACTTTTGGCTTTTTTTGTATTATACTGTCTTGAGTAAACAAGTCTCATACAAATTAAGGAGGTCCACCATGCTTATAACTCGAACATATATCCTGGCACCATCACTCCTGCTGTTGGCTTTTATGCTTGCTGCCTGTTCTCACGTCGTATATCCCCTGACGCCGATACCAGTCGAGATGGACAAGGTAGGTCAGATTAATACGACCAAGGCAATCTCCCTGGTCAATGGACAGACCGAATCAAAGCTCAATCTCGTCGCCGTGCAGGGGAGTGACAAATATTTCGTGGATTTTAAGCAATGGAATGATTTTATCATTACGCAATTAGGAAGCGAACTCGCAAAACGAAATGTACAAGTCAAACCGCAGGGTGCTTATACCTTTAAGGTCTCGGTAACGAGCGTGCGTTTCTTCTGGGGAGCTTTCGGAGCAGTCCGCTGCATCGCCAATGTCCAGGTGGAGCGAAGCGATGGTAAATGGTCCAAGTCTTTCGAGGCGAACAATGCGGGGGGAAACATTAATAGGGCCATTGATGGCGCCATCTACAAAGCAGTTGTCGCGATTATCGGGGACCTGGACTTTCAGAAGGCCATATCCGAATAAGGTGGTGGGGACACGGTATAATCCGATGCGGGGGAGACTCGTTGGTAAGGGCCTGCCCTGCATCGTAGCTGACGAGTCACAGCCAGTTCACCGTGACCAACAAACAGGGCAGGGACTCTGCACTCCATATTTTAAGGAAAGAAAGCGCGTCTGTGAGGGCACGGGAATTATTGCTGCCGTTCGGCAGCATCGCGGCCGAGGGATATGGCAAATATATTAAGCTCCCCCTTGATAAAATCGCAGATTTTAATTTCGACGAGCAGGAAGGTAGAGTTACGATTGCAGAAAACGATCCGACAACCGTTGAGGTGCAACAGAAAACAAGTACAGGAATACCGTAACTGTATTCCGTAATATCGTGCCCTTTCAAATTATCAAGCGTGCAGTCGCGATCCGTTGCCTTCCGCTAAAGCCATCGCGTTCTTATCATAGTGCGTCGCGGGTTCATAGGTCCACCCGCTATCAAGCCGCCGCGCTTCTTTTACAATGTGGGGATATATCCATGCTCCTACGACCGGCGCAATAATTTTTGTTTTAAAGCCAAATGCGGCATACAAGTCGTGTAGAATTTCTGAAAGTTTATTGTACATATACTCATTTCCTTTGTACCATTTTCGCATTGCCCACAGCGCTGCCGGGTACGTGTCCTTGAGCCGCCGCGTCTCCCACCGTATCCGGGAGCGCACGCGCGGGTCAGGATGGTCTTTGTGCATTTTCCATTTATTAAGCAATGTCCTCATAAGCCTTGCTATGCTTGGGCCGTTGATCTCAAAATCCTTGCGGAATGCCTGCAAAAGATACCCCTGTTCCTGATGGTCTTTGATATGTTGGTGACGGTAGTTAAAGCGATACTGACCGTGGGTATCAGCCAACGGACACTCATCTAAAGAAAGGAGTGTCTTGCTTTTTTTATGCTGTTCGTACAAGGTCGTACCTGGTATAGGAGTATAGAGCATAAATTGATGGAAATCCGTGTCATGGCTCACCGCCCAGTCGATTACGCTTTCTATATTTTCAGGGGTATGGTCTTCCAGACCGATGATGCTGGAGCCCAGTACGCCGATACCGAGCGATTGCAGATGCCTTACCAATGAACGCGTATCAATATCTCTCAGCTTATTATACTGACTTCCTTCGCCTTCCAACCCCATCCAGACCCAAGATATGCCGAGTTCGAGGAGTTGTTCATCCGTATACGATCTGAGTACTCGGGCAGAGCTGAAGATATAAAAAGCCCAGCTTTTATTGTGCTCCTTCATGAGTTCCAAAAGTCTCAGCGCCCTTTCCTTATACAACAGAAAATTTTCATCCATGATAAAAAATCGGCGCACCTTGAGTTTTTTTTCAATCTCTTGGATAACGGCAAAAAGTTCGTCGCCGGTTTCGTAAAAATTTACTGATTTCCCTTTGCCGCCAAAGAGATGTGAGGTAGAGCAGAAATTACAGCCCATGGGGCAGCCGACCGAAGGAATGAGTGTTGCCGCCGTATCTCTGTCGAGGAGTCCTATCCCAAAAATGCGGCTGCCGAATCCGGAAATAACAGCCGGATGCTGGACGGGCTTTTTTATATCCTGTCCAAGATATTGCCTGAACCAGCGTATCCCCTCACCCTTAACTATAAAGTCCGCATCTATAATTTTATGGAGGTCCGGCAGGTTGGCAATATGACCGCCGATGACTATCTTAGCGTTCGCCATGTAAGTTCTGATCAGCTCGCACATTTTTTTTACTTTACCGATGTTCGGAAGAATTGAGCTTATCCCAATGATGTCGTACGTTTTCGTTTTAAGCTCTTCTATAAACCGATCAAGCGTGGGGAAATCGAGAAGGGTGCAGGGAGCATTAACATTGGCCTGAATCAGCATAAGCCCGAATGAACGATGGAACATACGAAGAGAAAATGGTCCCTGTACGCGAGTAACCTGATTGTGATAAAGCTCCATGGGATTGATGGCACGGCTTCCATATTCGTCATCCTGCGCATAGGGACCGAAAACACTGGATAATAAAATGCGGGCGCGTGTGCCGAGAGGATGTACCTCGTTGTTGTTTTTCACTCTTATTTATTCTCCCTTCGTTAAAGATCTCATGTGCGTGAGGTTGGGTGTTAGTATATCATAAGTGATTATAAATAGATACTCTCCGCGCCTAACCAATGAGGGAACCGCATATCAGAATTTGTGCGATGCGGAGATGGCATTGCTCTGCATTTCCTTGCCGTCTACCAGATATGACACAAATACCTTCATCGTATAGGTAGTACAAGTGTCAACAGCTTCTTCGACGACAATCGTGGCGTCGTCAACCTTCACCGGTGTCCGGCAGGAGGGGCCCTCAGACCGAGAGCTGGTCCCCGTTCACGTGTCCCAAAACCATGACCTGGTGGTGCACACGGAAGTAATCTGCGCGGGACCTACCTGTCCACCATGCCGGTACTGTATGAGAGCTTTATAGAGTTTTCCCTCATCTTTATTGCCTGTCTCGATGATCTTGAGGGCGGTAAGTCTCATTTCATCCGATCGCAAAGGGCCCTTTGGTATTGTCGTACAGCCGAACATAAAAAAAATAAGCAAAGACAGGATAAAAATTTTTCTCATATGTGTCATCGCAATGGACATCGATCTCCCAAGAATCTACAGGGTATGTAATGACAGACTTTGAAAGATTTCGGTTACCGCTTCCGCCTGATTCATCGAATAAAAATGGAAATAGCGGACACCCTGCTTTATCAAATCGGCGCACTGCTCAATTGCAAACTCCCGGCCGATGCGCCGGCAATCTTCCGGCGAGGCGCTTTCCATCCGGGCGGCCAAAGATGCCGGTATGGTGGCACCACACTTCTCACAGAATTGCCCGGTTTTCTTCATGTCGGTGACGGGCATGATGCCGGGGATGATCGGCACGCTGATGCCGATCTTCCCCGCCCGCTCAAGGAAATCATAGTAGAAACGATTCTCGAAGAACATCTGGGTAATAGCAAAATGGGCACCGGCATCAATCTTCTGTTTGGTATAGAGCAGGTCTGTTTCCCGGTTTGGCGCTTCTATATGACCTTCGGGATAGCAGGCGACGCCTATCGAGAAGGAATTGAACGTTGCCGCCAGGTCAACCAGGTCCTTGGCATAGCAAAAACCGTCCTTGGGAGCGACGAACTCAATCTGCCCCCGTGGTGGGTCTCCCCTCAGGGCGAGCACGTTGTCGACGCTCAGCAGTCGGTAGTTGTCGAGGATAGACTTTAGCTCCTTTTTGCTCTGGTCAATGCAGGTGAGGTGGGGCATGGGGGTGAGCGCCGTTGCCTCGGTGATGCGCTTGATCAGACTCATCGTGTTTTTTCTGGTGCCGCCGCCGGCGCCATACGTCACCGACACAAAATCAGGCCCGAGCGCCTCCAGCTGCTTGATGACGACGAGTAATTTGTCTTCCCCTGCCTGGTCCTTCGGCGGGAAGAATTCACAAGAGACGCTCTTCCCCTTCCTTTTTATGATCTCATGTATCTTCATCGTTGTGCCCCATTTTATAAATCAAGATGGGCAATGCAGAATGTGTGTTATTTCACTCCTCTTTCGTTAAGGAATGGGCCGTATTTCTTGTCGCTTCCTTTGATGTGCGCCACCAGCCAATCGCTGAGAAATTTTATGATGTCTTTTGACAGTCTCTGTTTACCCGTCTTAAAATCAGCTCCAAATGCCGTGATCTTTTTTTCAAAATCTTTATGCTCTTTTATATGGGCAACGCTTTCAGGATATCCGAATATATCAAAAAAGTGCTCCTCTGGCAAAATGCATTGCCGCATACGTATGCAAGCGATCGATCAGTTTTCCTATCGCGTCATTTTCCTCGCCGGTAACCATAGCATCGTAGAGATCATTGATCATTTGAACGAGCATCTGGTGCTGCTGATCAATCAACACCACCTTGACACTAAAAATTTGATCCCACGTAATCAGCCCCATAAAAGGCCCCCGCTTGTTTAATTGGTGTACAAGTATATCATATTACCGATTGAACAATGGGCATTTTTTTAGACGGGGTTAGGGAGACATTGTTTCTGAATGAACTTACAGATACTTCTGGATTTTAGTCGGACACTCAGCGAGGACCGAGCAATCGATAGTTGAAGTTACCACGCTTAAAACCCATGCCCATACTGCCACATGGATAACCGATCTTTCTTGCCAAGTCAATTCAGAACCTACGTCCTCTACTTTCCCCCAAACTGCTAACGTTTTGGGGAATGCTAAATTCTGTGCTATTGGCACAGCCAATAGCACAGCCAATGAAAAAAGGCCCCTCGAAAGGGGCCCGGACTTGATTCCCTTCTGCGCAAAGAAGGGTTATTTAACCTGAATCAGATTAGAGGATTTGGTCTTAAAAGCCATGTCCGATCCAAGCGAAAACCCCGAGCTGCTTTCGCATTTGAGCTGGTAATGATAGATCGTGTTCACATGCAGGTTGGTGAGATCGGCGGCAACGGTTACATTGCTCGTTCCGTTACCTGCCGGCGACGTGCCTATGCCGGTCTTATAATCAGTAGTAGTCCCATACTGAAACTGACACATCGTCTTTACCCCGTGGGGATTGACAACCCCGGTTAACCTGGCACTATTAGTGGTTATCTTCGTTGCCGGACCTGTTTTAACACTCGGCGGCGGAGCTTGGGTTGTAAAGGTCATGTCCGCTCCATACGCCTTGCCCGCGCTGTTTTCCGCCACAAACCGGAAATGGTAGGTCGTGTTGGGTGTCAGGCTGCCCACCTTGGGTGGTACGTTGCCCACATCGGCATAAAAAGTGACGTCGCTGGTGCCGCTGCCGACTGACCATACGCTTGTTTTTTTGCCATACGCAGTGGTTGTGCCATATTCCCAATAGATCATAGTGAGAATACCGTTGGGATTGGCGGTCCCGTTTAACCGGGCAGTACAATAGGATACAAAGGTAGCCGCCTTCGTTATAGCAGTCGGCTTGCCCGCGGCCATGCCTGTCCCTGCCAGGAAACACGTTATCAAAAGAAAAACCAACAAAAGCTGAGCAAATACCATCATCCACGTCTTCGATATGGTAAATTTCATCGTTCCCTCCTTTTTTTTCATCGCCTTGGCCTCGTAACCAACCACATACAATAAGACGATGATTATGGTTTTAAGGACTTTTCGCTATCACGACTCATCTTCATCTTGTCCTATGAGTGCCGCTTTTTATCAAAAAGGTTCAAAGAGGTTTAAAAAAAGGATACATGTCAGGTTTACGCTCTTCACATATAATCTCTTTCAGCATATCTATTGCTTAAATACCACCCTCCCCAGAACCCCTGCCCATT
>MGQT01000078.1 GCA_001797935.1 Deltaproteobacteria bacterium RBG_16_54_18 | reverse complement strand
TCCCGCAGATACGCAACGGTCCTGTGGCCGGCGAATAAGCCGAACAAAAAAGCACCGAATCTGTTTTTAACCCATCCCAATATCTTTGCGTAAAAGGAGATGGTCATTTCCCTCAATTGAGTAATCTCAATCGGTGATTGCAGCACCACGTAGCAAACATTCTGGCTGTTTCTCCCGGTGGGGGCATACCTGCCGGCCTCGATGATCTGTTGGAGGATTTTTTTGGGCACCGGTCTGCGGCGATAGGACCGCACGGATCGGCGCTCGCGCAGCAGTTGCATGATCTGAGCGGGTGCAGCGGCTGGTTTTTTCCCTGGTCCTTTACGTCTGGCTGATGCCTCATGTCTGATGGCCGCGACGGGGCAGACCGCGCCGCAGTGCCCGCAGCCGATACACCAATCACCGCGCACGACCGAGGCCTTCTTATCGCGCATCTCCAAGACGAAACCGGGGCAGGCCTCGACACAGATGCCGCACCCCGTGCACCGGGCAGTCAATACCTCAGGCGGGGAATATGTTCTTCTCATCGCGTTTTATCCTCCGTATTTTACCATCTTTGCTTATCTGCCGTTTACTTCTCTTTGCATCGTGGAAAGAGTAATGATCATTCGTCTGTGATACTATAAACCCGCTCACAGTGCAAGAGAGAGGGTGCGCCGTCATTTTTTACAGGGTTGACAACAGGCCTGTTTTGGTGGAAATTGATAAAGCACGGCGCCTGTGACAAGCGCTTGTAAATTTGTTAGAGGGGATCATGGTCTATACTGGACAGAGGCGTTGGATCGGGGGTGCCCTTTTTTTAGTCTTGCTTGCCTTGCAACCGGCGTGCCTTTTCAGTCAAAAGGCCAGGATCGGCACGACGGCATTGCTCGTAGAAGACGTTGCCAAGGCGGCTGCCAAGCAATCCGATTTGCGCGTGATCAGGGAAGGCATGCCCGCTTATCTCATGCTGATCGACGGCATGGTCGAGGGGTGGCCCGATAAGGCCGAGTTGCTCATTGCGGCTGCCCAGGCCTATTCGTCATTCGGCGCGGTCTTGGGGGACGACAAGGACAAAGAATATGCCACTCTTATCGCCGCTAAATCCCGGTCATATGCACTCAAGGCGCTGGTCGCCAGGGGATTTAAAGATCCGCTCAAGAGCTCCTTTGATGACTTTGCGCGCGATGTAGCGGCCTGCGGCAAAAAAGACGTCCCCTATATCTTTTGGGCCGCGACCTGCTGGGCGAACTGGATTATGCTGAATTTGGATTCCATAGAGGCCATGGCCGAGCTTTCTCGTGTAGAATTGATGGTGCAGAAGACCCTGGAGCTTGACGAAGGATTCTACTACGGCGGCCCCCACCTCTTTATGGGGGTATGGTTTGCCGCCAGGCCTGCCATTGCGGGCGGAGACCTCCAAAAGGCCAAGGAACATTTTCTGAAGGCCATTGATCTGGGCAAAGGGAAATTTATGATGGCCTCTGTCTATTATGCTGACAACTATGCCCGGCGCGCGTCGGACAAGGCGCTTTTCATTGCCACCTTGGAAAAGGTTTTACAGATGCCGGCGGATAGCGTGCCGGAACTGACCTTGATCAATACCGTAGCACAAAGGAAGGCGAAGGCGTTGTTAAGCCACGTCGATGAATATTTCTAATAGGAGAAAAATAATGTATCGACATACCCTGATCACGAGCCTAGTCTTGTGCATTGTAGCCCTCATGCTCTCTCTTCCAACCATCGGCAGACCGCAAGAGGTTACGGTGATTAAAATCGCCACCCTGGCCCCCGATGGTAGCTCATGGATGAAGACCTTGAATGCCATCAATGCAGAGGTGATGGAGAAGACCAAGGGGAAGGTCGCGTTTAAGATCTATTCGGGGGGGGTGTTAGGGGATGAGAAAGACATGATGCGTAAGATGCAGATTGGGCAGATACAGGGCGCAGGCCTATCTTCAGGGGGGCTCGCCACGATCTTTAAGGAGATCGATGTCATGCACATCCCCTTCTTTTTCCAAAATTATGAAGAGGTCGACTACCTCTTAAAAAAGATGGGTCCTTATTTCAAGAAGGGACTTGAGGACAATGGGTATATCATGTTGGGGTGGTCGGAGGCGGGGTTTACCTACCTGATGTCCACCGTTTACGTCTCCAGTGTCAACGATCTCAAAAAGGCGAAGGTCTGGATCTGGCAAGAATCGTCGATGGCCAAGGCCATCTTCCATGAGGCTGGCGTAGCAGCTATTCCCCTCTCACTCCCCGATGTCCTGGTGGGCCTCCAAACCGGCATGGTAGACGTGGTCTACTCGCCGCCGACCGTAGCTATTGCCCTGCAATGGTTTACCAAAGTGAAATATCTCGTTGATGTCCCGCTGTCGTATATAGGCGTCGGGGTCGTTGTCAGAAAGGACGTATTCAAAAAGCTGCCTCCTACCTCTCAGGCGATCATCCTCGAAAGCTTCCAGCGAAACCTGGACCAACTAAAGACGCTCACCCGGCGTGAGAATCACGAGGCGATCAAGGTGATGCAGAACAATGGGGTGAAGATCGTGAACCCGTCGAAAGACCAAATTGCCGAATTCAAGGGGCTATCGGAGAAGGCCATTGCCCGTTTCACCAACCAAACCTTCTCGCCAAAGGCCTTGGCAGACGCCACCGCTATCCTCGAGGCCTATCGCAAGGGAAAGAAATGATACAGCATTGGGAACGGCTGGATTCTATTATCGACCGGGTAGAGCAGACCCTTATCTCTATCCTCTTGAGCGTCATGATCCTCATCGCCTTTTTACAGATCGTTCTCCGGAATCTTTTTGCTACCGGCCTCACCTGGGGCGACCCGCTGGTAAGAAATCTGGTCCTCTGGGTTGGTTTTATCGGGGCTGCAATTGCCACGAGAGAGGGGAAACACATCAGCATTGATGTCGTATCGCAATTGGTGCCACCCCGGGGAAAGATCTTCATCGAGGTCATAATCCAAATATTTTCCTTTATCGTCTGCGGGCTCTTGACCTTTGCCGCCGTAAAATTTGTCAGAAACGAGGCTCTGATGGGCAGCATCACCTTCCTGGGGATCCGCGCGTGGGTTCCGGAGCTCATCCTGCCCGCAGCCTTTGGATTAATGACCCTCCGATTTGGCTTCCGTTGCCTTAAAAACTTTCTATGGCCATAAATATTGACATACCATAAAAAAGGAAACGAGTGACCATTCTCTTCAGCAGTATCCTTGTTTTGTTGATGCTCTTGGGAGCGCCCATTTTCGTCGTCGTCGCTGGCTTGGCCCTCTTTTTATTATTCTTTGGCCAGATCGACTCCTCAGCCATGATCATCGAGATGCACCGGATGGCCACCACGCCGGTCCTTGTCGCCATTCCCCTCTTCACCTTTGCCGGATATCTCCTTTCGGAGAGCGGGGCGCCTAAAAGATTGATTAGGGCCTCCGATGCGATCCTCGGTCGGGTGCCGGGCGGGCTCGCGATCATCGCCCTTATCACCTGTGCCATCTTTACTGCCTTAACCGGCGCCACGGGGCTGACGATCATCGCCTTGGGGGGGATCCTCTTTCCTGCCCTGGTCAAGGGAAAATACCCGGAAAAGTTCTCTCTCGGGCTCCTCACCACTTCAGGAACGTTGGGCCTTCTCTTTCCACCCAGCCTTCCCCTTATTATTTACGCAATCGTAGCGAAGGTGAGAATCGATCAGCTCTTTCTAGCAGGTCTCCTGCCCGGCATCATGTTGGTAGTCTTGCTCTCCGGGTTCAGCGTTCAGAAAGCCGTTTTCGCCAAAGTCCCCCGAACACGGTTTCGCGTGACGGAGTTACTCAAGGCATTGAGGGGAACTATCTGGGAGATACCGCTCCCTTTCATCGTATTGGGTGGAATTTACAGCGGATACTTTGCCATCAGTGAGGCTGCCGCCATCACGGTGGCCTACGTCCTGCTGGTCGAAGTGGTCATTTACCGGGATATCAAATTGCGCGAACTCCCCCGGATCATGCGCACGAGCATGGTTCTGGTGGGTGGGCTCTTGGTCATCCTTGGCGCGGCCCTCGGCCTCACCAATTATCTGATCGATGAACAAGTCCCCATGAAGATGCTGAATTTTTTCCAGGCCCACATCGCCAGCCCCTTCTTGTTCTTGGTGGTGCTGAACTTCTTCCTTCTTGCCGTGGGCTGTACTATGGGTATCTTCTCTGCCCTGACCGTCGTCGTTCCCCTGGTGACTCCTATCGCCCTTGCCTACGGGATCAACCCTATTCACCTCGGGATCATCTTCCTTACTAATCTGGAGATCGGCGCCTCGATCCCTCCGCTGGGGGTTAACCTCTTCATCTCCAGCATCCGTTTTGAAAAACCGGTATTAAGACTGTATCTGGCCTCACTCCCTTTTATCGCCATCCTGTTGCTTGGCTTGGCGGTCATTACCTATCTCCCGTGGCTGAGCCTCGTTCTTGTAAAGTAGTGATCAAACCCGTGACGGTCTATTAGCGAGTGACGCTATTCTGTTCTAGGGGTATCGATGATATTGTTTCGCACGAAGGAGTAACTATGTCCCAGACCATTATGAAGCAACTCAGTGCACTCGGCCAAAGCGTGTGGCTCGATTATATCAGCAGGTCGCTCATCAAGGGCGGCAGGCTCACCGAATTGATAGCCCTGGGCATAACGGGGATGACCTCCAACCCGACCATCTTTGACCAGGCCATCAGGGCGGGGGGTGAATACGACGCACAAATCAGAGAACTCAAGCAAAAAGGAAAATCCATCTTTGAAATATATGACGATATTACGGTAACGGACATCCAGGCAGCCGCGGATATCTTTAAACCAATCTTCGAGCGGACCAAAGGCCTCGACGGTTATGTCAGCCTGGAGATTAACCCGCAGTTGGCCTATACAACGCGCGAGACAATCTTAGAGGGTGAACGGCTGGCACGGAAGGTAAGTCGTCCTAATCTTATGTTGAAAGTACCGGCAACCGACGCCGGCTATGAAGCGATTTCGGCGTTGCTGGCCCAGGGGATCAACGTGAATGTTACCCTGATATTCTCCCTGGAACAATACGAGAAGACGGCGGCTGCGTATCTCGCGGGGATAAAAGCACTCCTGAAGAACAAGGGCGCGGCGCGGGAGGTGCGTTCGGTAGCCAGCGTCTTTGTCAGCCGCGTCGATACCGTTGTGGATACGCTCCTCGATAAGATTACCGACGCAAAT
>MGQT01000077.1:4410-10855 GCA_001797935.1 Deltaproteobacteria bacterium RBG_16_54_18 | reverse complement strand
CTCGAGAATATCTTTCTCGATACGGTCTATATCTCCTCCCAAAAAAAGACCGTCACTCCCAAGAGCGTGGCACAGAAGGAATATATCGATTCCATGAGGTCCCATGACATGGTAATCGGCATCGGGCCTGCCGGCACCGGGAAGACTTACCTGGCTATGGCCATGGCCCTGTCTTTTTTAATGAAGAAGGAGGTGCAGCGCATTGTCTTGGCCCGTCCTGCCGTGGAGGCGGGGGAAAAATTAGGCTTTCTCCCCGGCGATCTCTATGAGAAAGTTAACCCCTATCTGAGGCCCCTTTATGATGCCCTCCACGATATGTTGGACTTCAACCAGGCGTCGCACCTGATGGAGCGGGGGATCATCGAAGTAGCACCCTTAGCCTTTATGCGCGGCAGGACGCTGAATGATTCTTTTGTTATCCTCGACGAGGCCCAAAATACTAAGCCGGAACAGATGAAGATGTTTCTCACCAGGATGGGTTTCGGCTCTAAGGTCGTGATTACCGGAGATATCACACAAGTTGATTTGCCTGACGGCACGGCATCGGGTTTAATCCAGATTCAGGCTATATTAAAAAAAGTGCAGGGGATAAAATTCGTTTATTTTAGCGAACTCGACGTCATCCGGCATTCCCTGGTACAGGATATCATTAAGGCCTATGAAACGGCTGAACAGTAAAGACAAACAATGGAGCGATTAGGCCATGGAAGAGACTGCAACTGATCGTGCGCGGAGAAAGCGACGAATGATTTCCCTTGTGCTTCTGTGGGGAAAGATACAAATGCGGCCCTTCTGGCGCATCTTCAAAAATTCCCCGGCACAGCGATGGTTACTGCTGCTTGTTGTTTCTGTGGCCGTGGCCGTTCTTCTTTCGCAGACGTTTGAAGAGGTGCCCCCCAACTATCAGTTGGGAGATGTGGTACAGAGAGATGTGCGAGCAGATCGCAATCTGCTCGTGAGAGATAAAAAGACAACCGAGAAAAAAATGGAGGAGGCGGCGCGCAAGGTCCTCCCCGTCTATGACTATATGCCCTCCGTGCTCGATGAGATTGAAGAACTTATTGATGATACTTTTGCGGTAATGAGAAAACGTGAAACAGAGGAGCAACAGAAAAAAGAAGTTGAGCACATCCTTGGGTTTACGATCAGCCAAAGCGCTTTCAGGATATTGAAGGATTATCGCTTCAATGAAAAGATCATCAAGCGAGTCGTTGATCTCATCACCCCGTTTCTAAACCAGGGTATTGTGAGTGACAAGTCCCTCCTTTCACAAGAAGAAGGGGCTATCGTGAGAAATAGTCAAACAGGCGAGGCGGTGACCAGAAAAGATCTTAGTTCTCTGCTCGGTTATCAAGAGGCTAAGGTAGCGATTGCAAAGGCTTTTGAAGCGCCTCAGGCGCACGATATTCCTCCGGCTGTCAGGGGAGTGATGGCAACGATCGTCAATAATCTACTTTCTCCCAATCTCGTCTTTAACCGGCAGGAGACCAACCGCAGGAGGGAAGCAGAACGTCTACTCGTAAAACCGGTCGTGTTTCCCATTGAAAAGGGGGAGATACTGGTACGAAAGGGACAGCGGGTGGATGAGGAAGATATTCTCAAGCTCGACGCCCTGCGCAAAGAGCGCCGCAAGGGTGGAACACTGGTCATGCTCCTGGGTTTTATCCTGTTAACAGGTTTCTTCGTTGTCGCTTTTTACCTCTTTTCGACAAAAAACATCAAAAAGGTATCTCCTACAAACAAAGACCTGCTCTTCTTTATTCTCGCGATGATTTTTTCGCTCGGCATGACCAGAATTGCCATGGTCTTAGCCGAAGGCATAGCTGGTTCTTTGCCGGGGGTTCCCCTGAGCGCCTACTATTATCTCATCCCGGTAGCTGCAGGGGCTATGGTTATCAGAATAGTGCTTAATTCCGAAGTAGCCTTGATCTATTCTATCTTTATAAGTCTCTTGACAGGCCTCATGGTGGGCGAGGGAATTTTTCTTCCTTTTTTTTATCTTATCGGCAGCATCGTGGGTGCGCATAGCGTTGCCCGGTGTGAGCAGCGATCGCGACTGTTAAAGGGCGGTCTTCTGGTCGGGTTAACCAATCTCCTGCTCATCTTCTTTCAGGGAATGAGTACGGCGCGGTTCTTCGAGGCGGATGTCGTATATGGTCTCTTCATGGGATTTGTAGGAGGGATCGCCGCAGGCATCATCGTGGTGGGTATAACCCAGGTCGTGGAATCGATATTCGGTTACACGACGGACATCAAACTCCTCGAACTGGCGAATCTGGATCAGCCGATATTGAAGGAACTGCTCATGAGGGCGCCTGGTACCTATCACCATAGTATTATCGTCGGAAATTTGGCAGAGGCCGGGGCAAAGGTCATCATGGTCAATCCATTGCTCGCGAGGGTGAGTGCGTACTACCATGACATCGGCAAGGTCACCAAGCCGCAGTATTTTGTCGAAAACCAGATGACCCGGAATAATCGGCATGACAAGCTTACGCCGAGCATGAGTAGTTTAATCCTTGTTTCTCATGTCAAAGAGGGGATAGAAATCGCGAAAGGGCACAGACTGGGAAACAAAATCATCGATATTGTTAAACAACACCATGGTACGCGGCTCATCAACTTTTTCTATCAAAAGGCTAAGGAGCACGAGAAGCCGGGGGGGCAGGAGGTAGACGAGAGAGATTTCAGGTATCTTGGTCCAAAACCGCAGACCAAAGAGGCAGGACTTGTTATGCTCAGCGATGCCGTGGAGGCTGCTTCACGAAGCCTCGACGATCCTACTCCAGCCCGCATTCAAGGGCTGGTGCAGAAGATCATTAACGATATATTCATCGATGGACAACTCGATGAATGCGAGTTGACCTTAAAAGATCTCAATGCCATTGCAAAAAACTTTACTCTAGTCCTTAATGCAATCCATCACCAGCGTATAGAGTATCCAGAGCCTCAATTGGAAGGAGAGCGAAAGGCGAATGGAAGTAGTGGTACAAAATCGTCAAAAGAACCGACGGGCAAGCCCCAAAAAGGCAAAACAGATGGCCGAAAGGATATTAAGCGACTTGGGGTGTCATGATGGCGAATTAAGCATCGTGCTGCTCGATGATGACGATATACAGCACCTCAATCGCGACCACCTTTCCCGCGATTACCCCACCAACGTCCTTGCTTTCCCCATGGGTGACGGCCCCCTCTTAGGGGATGTTGTCATATCGACGGAGACAGCCCAGCGGGAAGCCAATGAATCAGGGATCACCCTCGAGGAAGATCTAGGGATACTCCTCGTTCACGGGATCCTCCACCTCCTGGGCTATGACCATGAAGGCGTTCCTGAAGAAGCAACACGAATGGAGAGCAAGGAACAGGAGATTTTGGTTCGTCTTGGTTTTGGAGGTACCGGGCTTGTAGGAAAATAGCCCTGTGAATTGTCATTGGTGCTCACCGCGTCGAGTTATGTTCCTTTAAGTCCGTGAAATCCGCGGCAGTAGAATATAGAAAAACCATTTATAACTTCTTTCCCGACATAGATCTTTATGGTCTTTATTGCAGTTACGGAATCAAAAGCCCTGGCAAAACTTTCCGGAGGGTCGCGATCAAGCTTCGTGACATAGAGCGCGTTAAAGCCGACTTTATCCTCAAACCCCTCCCACAGGTCATACTGGCTTTCAATCCGGCCGGAGAGGTTTAAGAGGTAAACCGATGGATTCCCTTGAACATAAAATGCAAGCTCGCTGACGTAATCTCTTTTATAGCTGATAAGAAAGGTATGTTCTCGCCCCACGGCATCGAGAAGCTTTGTTACCTCAGCCCCTAACTCCCGCCATCCCAACAAGCGATTGGAAAAAAATTTTTCCGCCGGAATTACCTTCACTCCCGAAATTTGCGTCCCGGATATGTTAGCCCAAAGATCGATTGACGCCACCGCTACCTTCCGAGCCCTATCCATGGCAAAGAGCAACGAAGAGGTGATTATTCCTATTAACAGCGCCCAAAATAAAATCCGTTTCTTCACTCTTATCCGCCAACGCTTGTTTTCCCCTACCGCTGCTACCGCCAGGATAAAGGCGGTGAAATAGGCGGGGGCCGCCCAATTCACATAACAGACCGAAAAAAGACTTAATATGAGAAAAAAGGCGAATAGAGGCATGGCGTGCCAGAAGAGAAAGCTGTAGCGATCATCTCGGTTGGCTATTGCCCTTATACCCCCCTGCCACAGCCCATAAAGCACTAAGAGAAAAATAAGAGGAGAGAGGATGCCGGCCTGCGGCCCGAAAAACCAGAGAAACGTTGTAAAGCTACTGAGATTGCGGTTATCGACCAGGCCGGCCGGTTGTGCGACCGAAGTCCACTGATTACTGTAATTCCAGTAAAGGGTAGGGGCTAACATGAGCAGCCCGATGAGGATAAAAAGGTATGGCTCTCTGCGTCGTAACCACCTCTTCTTCCCGGGAGCGAAGACGAGATAGCACAAGAACGAAGGGACCACGGCGACCATCGTGTACTTGCAAAGCAGCCCGAACCCTAAGCTGATTCCCGCCATATACCAATAACCGTTCCCCTTGTTTGAAACGGCGCGCTGCAAGAGCAGAATGGTGAACCCCCAGAAAAAAATTAACGGTGGATCAATGGTCATGATGACTGAGCCGACGGCAAATCCAGGGGTAGCATTGGCGATCAGAACGGCCCATAATCCGGTCCGCGCGTTAAACATGATCCTGCCGAGATAAAAAAGGACTACCGTACTTCCAAGCGAAAACAGGGCTGCACCGACACGGACAAAAAAAGAATGGGTTCCGCCGAGCTTGGTGAATAAGGCGATGAGCCACGCAACCATGGGTGGCTTACTGTAATACCCCATCGCCAGGTGGCGGGACCAATCCCAGTAGTAGGCCTCGTCAGGGGAGAGATCGAATGGTGTCAGCCATATATAAAGCAGATGAAAGAGGAAGAGACCTCCTGCGACGCACCAAAAGAGCATCTCATATCCGTCCTCGGAACGGAAAAAAACTTTATCCCACCACCGCCGACGATCAGCCATATCTTACCTGGTGGTCTCCACTATCTCATAGTTGAGATGGCGTTTTTTCATCCAGCGGACGACCAAGAGATCAATGAATGTCCGCACGATTCGATTGGTGATAGTGTACTTGGTCGTTCCAAATCTGCGGGGGCGGTGATTTACCTTGACTTGTGTTACGGTGAAGCCCTCCATCTTCGCCAGGGTAGGAAAAAACCGGTGCATACCCTTGAATAGTTTCATGCTTTCCACGCATTCTCTCCGAAAGGCCTTGAGAGAGCAGCCTGTATCAATGATTTCCTCCTGGCTCATCTTATTCCTTACAAAGTTGGCTATTTTTGAGGAGACGATCCTGATCCATGGATCATTCCTTTTATACCGCCATCCGCACACCACATCGAACTTTCCAATTTTTTTCAAAAGGAGCGGTATATCATGAGGGTCATTCTGAAGATCAGCGTCCATTGTTACAACGATGGTACCCCGTGCGGCATTAAAACCGGCATCGAAGGCCGCTGTTTGTCCTGCGTTTTTTCTGAATCGAATCAGCCGGATACGAGGGTCTCGTGTGGATGCTTCCCGCAAGAGCGCGAAGCTCCGATCATTACTCCCGTCATCGACAAAAACGATCTCGGCTGCATCTGGAATTCCTTGTAATACTTCTTGCAATTCTGCAATCAGGGGTTGGATGTTTTCCTGTTCGTTATAGACTGGAATTACTATAGAGATCTCTCGACGCAACATAAGCTATACCTTATCTGTGTGAAACTAAGTTTTTTAAAGACCGCTCATTATATGTCGTTTCTGTCTTTTTTTCAATTCCGAAAAAGGGATCAGCGGCTGAGGTCGTACACGTATGATTGACCTAAACCCACGGTGAATAAAGGAAGGAGAAAAGGACTCCTGACACGAAGTTCATATCGTATATCGCCTTTTAACTGAAGCCACCAATTATTTTTCACCTGTATCATGGAGTCTGTAATCTTTTGTCCTTGCACGGCAATGCTTACATAGCCATAAGAGAAAGGGGAACACCGCGGTGTTCCTCCTGCCGGGGGGAGAGTGATGTAGGTTACCCCATTGATGACCTTCTTGAAATAGCAATGGATATGGCCGCTGATGACATAATCGACTTTAAACTTTTCCATTAATTGCATAAATCTCTTGCCAATCGGTTCCGGAAGGCAGTAGCTCTTGCCTGGACGAGGATCAAGGGGGGGAACATGCGTGAAGACGAATACATGGCTGAATCTCCCTCTCATGTTCAGCAGGGTCGTTTCCAGCCAGCGAAACTGTTCATCTGATATGGTCGATTGCGCATCGTTCAATACAACAAAGGCGCTATTCCCCCGAGAGAACCAGTAATAATCAGGGCCACAATATTTACGGAAGTTCTCCAGGCTATACGTGTTATTTTTGTCATAGACA